>JBOHKK010000631.1:0-1507 GCA_050729115.1 Geminicoccaceae bacterium | reverse complement strand
CCGGCCACCCAATCCCATGGTACGCTGTGGGTGGCCGGGAGGGGGCGTGGGCTGGCGCCGATCTCAACTGAACCGAAAATGCCCTAGCGCCGGGTGCGTCGTCGGCGCGGCGCGGTACGGCTTGAACTCGGAAGGCCGTCGAGCGCAGCTCTCTTGGCGACGGCACATCGCCGTCGGTATATCTACGAGTCTGCGAGGCGACTCGGAGCCGCTGGCCCGCATGAGCTCACCGTCCGCGCTGCTCGGCCTCGATTGGGGCACCACCTCGTTTCGCGCCTACCGCCTCGATGCCGCGGGCGCCGTGCTCGAGGCGAAGAGCGCGCCCGCCGGCATCCTGAGGGGGCCCGAGGGCGACTTCGAGGGGGTGTTCGAGCATGAGATCGGGCCGTGGCTGGCCGCGGCGCCGGGGCTGCCGGTGCTCGCGGCGGGCATGATCACCAGCCGGCAGGGCTGGGTCGAGGTGCCGTATTGCCCCTGCCCCGCCGGCAGCGCCGAGATTGCCGGCGCCCTGTGGCGGCACGAGACCGGCGCCGGGCGGATCATCCATTTCGTTCCCGGGCTCTCGATCATCGGCGCCGACGGCGTGCCGGACGTGATCCGGGGCGAGGAGACCCAGATCATCGGCGCGGTGGGGGGCGCAATCGGGGGCGAGGTCGGCGCCGCGCGCGGCCGCCGCCTGCTGGTGCTGCCAGGGACGCACAGCAAGTGGGCCCTGGTCGAGGATGGCCGTCTCGTCTGGTTCGCGACCTTCATGACCGGCGAGCTGTTCGCGGTGCTCAAGGAGCACAGCATTCTCGGCCGGCTGATGGCGGGCGGACGCGACGACGCCGCCGCTTTCCGGCGCGGCCTGGTCTATGCCCGCGGGCGCGGGGGCGGCCTGCTCAGGCGCCTGTTCAGCGCGCGCACCCTCGGCCTGTTCGGCGAGCTGCCCGCAAGCGGGATCGGCTCCTATCTGTCGGGGCTGCTGATCGGCACCGAGCTGCGCGAGGCCTTCGACTGCCTGGCGCAGCCTCCACTCGACCAGGAGATCACCGTGGTCGGCGGCGCCGATCTTTGCGCACGCTATCTCGCGGCGATCGAGGAGGCCGGCCTGCGTGGTCGCCGGGCGGCTGACGATGCCGGTGCGCGCGGCCTGTTCCTGATCGCGCGCGCGGCGGGCCTGATCCGATGAATGCGCTCCGGGCGCATCTGGCCACGCTGCCGCTGATCGCGATCCTGCGCGGCGTGCGGCCCGCCGAAGCGGTCGCCATTGGCCTGGCGCTGGTCGACGCCGGATTCCGGGCGATCGAGGTGCCGCTGAACTCGCCGGAGCCGCTTAAGAGCATCGCCGCGCTTGCGACGGCGTTCGGCGCGCGCGCGCTGATCGGTGCCGGCACCGTGCTCGATGCCGCCGACGCCCTGCGCATCGCCGATGCCGGCGGCCGGCTGATCGTCATGCCCCATGCCGATCTCGCGATCATCCGCGCGGCCAAGGCGCAAGGCCTGCTCTGCGTGCCCGGGGTGGCGA
>JBOHKK010000630.1:0-1529 GCA_050729115.1 Geminicoccaceae bacterium | reverse complement strand
CCCCAAGGGTACCATCGGTGGGTGGTTGGGAGGGGGAGCGGGCTGGTGCGAGCTGATCGAAAAATGCCCTAGGCGGTCGAGACCAAGCTCTCGAGCCTGTGCGCCAATTTCGATCGGGAAGCCCAGACGCGGCGCGAGATGACGGCTCAGCAGGCGCTGCCGCAACCGACCGCGCCGCCGCCGGGCCCGGTCCAGACGACGCCGCTGGCAACGGTGGCGAGGGCGCGCGCCGACGAGGCCGCGGCGTTCGAGCGGGCCGGCTTTGAGGCGATCCTGGAGCGCCGGCTCGACGATGCGATTGCGGCCTTCGAGAGCGCGCGTGCGGTGTCGCCCGACGATCACAACGTCGACGAGATCGCCGCTTACCTCGCTCGGGTCAAGGCAACGAGGCACCGCTCGATCACGCCGACTGGGCCGCGATCGATCGCACCATCCCGACCAGGTACTCTGGGGAATACCGGCTGACCTGCGGGCCGATCCCGACCATCGCTGGCTTAGTCAGGGTGCGCCCACGCGCAGGTTCACCGGCACCTGGCCCTCCTCGGAATCGATCACGTACATCGTGACCTGGGGCAGGATCTCTTCCATCGCCTCGAGATAGAGACGGGCCTGCGTAATTTCCGGGGCTTTTTGGTACTCCTCGAGCAGAGCCAGGAAGCGGCTGGTGTTGCCGACCGCCTGGGCGACGCGCTGCTGCCTGAAGCTCTGCGCCTCGCGCACCAGCGCGTGCGCTTCGCCCCGGGTCTTCGGGATCAGATTGTTGGCGTACATGCGCGCCTCGTTGCGGCTCTTCTCGCGATCGGCCATGGCGTCGGTCACCTCCTGGAAGGCTTCGGCGACCGACTTGTCGAGCGTGACGGTCATGATGTTCGACGAGGTGATCCGGATGCCGCTTCGGTACGCGTCGAGGCGCGCCTGAGTCGCGGTCTTGACCTGTTCCTGAATCGCGAGGCGCCCGGTGGTCAGGACCTCGTCGACCGGCATCCCGAGCACGGTCTCGGTCAGCACCGCCTCCGCGATCGCGCCGATCAGCGCCTCGGGGCTCTCGGTTCGGAACAGGAAATCGGCAGGGTCCTGAATGACGTATTGCAGCGCCAGGCCGATGCTCAGGATGTTGGTATCGCCGGTCAGCAGCTCCATGCCATCGGTTGCATCCTGGCCGTCCCCGCGCAGGGCGAAGCCGACCCCGGTCTTCATGACGCTGGTGGTCTTCAGGACGTCGACCCGATCGATCGGCCAGGGCAGGCGATAGTGCATTCCCGGGCCGACCTCCGCCGCGATCGCGCCGAACCGGCGCACCACGGCCTCCTCGTCGGTGTCGACGACGTAAACCCCGGTGGCGAGCCAGCCGCCGAGGACGACCAGGGCGGCGAGCCCGAGCCAGCGCGCCCTGGCGCGCAGCCACGGCGTCCAATCGCGCGCGCGCCTGGTCGGAGCCTCGCTGCTCTGCCCCGGATCACGGGCGGTCATGGCTTCGGCACTCCCAAGGTGCCCGGCCCGATGGCGGCGCGGCCCGGATCGGCGCGGCC
>JBOHKK010000629.1:0-1530 GCA_050729115.1 Geminicoccaceae bacterium | reverse complement strand
ACTACGACACGCAGGCGCTATGGCCGGCGGCAAGCCTCGCGCGCCGCCGCGCGATCCTCGGCTGATCGCGGGCGCCGCGGGGCTTCCAGGCGACCGGGCGGCGGTGCCGCCGCGCACCACCATCGGCGACGGCAAAGCCCTGAGGCGGTTGCCTCATTCATTTTCGCTCTCACCCCGCAGGTCGGAGCGCCTCGATCTCTTCGTCGCTTGGCATGACCGTGGCGCCGTCGACGTAGCGCCAGTCGACCATGGTACCCCGGCCGTCCTCGACGGCGGTGCGGCCGACGAAGGCGCCCATGGTCGCCTGGTGGTCGATCGCGCGCCAGGTGATCGGCCCGAACGGCGTGGCCACCTCGAGCCCCGCCATCGCCAGGGTCATGGCGTCGGTATCGGTCGAGCCGGCTTTCTCGAGCATCGCCGCGATCGACTTGATCATGGCGTAGCCGACCACCGCGCCGAGCTTGGGCGGCTCGTTCCAGCGCGCCATGAAGGCATCCAGGAACGCCCGGTGCGCGGGGGTGTCGATCTTGGCCCAGGGATAGCCGGTGACGATCCAGCCTTCGGGCGCCTCGGCGCCGAGCGGATCCAGGTACTCGGGCTCGCCGGTCAAGAGGCTCACCACCTCGCGGCCCTCGAACAGGCCGCGCACGGTCCCCTCGCGCACGAGCTTGGCGAGGTCGCCCGCGAACGTGGCGTTGTAGATCGCCTCGGGCTCGGCCGCGAGCAGCGCCTGCACGGTGGGGCCGGCCTCGAGCTTGCCCTGCGCCGGCCATTGCGCCGCGACGAACTCGACCTCGGGCCGGCGCGCCTTCAAGAGCTTCTTGAACTCGGCGACCGCCGAGTGGCCATACTCGTAGTTCGGCGCAATGGTCACCCAGCGGGTCGCATCCAGCGCCGCCGCCGCGTCGGCCAGCATCACGTTTTGCATGTAGGTCGAAGGCCGCAGGCGCCAGGTGTAGCGGTTGCCCTGCTCCCAGGTGAGCTTGGTGGTCAGCGGTTCGGAGGCGATGAACAGGACCCGCTTCTGCCTGGCGAACTCCGAGACCGCGAGACCGACGTTGGAGAGGAAGGTTCCGGCGATCAGGGCGACGCCCTGGCCGGTCACCAGCTCGTTCGCGAGCGTGACGGCATTCGCGGTCTGGCCGCCGTCATCGCGTGAGATCACCTCGAGCGGCCGCCCGAGCGCACCGCCGGCGGCGTTCACCTCCTCGAGCGCCAGCTGCCAACCCTTCTGGTAGGAGAGCAGGAACGCCGGAATCCGGGAATAGCTGTTGATCTCGCCGATCCTGATCGGCTCGGCGGCCGCCGCCGCAGCCGAGCCCAGCGCCAGCGTGGCCAGAACCGTAGCGAGCAGCGTCGTTCTCATCATGGGTCGTCTCCGGATCTGGCGCGTGCCCAAGGCGCCGTGCTCGCGTTCGCCGCCGGCACCGACGACGCCCTTCCCCGTAAAGCCTCGATGGCCTTGGTGGCCGCCTGGCGTCTCGAGTAGCCCGCGGCCCGCTCACCTGCTGCCCCGGCTCGAGCCGGGGC
>JBOHKK010000628.1:0-1545 GCA_050729115.1 Geminicoccaceae bacterium | reverse complement strand
GGGTTGGCTGGGCGGCCGCGCGCCCAAAGAGAAGCATCATGCCGGGCGAACCAAGGTTCAACTTTGTGAGCCTGGTATCGAACGGCTACGCCGCGCCGAGGCCGAGGAACGGCGCGATGGCGGCGACGAACGCATCCGGGTCCTGGATGTGCGGGCAGTGGCCGAGGCCGGGCATCTCGAGCAGCCGGGCATTGGCGAGACGCGCCGCGAGCGCCTGCCCGAGTGCCAGCGGCGTGGCCTCGTCCTCGGCCCCGACCACGATCAGGGTCGGGTTCTGGATACCGGAGAGCTCGCTGCTCAGGTCGAGCGTCGCCAGCGCCCGACAGGCCGAAGCGAACACCTCCGGGTCGATCCGCCGGAACGCCGCCGCGGGCCCGGCGACGACCTCGGGGCTGGCCGCGATGAAGGGCGCGGGGAACATGCGCCGCATGGCGGCATCGACCACCGGGGCCATGCCGCCCTGCTCGACCTTGTCGGCGAGCGCCCGAAAGGTCGCCCGGCCGGCCTCCGGAAAGGCGATCGCGCTGCCGACCAGGACCATGCGCCCGAACCGGCGGCCATGCCGGATGGCGAGGTTCAGGGCGACGAAGCCGCCGAGGCCGTTGCCCAGGACGTCGGTATCGGGCGGCAGCGCCAGGTCGTCGAACGTCGCGGCGACACGATCGGCGTGGTCGCCGATCGAGGGGCCCCCCGGCGCCGATTGGCCGAAGCCCGGCAGGCTCACCAGGACCAGCCGGCGCTCTCCGGCGATCCGGGCCGCCAGCGGCTCGAACGACGTCCGGTCGGCCAGCAGCGAGTGCAGCAGGACCAGATGGCGGCCCCGACCGACGATCTCGACATCGAGCCCAGGCGTGCGCATTACGGTCCCTCCCTCGACAGCCCCCTCGACACGACGTTGGCGCGACCATCGTTCCCGGCATTGGCGCAACCGGCCTGCACACGACATCGGCACGGCGCGCCTGCCCGGAGCGTTGGCGCGACCCAGGCGCTGGCCCGACCAGCCTGCCCACAGCGTTGGCGCCATGAGCCTGCACACGGCGTTGGCGCGACCAACCTGCCCGGCCGGCGCCGATCCATGATCGCCTCGCCCACCGCTCGGCTCAAGTGAATGGCACGAGGAAATGGCATGGAAGGGGCTGCCGGACCAGATCCGACCTTTCGCCGGGGCCGCGCCGTCGCCGTCCGCAACGCCCGGCCGGGAGCTCACGGCCCTACCCTCCGGCGCTGTGGCACCTCTGGGAGTCCGCCGCCGCGCCCAAGCGCGGCCCGCTCCTGCGCCACCATCCGGGCCGACTCCTGCCGCCATCGTGGGCACGCGGCGCGATGCGCAGACCGCCGAATTCCCGCAGGCGCTGCTCGACCGCCGACGGTCCGGGCCTTCCACGCCGCCACCGGCGAACGGCTGGTGCTCTCGACCGCGCGCGCCGCGCGCGCCTGCCACCTGGTCCCCTGTCGGGCGGATGCCATCTCGATGGTCGGCCGCGAGAGCGCCCGCGCTCCGGAGATGGTGCATGCCGCCGACCTGCGGGTGCGGGTGCCGCCGAC
>JBOHKK010000627.1:0-1548 GCA_050729115.1 Geminicoccaceae bacterium | reverse complement strand
AGACTGGACCCCCGGGTCGAGCCCGGGGGTGACAAGAAGAGCGGTCGATGGGTCAAGACTTCGTGTTCCTGGTATCAGCACACGACGAATCTCAGTGGCGAGCGCACGCCGCGACGTCACGCCAACGACCCGCGATCTGGACGTCGGCCATGCGCCAGGTCCAGATCGCGGCCGGCTCGCCGGTCTGCTCGGCCTGGCCTCGCCCTCGCTCGGTTCACGCAGCCACGGAACCGGACGAACAGCCCGCCCGCTCGGGATCTGGTGAGGCCGGCACGTGGCAATAATCCCTTTGCCAGCGCGGCGACCCGAGCTACAAGCTGGCAGGAAACGGGGGGCCATATGCTAGGCGCCTGCCTGGCCTACGTTGGCATCAGCCTGATCCTGGGCGTGTTCCTCGCCACCTTGGGCTACCGGCACCGCGTCTGGTGCCGCGCGCAGCTGGCTCGTCGCATCCGACGTTCGCCGCTGCCGTCACCGCCGCGGCAGATTCACCGAGCGACGGTCGACCGCTGACGCGGGAGCCGGAGATCTGGCTGGGGCGGCAGGATTCGAACCTGCGAATGCCGGATCCAAAGTCCGGTGCCTTACCGCTTGGCGACGCCCCATGGCTGCGCCCCGAAAATAGGCGCGCGGGCCGGCCGTGACAACCGTCAGCCGGCCGCGTGCACGGCGATCGCCATGCCCGGCGCGAGACCGAGCCGAAGCGCGGCACTGGCCCCGTGCGCCGCGATCTCGGCGAGCCCGTTGGCGTTGGCGTACCACAGGAGCGCGCCCGGCGGCACCTCGGCGAAGGTGCGCGCGCGTGCGATCCGCACGCCGGCGGCCTTGAGCTCGGCGCCCTCGGGCAGCGCTGCCGCGCGCAAGCCGGTCATGGCGTTGCCGTAGTGGTCGACATAGACGATCGCGGCGAGGTCGTCCGGCCACGCGGGATGGCGGCTCGGCGCCGCTGCGATCCCGGGGGGCGGCTCGCCGCGCGCCAGGCGGGCGGCAACCGGCGCAAACAGATCGCGCCCGTGGAAGGTCGCCGACATGGCAGGCGGTTGCCAGTCGATTGTCCAGCACGGCGCCGCCCCGGCCCGCCGCAGCACGATCTCGAACAGGCCGTTGTCGGGGCCGACGTACCAGCGCTCGTCGGCTTCGATCGCGAGCGCGGCGCGCGCGCTGCCCACGCCCGGGTCGACCACGGCGAGGATGACGTCGCCGGCCGCGAACGCCTCGCCGTACGCTGCGACCAGATAGGCCGCGAGCTGCGGGCGGAACGGCGGCAGGTCGGCGAACAGATCGATCACCGGCACCCCGGGCGCGGCGCGGGCGAGCACGGCCTTGACCTGCCCGACCTAGGGGCCGGCGGGCCCGAAGTCGGTGCACAGCACGATCATGGCGCGCGGCTCGCCGTGTTCACCACCCACCACCCGGGGTGCGCCCGCCGAACGGCGGCCGCGGCTGCGCGCGCCGCGGCCGGATCGTCGAACACGCCAAAGCAGGTGGCGCCGCTCCCGGTCATGCGGGCGAGGCGACAGCCCGGCTGGTGACCGAGCGCCTCGAGCA
>JBOHKK010000626.1:0-1548 GCA_050729115.1 Geminicoccaceae bacterium | reverse complement strand
GTCGAGGCGCGTGCGCAACGCCGGCGGATAGGGGAACGTCCGCGCCGGGCCGGTCCAGCCGATGCGCAGGCCGTCGGTCTCGATCACCGCAACGTCGATGCCGTCCATCGAGGTGCCGCTCATCAGCCCGATCACGCGCAACCATCCGGCCATCGCGATTCTCCTATGTGCGCAAGCGTAGGTGATTCCGGCTCCTGATGCGATGATTGCGGCGGCATGAGCCAGACGACGATCATCGCCGGACAGGTTTTGACGCCCGAGGGCTTCGTGCCCGGTCGGCTGCACTGCACGGCTGCGATCCGAAGGTTCGAGCCGACGGCCGACGCGCCCGCGGATCGCTTCGTGCTACCGGGCTTCATCGATCTGCATGTCCACGGCGGCGGCGGCGCCGATTGCATGGCGGGCGCGGACGCGGTGCGGCGCATGGCGCGGTTCCACGCCGGCCACGGCACCACGGCGCTGCTTGCCACCACGGTGACCGCGCCGCGCCCGGATCTGCTTGCGGCGTTTCGCGGCATCGGCGCCGCCATGGCCGCCGCCGCCGACGGTGCCGCGCGCATTCTCGGCGTGCACCTCGAAGGCCCGTTCATCAGCCCGAAGGCACTCGGCGCCCAGCCGCCCTTCGCCATCGCCCCTGATCTCGACCTGGTCGACGAGCTCGCCACCCTGGCGCCGATCCGGGTCGCGACCATGGCCCCCGAGATCGACCAGGGCGGCGCGTTGCTGGCGCATTTTTCGGGCCACGGCGTGCGCGCCCAGATCGGCCATACCACCTGCAGCTATGCCCAGGCGCAGGCGGCGCTCGCCGCGGGGGCGGCCGGCTTCACCCACCTGTTCAACGCCATGAGCGGGCTGCATCACCGCCGGGCCGGAGCGGTCGGCGCGGCTTTGGCGCACGCGCAATGGGCCGAGCTGATCCTGGACTTCGTGCACGTCGAGGCGGCGGCGGCGCGCGTGGCGTTGCGCGCGATCCCCGATCTGTATTGCGTCACCGATGCGGTCGCCGCGACCGGCATGCCGCCCGGCGAGTACCGTCTCGGCCAGCATCGCATCGTCAAGGACGCGGACGCGGCGCGCCTCGAGGATGGCACCCTTGCCGGCAGCGTGCTGACCATGGACCGGGCGCTGCGCAATCTGCTGCATCTCGGCGTGCCGCTGGAGCAGGCCGCGAAGCGGTGCGCGACGCTTCAGGCCGACTATCTGGGGCTCGAGGATCGGGGACGGCTGGTCCAGGGCGCCGTCGCCGACGCCGTGGTCGTCGACCCAAAGGGTCGGGTCGAGGCGGTGCTCGCCGAGGGCCGGCCGATCCGGGGCGCCAACTGATCCCGAGCTCACGAAGCCCGTTGGCCCGGCATCATCCTTCTGTTTGGGCGCGCGGCCGACCGACCCACCCCGCGCGGAGCGCGTGGCTGCCCAACCAAACCCGCGTTGGGCGCCCGGCCGACCGACCAGGCCCGGGGCTGGGGCGCGCGGCCCACCGACCAACCCCGCGCTGGGACGCGCGGCCGCCTGCGTGGTTACCCGTGGCCTGCGTGGCTCCCCGTGGCT
>JBOHKK010000625.1:0-1552 GCA_050729115.1 Geminicoccaceae bacterium | reverse complement strand
CCGCGCACCAGATCATCACCGCACAGCGCCTGACCACCAACGGCAGCGACCAGGACGCCCTGGGGCCGCTCCTCGATGCCACCAAGGCCGCGCTCGGCCGCAAGCCGCGCGAGGTTCTCGGCCGATGCCGGTTTCTGCCGCGAGAGCAACCTCGCGGCCCTCGACGCCCGCGGCATCCGGGGCTATCTCGCCCCCGGCCGCGCCGCCCACGGCGCGCCCAACCCCAACGGCCGCCGACGCCTGGTGCCCGGCTCACGGATGGCCGAGATGGCGGCCAAGTTGAAGCGCGCCGGCCGGCGCTCGCGCTATCGCCTGCGCAAGCAGACGGTCGAGCCGGTGATCGGCCAGACCAAGCACGCCCGCGGCTTGCGCCAGTTCCTGCTGCGCGGGTTCAGCAAGGTCAAGTCCGAGTGGGCGCTCATCTGCACCGCCCATAACCTGACCAAGCTGCTCGCCGCCCGGGCCGCGGGGCCCAGCTGAGCCCACCGTCACCGCCGCCCTCACCACCATGCGCACCATCAACACCATCCATCCGTGCCTACCGTCGCCGCCCCACCCGGCCATTATCGGGACAGGCTCCTAAGACGCCGGACGGTCTCGCGGCGAGAGTCATTACCATCCATGCCATGCCGGAGTAGAAGGGAAAGCCGGTTGCCATCCATCCACGCTATCGCAACGACGGGGAGGACAACCCCTGAAGGTCCGCGTGGGCGAGCATGGTTCCTTCCAGTTCGCGCGCGGACACGAGCGGGAAACAACGTCCAAAGCGGGCCCCGTTTCAAACGGGTGCTGAGATCCGAAACTGTCGGTGGTTGCAGGCCCTCGCAACCACCGCCAATCCACGCCCCGACCGCCGCCGCACCGAGCGCGGGGCGTCAATGCAGGCGCAGGAGCGCATGCGCGTACCGGAAGCGGTTCGGCTTGATGAGTTTCGCGCTCGCCACCTTGACGCTGTGGAGGCGGCCGTCCAGCGAGCTCTCCCAGAAGTCCAGGAACTTGTGCAGGACCGGGAATTTCGGCGCGATGTCGAGGCCCTGCCACACGTAGGTCTGCAAGAGGCTGGGATGATCCGGCATGTGATACAGGATCTCCGCAGTGGTCAGGCGGTAGTCCTTGATCATCAGCTCGAGGTCGCGCATCGGACGTTCCCTCCGTCTCGGCTCACGGGTACGCGTAACTCGCCCTCTCGGTGATCCTCCGCGCCTTGCGTCGGCAGCCGTGTCGACGGCGCCAACGCAGAAGTCTAGCGGCGGGTTCCGTGTTGAAAAGTGAAAAGCTCGCAGGTTTTGCGCCAAAGGCCTGCCCACGGTACAAGGATGCGCCAGCGCCGCTCTCCCGGGAGGTTTCCGCATGCGTGACTTCGAGCTGCCCGGCCGCTCCGTCGCCTATGGCGAGAACGGCATGGCCGCGACCTCGCACCCGCTCGCGAGCTTGACCGCGCTCGACGTTTTGCGCGCGGGCGGCAATGCGGTCGATGCGGCGGTCGCGGCGGTCGCCGTGCAGTGCGTGGTCGAGCCGGCGATGACCGGGATCGGCGGCGACTGCTTCGTTC
>JBOHKK010000624.1:0-1569 GCA_050729115.1 Geminicoccaceae bacterium | reverse complement strand
ATCCGGCGCTGCTCGAGGCGACCCTGGCGCGCGCCGCCGCCTTGCCCAACCTGCACGCGCTGCTGGTCGCCCGCGCCGGCGTCGAGCAGGTCGGGCAGGTGTTCCGCGGCCCGGGGCTGGAGCGCCCGGTCAACGTCAAGTCGGTATCGAAGTCAGTGATGTCGGCGCTCGCCGGCGCCGCCATTGCCCGCGGGGTCCTCGAGGGGGTCGAGCAGCGGATCGCGCCGTTGCTCGGCGAGCTCGTGCCGGCCGATGCCGATCCCCGCGTGGGCGCCATCACCATCGATCACCTGCTGACCATGCGCGCCGGCCTCGAGCGAACCTCGGGCCGCAACTATGGCCGCTGGGTCAACAGTCGGAACTGGGTCCGCTTCGCGCTGTCGCGGCCGTTCGTCGCCGCGCCCGGCGGCCGCATGCTCTACTCGACCGGCAGCTATCATCTGCTCTCCGCCGTGCTCACGCGGGCCGCGGGGCGCAGCACCCTCGAGCTCGCCCGGGAGTGGCTGGGCGCGCCGCTCGGGATCGAGATCCCGCCCTGGACCCGCGACCCCCAGGGCTTCTACCTCGGCGGCAACAACATGGCGCTGGCGCCGCGCGCCCTGCTGCGGTTCGGCGAGATGTACCGCCAGGGCGGCACCTACGCCGGCGCCCGGGTGCTGCCCGCAAGCTGGATCGAGGCGTCCTGGGCCCCACGCGCGCGCTCGCCGTACACCGGCCACCACTACGGCTACGGCTGGTTCCTCGCCACGGCGCGCGGGCACCGGGTGTGCTATGCCTGGGGCTACGGCGGCCAGATGATCTACATCGTGCCCGAGCTCGCGCTGACCGCGGTCATGACCTCGGACGCCACCGGGCCCTCGGGTCGGAACGGCTACGTCCGCGAGCTGCACGCGCTCTTGGCCCAGGGTATCGTCCCGGCGGCGGAGCGCGGCGCCGCCACGCCCGGCTCGCCGGATCGGGCGTAGTGGGATGAGCCGCGAGGTCGGCGTCCCCTACCCCGCCTTGATCACGACGGCGAACCAGCGGCGCGCCGACGATCGTGCGTGAGCCGATCCTCTATCTGGTCCGTCACGGCGAGACCGCGTGGCACCGCGAGGGCCGGATCCAGGGCCATCTGGATGCGCCGCTCACCGAGCGTGGCATCGCCCAGGCCCGGCACGCCGGGCTCGTGCTGCGGGAGCTGCTCGACCGCCCCGCCCCCTGGGTCCTGCGCTTCAGTCCGCTCGGCCGGACCCGGCACACCACGGCGATCATCGCCGCGCTGATCGAGGAGAAGCTCGCGGCCCAGCACGCCGACGAGCGCCTGAAGGAGGTGAGCTGGGGCGTGTGGCAAGGCCTGACCCGATCGGAGATCGCGAGGTGCGAGCCGGCGGCCTGGCAGCGGCGCGAGGCCGACCCCTGGCGCTTCACACCGCCCGACGGCGAGAGCCACGCCATGCCGGCCGCGCGCGCCGCCGCCTGGCTCGAGAGCGTCGCGGACGAGCCCCGCCTCGTCGTGGTCGGGCACGGCGCCTGGAGTCGCGCGCTCCGCGGCGCTTATCTCGATCTGAGCATCGAGCAGGCCATGGC
>JBOHKK010000623.1:0-1590 GCA_050729115.1 Geminicoccaceae bacterium | reverse complement strand
GCCGTGCTCGCCGCGCTCGTGGTCGTTCCGAGCGCGGCGGCGATCCGGTTCACCGACGACAGCTACTTCGTTCCCGCCGGGGTTGTCGGCTCGCCGTACAGCCACCAGTTCAAAGGGGATGGCGGCTGCGGGCCGGCGCTGCCCTACCAGTTCCGGATCCTCAACGGCGGACTGCCTCCGGGTCTCGCGCTGGCCTCGAGCGGCTTCATCAGCGGCACGCCGACGCAGGCGGGGAGCTGGTCGTTCTGGGTTGAGCTCTCAGACCAGGATCCGCCCTCCGCCTCCTGGTGCAGATCAGCCAAGTCGGAGCGCGAGTTCACGATCGAGGTCGCGCCCGCGGGCACCGGGCAGCAGCCGCCGTCGTCCGGCCCGCCTCAGCAGCCTCCGCCCGCGTCCGGGACGGCGCCGCAGGATGAGTCGCAGCCGGGGCCAGGGATCCAGGTCGGTCCGCCGCTGACCGCCGATCAGGGAACGGACACGCCCGGCGGCCAGGTCGAGGTCAACAGGGACAAGAAGCCGCGCTGGTGGGATCTCCCGGGCCGGGTGCGTTACGGGATCACGAGCTGGTTTCGCGGCCTGGTCGAGGACGCGCTCAACCCGATGCTGGAGCTGATCGGGAAGACGGTGCTGGCGACGCCGCAGATCGCGGGTCAGGACCGGGTCGGCGACCTCTGGCTGATCTCGCTCGGGATCGCCGACGGCCTGCTGATCCTGTTCGTCTTAGCGGGGGCGGCGCTCCTGATGACGCACGAGACGCTGCACACCCGCTACGCGCTCAAGGAGATGCTGCCCCGGATCGCGCTTGCCGCGATCCTGGTCAACGCCAGCCTGTCGCTCTCCGGGCAGATGATCGCGGCCGCCAACGCGCTCTCGGGCGGCTTCCTCGCCGGCGGCGTCAACCCCGGGGAGGCGAGCCTGCAGCTCAAGCACTTCATCCTGGGCGCGGTCGCCAGAAGCGGCATCTTCGTGATCCTGCTCGGCCTCGTCGCCGCCGCGCTCGCCGTTTTCCTTTTCATCCTCTACGTCGTCCGGGCGGCGCTGATCCTGATCCTCGTCGCCGGCGCGCCGCTCATGCTCCTGACGCACGCGCTGCCGCAGACGGACGGCCTCGCGCGATTGTGGTGGCGGGGGATGACGGCGGCACTCGGGGTGCAGGTGGCGCAGGCGCTCGTGCTCGCCACCTCGGTGCGCGTCTTCTTCTCTTCCGGCGGCAGGGAGGCGCTCGGCCTCTCGGTCACTGGCAACCTGATCGACCTGCTCGTCTGCCTCTGCCTGTTCTGGATCCTGATCAAGATCCCGTTCTGGGCGAAGGACCTCGCCTTCTCTCCCGGACGCTCGGGCGTCGTTCAGATCGCCCGCGGCTACGTCATGGCCCGCGGCCTGAGGGCGCTGCCGTGATCGAGCGCGTCCGCCTGCCCGCCGACATCGAGCTCGAGGACCGGCTCGCCTTCGGCCTCACCTTCCGTCAGCTCACGATCCTCAGCCTCGCCGCGCTGCTCGGCTACGGCGTGTTCACGCTCGCCTCCTCGCTCTTGCCGCTGCCGCTGGCGGCGGCCGCGGCGGCGCCGGTCGCGCTCGCCGGCACCGTGC
>JBOHKK010000622.1:0-1595 GCA_050729115.1 Geminicoccaceae bacterium | reverse complement strand
ACGTAGCTGTGCGCGGCGCCTGGCGGTACCAGCCAGGAGTCGCCGGGCTCCAGCGTCACCGTCTGCCCCTCGAGCCGCAATTCGGCGCGGCCGCTGATGACGTAGCCGACCGTCTCGTAGTCGCGCACGCTCGGCGCTTTCTCCGGCGCGCTCGGCGCGGCCTCCCACAGCCGCATCGAGACGCGCTTGCCCGACGCCAGATAGGTCTGGCCCATCTCGCCCTTGGGCGAATGCGCCGAGCTCACTTTCTTCACCGTCGTGTCGGTCATGAGCGCACCCTCCGCTGTCTCGAGCCGATCGGGACCACGGGCGTCGACCGCCGACCGGCGCCCTCCCTCGTCACGTGGTCAACGGTAGCCATGCGCGAGCGGTTCCACAGGGCCCGATTCGAGCCGAACCAGGATCAGGGGCGATCGACCTTGCGGCTATATGCCATCTCCTCGATCAGGCCCGCCAGCTCGAGCGCGCCGTTGCCGCGTTCCAGGCGGGCGCACCGCCCGGCGATCCGCCGCCGCTCGCCGGGCGCGAGCAGGCGCTCGATGCATCCGGCCAGGCGATAGACCTCACGCACGCGCACGCACGCCCCGAGGTCCTGGTGCTCGACGAATCGGGCGCGGGCCAGCTGATCGTCCTGCTGCGGGTGCTCGTTGGGCACGAAGATGGCCGGCACGCCGGCAAGCAGCAGCTCGTGGAAGGAATTGTAGCCCGCCGCGCTGAGCACGAGGTCGAAAGCCCTCGCGTACCGGCTCAAGGGATACTCGCGGATGCCGCGCACGCCTTCGGGCAGCTCCACGGGCTGCTCGGCGATCGGCCATTGTGCCACGCGGACGTCCGCATCGTAGCGCTCCCTGAGCAGGGCGATCGCGCTCCGGCGCAGCGCGGCGTAGTCGTAGTTGTTGCCGGCGCCCAGCTGGAGCAGCACCGCCGGCCGCGCCGGAGCGATGCTCAAGGCAGCGCGGGCCTGCCGCCTCGACAGCAGATCGTCGTGGTCGAGCAGCCGGATCGGATCGACCAACCGGGTCCGCGAGCGGCTTTGGGCCGTCAGACCCCGGTCGAAGCGTCCCGCCAGGTCGCGCGGCTCGACCACCGCATCGAAGTGCCGCTCGCGCGCGATCACCTCCTTGCCGCGACCGGGTTGCCACATGCCGCGTCGAGACCAGACCGACCATACATCCGGATTGTCGCGCAACGCATCGACCAGCCCCTGATACGGCACGTTGCCATCGAACACCAGGACGGCCGGATCGTAGAACCCGATCAGCTCGTTGATCTCCTCCCGCAGGCATTGGTTCCAATGCTGGATGTCGCAATCGAGCAGGCGGTGATAGGGAAGGTACTCGACGAGAAAGCCCTGCTCGCGCACGATCCTGATCGCCTGCGAGAGGGTGAGGAACACCGGCTCCAGCGGCTGCGGGCAACGGCGCGCGACCGCGAGCATCCGGGTCAGATGGCCGATGCCGACGCCATTCGAGGTCACGAACAGGATCCGGCGCTTGCGGCGCGGCACGCGTACAGCCCGGGCCGATCGGCGCGGCCGGCCGATCAGGCCGCGCAGGCGCGCCACGTGCGCCGCCGGGCCGAAGCGCTGCTCCACC
>JBOHKK010000621.1:0-1605 GCA_050729115.1 Geminicoccaceae bacterium | reverse complement strand
GGCCACCGTCGGCGACCGCGTCGGCGGCCGGCAGCAGCCACGGCCGGGGACCGCCGAGCAGGCTGTCGATGCCGATCGCGGAACCGCTCCGGTCCGGGCCGTCGAGCCGCACGCCCGGTTCGACCGCACGGAGCGCGAAACCGACCTGGGCCGGCAGATAGGCGGCGACCAGATCGAGCACCGCCTGGCGGGCCTCCGGCGGGTCCAGGCTGCCGGGCGGCATGACCACCAGGATCGCATTCTCGCGCGGCCCGGCGATGTCACCGAACCAGGCCTGGAGCCGTGGATCGGTCTCGGCGGCGATGCCCTCGACCACCCGCGGCAGGGTGCCGTCGCCGCCGTCGTGCAGCATCAGGAGCTGCTCGAGCCCGCGTGCGGTGCCGCGCCACGCCCAGACCTCCACCACCTGGGCGAGGATCCGGCGCCGGGTCGCCTCGTCCCAGCTGGCGTGGAAGCGCAGGTCGAACCAGGAGGCCAGCCAGGGCAGCGTGCCCACCGGCGCGCTCCGCGGGTCGAGATGAAGCCAGAAATCCTCGATCTCGCTCTCGACCTCGGCGACCTCGGTATCGGTCAGGGCGAGCAAGCGGTCCAGCACGTGGCGGCCGGCGACGTCCTCCTGATAGACCGCGGGCAGGTAGCGGAGCGAGGTCTCGCGCCGGGCGTAGACCACGATCCGCTCGACCACCGGCGTCCGGTCGTGCGTGCCCTCGAGCTCGAGCGCGAGGTGCAGGAAGCGACCGCGGTTGTTCTGGACCAGCCATTCGGAGGCGTTGGCCGGCGCGCTTTCCCAGACCAGCTCGGCGCCGGGCTGGTCGGGGGACGGCAGGTCGGCGTCCGCGCGGTCGCCCACCGCGACGTGCAGCCGCACGGCGGTCCGGGCGGGGGCCTCGAGGCTCAGCTGGAGCCGATCCCAGGGATTACCCTCGCGCCCGCCGTCGAGCGGCCCAAGGCGCACCAGACCCCGGTCTGTGAACCGTAGCCGGGCCGCTGGCAGGTGGACGAATGGGCCGGGCTCGAGGCGCCCCTCGAGCGCGCGGCGGAGGCGCTCGAGGCCCCGCCGCCCGATCACCAGGCGCTGGTCGGACGCGACCAGCAGCGAGAGACCGCTCCGGACCACCTCCAGGAGTGCCGGCAGATCCCTGAGCCAGGCGGCGAGCGCATCGAGCCGCGGCAAGGGGATGGCGGCGCCATGCTCGTCCGCGATCGCGCCATAGTCCCCGAGCGCCGCGATCACGCGCGCGATCTCGTGCTGCCGCGGCGGCCGGTCGGCCGGGAGGTCCCCGAGCGCCAGCGCTTCCGCGAGCGCGCCGTCGGCGAGCGGGCGGCTGCCGAGGTGGTCGGCGGCAGCGCTGCCGAGCAGATGATCGAGCGCCGCCTCGATCGCGAGCGGCGCGAGACGGATGGCGCCCGCGGCGTCGACCTCGATCGGGCTGGTCACGGGCGCCGCAGGGCAGCCCTCGATCGCAGGCGCGGTCAGGACCAGGCGCGCCCCGTCCATGATCAGGGCAGGCGCCGGCAGTCGGGCTTCGAGGAATCCGGGCAGGACCGCGTCGAGGGCGCGCTCGAAGGCAGGCGTCTCGGCGGCGTCGGCGCGGCGCTCGAGCC
>JBOHKK010000620.1:0-1623 GCA_050729115.1 Geminicoccaceae bacterium | reverse complement strand
TGCCGATGGCGCTCGCGTAGCGGCGCTTGAGGAACTGGATCACCGCATAATCCGGCGCGGTCGCCATATCGGTTCTGTCCACGCCTGCAGCACCCGTCGACCGCGACGATGGCGGCCGCGCCCATGGTCGTGACGCGCTCTGCTGAGGCTGTTCCGGCGGTCGGCCGCGGTCTCAGCTCGAAGGTGATCATGAACGCCAATGGTTTAAGGAAGAGTTAATCTGGTCGGCGCGATCTCACCTGCAGTTGCCGCGGCCTTGCCATGGAACACGGGGGTTCAGGCGCTGGTCACGGTCGGCACGTTCAGGACCGGAAAATTCACCGAGTTGGCGATGAAGCAGGCTCCGTGCGCCTCTTCGTGCAGGGCCTCGGCCTGCGCCGGATCGCCCGCGGCGATCGTCACCGCGGGCGCGAGCGTCACTTCCGTGAAGCGCATCCTGCCGTCCTTGATCGCCATGGTGCCGCTCGCCTGGTCCTCATACGCCACCACCTCGATGCCGGCGCGGGCGCACAGCGCGAGATAGCTCAGCATGTGGCAGGCCGAAAGCGCCATCACCAGCAGGTCTTCGGGGTTGAGCCTGCCGGCGTCGCCGCGAAACGCCGGGTCCGACGAGCCCTCGAGCGGCGGCTTGCCCTCGACCTCGATCCGGTAGTCGCGGGAATAGCTCGCGTAATCCCTGGTCGGGCCCTCTGCCGCTCCGGTCCAGACCAGCCGGGCGGCGAAATGGTGCTGGTGCGCCATGATGATGCGGCTCCCCTGCGAGGGCGACCTTCGTACCACGATTCGGAGCTCGCCCGCCAATTTTATCGGCCCCGATGGACCTCGACGGCGATGGACGTCGGCGGCGATGGACGTCGCAGAGACCTGTCGACGTTGCCATGGCCCAGAAAGCAACTTGGACGCCACGCTCGGCACCGTCATTGCGAGGAGCGCAGCGACGAAGCCATCCAGACGCCGCTCCTGGATCACCACGGGCGCTGGCGCGCCCTCCCGATGACGCTGTGCAGGCGAGTTGCGGGTTCGCCGCCGCAGTTCCATCCCCAGCGGGCCGGCCTTGCCGGTGCGCAACTGATGCCGACCCTGCGAAGACGGACCTCCGCGGTCGGCATCGCGTGCAGGGATGGCCGTGCCGCTCCGCACCGACCACGAGGTCGCGCGGCGCTCCGGGCTCGCTTGGGCCGTCGGACCGATCACCAGGACCGGTCCGGTCTGGCGAGCCACCGCGGTCGCCCCTTTTGAGCCAGTCGCGGGGGCTTGCGTCGCATTCCCGGCCGGTGTATTCGGAATTCCGAACGCAGGATGCAACATGCGGGCTGCGCAATCGACCCCGTACCGCCTCGCGCCCAGCTGGTGGAGCAGGTCTACGACCGGCTACTCCAGGCGATCTGCAGCCGCCGCCTCGCGCCGGGCACCCGGATCGCCCAGGAGCAGCTGGCGGAGGTCTTGGGCGTCTCGCGCCAGCCGGTCAGCCATGCGCTGCAGCTCCTCAAGCAGCAAGGCCTGGTCCGTGACGCCGGGCGGCGCGGCCTCGTGGTCGCCCCGATCGAGGTCGAATACGTGCATGCTCTGTACGAGGTCCGGGCCGCGCTCGCCGCCATTGCGGCCGCGCGAGCGGCGCGGCGG
>JBOHKK010000619.1:0-1624 GCA_050729115.1 Geminicoccaceae bacterium | reverse complement strand
ACCTTAGGCCGGGCGCCATCCCGGCGCAAGCCGCCGGGACCCGACCCGAGCACCCGACCGCACGCGGCGCTCGCGAGGCCGCGTGGCGCCGCGAGCGCCGCTTACACGCCGAGGTAGGTGTGCTGCACCTCGGCCTGGGCGCTCAGCGCGGCCGAGCCCCCGTGCCAGACCACGCGGCCCTTCTCCAGGATGTAGTGGCGATCGGCCAGTCGCTTCAGCGGCTCGAGGTTCTTATCGATCACCAGGATCGCCTGGCCCCCGGCCTTGAGACCGGCAAGACAGCGCCAGATCTCGGCGCGGACCAGAGGCGCCAGTCCTTCCGTCGCCTCGTCGAGGATCAACAGCTCCGGGTTGGTCATCAGCGCGCGGCCGATCGCCACCATCTGCTGCTCGCCGCCGGACAGCTGAACGCCCAGATGGCGCCGCCGCTCGGCAAGCTGGGGGAAGAGCGCGAACACGCGGGCGAGCGTCCATGGACCACCGTGCCCGCGCCGGTTGGCCGCCGTGGCGATCAGGTTCTCCTCGACGCTGAGGTTGGGGAACACCTGACGGCCCTCGGGCACGAGACCGATCCCGGCGCGCGCCACCTCGTGACAGGGCCGGCCCTCGTGCGCGACGCCGCGAAAGCGAACCGTCCCCCGGCTCGGGCGCACCAGGCCCATGATCGCCCGCACCGTCGTGGTCTTGCCCATGCCGTTGCGGCCGAGCAGGCTCACGACCTCGCCGGCTTCGATCGCCAGCGACACGCCCGCGAGCACGCTGCCCGAGCCGTAGCCGGCATGGAGATCCTCCACGGTGAGAAGCGGCGCGCTCACGCCTCGCCCTCGCCGAGGTAGGCGCGGCGGACCGCCGGGTCGTCGCGGATCGCCGCCGGCGCGCCGCTCGCGATCGCCCGGCCGCCGACCAGCACCGTGATCCGATCGGCGATCTTGAACACCGCGTCCATGTCGTGCTCGACGAGCAGCATGGCGCGATCCCGCTTGATCCGTAGCAACAGCTCGACCATGCGCGCCGCCTCGTCGTGGCCGACGCCGGCCATCGGCTCGTCGAGCAGCACGAGGCGCGGCTGGCTGGCAAGGGCCATCGCCAGCTCCAGCTGCCGCTTCTCGCCGTGCGCCAGCGCGCCGGCGACGGCGGCGGCGCGGTCCTCGAGCCCGACGTCGGCGAGCAGCGCCCGGGCCTCGTGATCGAGCTCCCGGTCGCGCGCGGCATCGCGCAGGAACACGAAGCTGTGGCCGTGTCGTGGCCGCAGCGCGATCTGGACGTTCTCGGCCACCGTGAAGCTGGACAGGACGCTGGTGATCTGGAAGCTGCGCGCCATGCCGATGTGCACGCGCGCGTGCGCCGGCAGGTGCGTGATGTCGCGCCCCTCGAACCAGATGCGTCCGGCGCTCGGCGCCAGCTCGCCGGCCAGTTGCGCGATCAGCGTGGTCTTGCCGGCGCCGTTCGGCCCGATCACGGCATGGGCCTCGCCGCGACGCACCCCGAGGTTCAGGTCGGCGGTGGCAACCACGCCCCCGAAGGACTTGCACAGGCCTTCGGTGCGCAGCAGCGCCTTATCCGACGCCGCCTCAGCCATCGCCCGTCGAGCCGGCGTTCGCGGCCGGCCGCGCCGCGGCAACGG
>JBOHKK010000618.1:0-1678 GCA_050729115.1 Geminicoccaceae bacterium | reverse complement strand
CTTCATCCAGCGCGGGGCGTTGGCCGGATCGGCGATGAAGGCGACGACGGTCGACGGCAGAGCGGCGATCCGAATGCTTGCCGCTGGCGTGATCAAGGGAGACCTCCCGTCGCCTCCTGCCCCAGGCGCGACGCGGTCGCCAGCGCAGCGGTACTGTCATGCCTGCGCGTCCATGATCAGGCGCGCTCGAAGTCGGGACGCCATGGGACGGCGTCGGGCACAACGCGATTGACACTTTCGCCTACATGCCCAGGTCGGCGAGCGCCGACGCCCGATCCGGATAGTCCTGGATGAGGACCACGCGCCCACCACGGAAGGTGAAGCCCTGGTGTAGCGGGATGGGCAGTGGCGGCTCCGCGCGCGGATCCACGACGACCGAATCGCCGGCCTCGGCCAGCACCACCGGATAGCCCGTCCTCCCGCCAGCCATGAACCGCGCGAAAGCCTCGCGAACCTCCTCGCGGCTGGTGCACATCGGCGGGTGCTCATGGTGGTGAGCATTCGGCTCATGGTCATCCGGGCCGACGTCATCGTGCTCGTGCTCATCGTCTGGAAGGCCGCGCCAGACGACCCGCTCGTCGAGCAGCCGCACGAGCTGCTCGAGGTCACGGGAGTCGAACGCTGCTTCCAACGTCTCTCGGTGGGTAGCCATCAGCGTCCTCCTGCGACAGCCTCAACTTCGATCGACGGCGCATTGGGCAAGGGCAGCGCTCCTCCAAAATCTAGAGGAAGCGCGGCCCTTGGATCGGCGTCGCACGCCGCTGCGGGTCAGGCTCGGGGGCGACGGTCGGTCGCGACCCCGATGAGCATCGCCGCGCCCAAGGCGACAAAGAGGACGGGCACCACCCATTCGCCCCAATTCTCGAGTCCGAAGGAATTGGCCGCCAGCCAGATACCGCCACTGGCCAGGAGCGCCGCGCCCCAGAACAGAGCGCCGCCACGGTCAGAGAACGGCCAGCAGCAGGTGCCGAAGTAGTAGCGCTCGACGACCTGTCGGTCACGCTGGTCAGTCATTCTTGTTGAACTCCTTTCGTGTTCAGCGCGCGGCCTGCGCCGGCGACCCGGCGACGCGCGCCCGCAGCCGCGCTTCGCGGCGGTCGAGGTACGTCAGCGTCGCCACCAGAACGGCCACGATCACGAATGCCACGCCGCTCAACGCCGGCGGACCGCTCCGGGTGTAGCCCAGCGTGACCGTCACCAGCGCCGCGACGCCGAGGGCGATCCAGACCCCTCGCCGCAGCCCGGTCGAGTCCATCCAGCCGCGCTCCGCGGCGTCGATCATGACGATCGGCAGGCAGTAGCTGACGTAACGGCGGCGGAAGACGAGGATCGGCAGAGCCACGACCTCGCAGCCGCCGTAGCCAATGGCGGCCTCGACGACCAGCGACACGCCGATATAGGCGAGCATCGCCAGCACCAGCGGGGCCGGCAGCTCGGCCCCCAGCGCGTAGCCGAGGGTGAGGTTCCAGTACGCGATGGCCAGCGCGGGACCCACCAGGATCAGCGTGTTGAGCCAGGGGTTGGCCCGCGCGAAGAGCCGCTCGCCGAGCAGCCAGTAGACCGCCAGGTAGGCGACCGTGACCCCCACCAGGTAGGCCATGGTCTGCAGAAGGAACGCGCCCGGATCAGTCGCGTCGGCGAGGCCGATGACGGTGCTGGCCGCCGACCCACCGGCGAT
>JBOHKK010000617.1:0-1718 GCA_050729115.1 Geminicoccaceae bacterium | reverse complement strand
GTACCCTGGGGGTGGTTGGGAGGGGGAGCGGGCTGGTGCGAGCCGATCGAAAAATGCGCTAGTGCACGGACGCATTCGCTTGATGCCCTTGTCATTGCCGGGCTTGACCCGGCAATCCACTCTGGAGCCAGCGGCGGCCTTGCGGGTGGATGCCCGGATCAAGTCCGGGCATGACAGCAAAGGTACGTTCCGTTGCGTCACTGCAGCTAGCGTCCGCGGATCGATCCGCTCAGGCCGAGGCTGGTCGAAGGGCCCGCTTCGAGGCCGCGCGAGCGGCTGACCTCGCCGGTCGGGCGGCTGACCCGGTCGAGCCTGCGCTCGAGCAGCGGAATCGGCCGGGTGTTGGGCGCCGTGGTCTTGAGCGTGTTGAGGCGCTGCCGGCTCAACTGAACGTCCCGACTGGTCTGATAGCGCTGCAGCGGCGTCGCCGAGCGCGCGCCGACCCGGCTCTGCTCCAGGCTCAGCTCGTGCTCGAGGTCGTGCGCGAGCTGACGCTCGATGTCGCGCGCCAGCGGCGAGGCCGCCGCGGGCCTGTCTCGTAACGGGACGGGCTCGTCGCCAAGCGCGACCGGGCAGGCCAGGACGGCGATCAGCCAGGTGCCCGCGGCGAGGCGGCACGACGCCATTCCTTTGATCCGAGACCACGGACCCATGCGCATCCGGACCGAGCCATCCATGCCCTCGATTTGGGGTCGCGGCGGGCCGATTGGTAGTCCTGCCGTGTCGCGCTGCGGCGACCACGGCGGCTCCGCCCACGCCGGGTCTGGGTTCAGCGGTACCGGGTCTGGGTTCAGCGGTACGGGTCTGGGTTCAGCGGTAGAAGACGTGGCGGCCGATCTGGGCCGTGCGCACCCGCTTCTGCACCCAGGGCGTGTCGATCGAGGTGTTGTGGAAGAACAGGGCGCCCTGGGTCCGATCGGGCGGCGGGTTGGCCAAGGCCGCTTTGGCCAGACGCTGCGCGAGACTCCACGCCTGGGCTTCGGTCGGCCGGTCGCTTTTGCCGTCGCACCACCACGAGAACTGGCAGGGCGGCTGCTCGCCGCCTTGTCTGACCACGGCGCACACGCTGCTCGGAAACGCCGGATGGGCCACCCGGTTGAGCACCACCGAGGCGACCGCGAGCATCCCCTCCCGGCCTTCGGTCCTGGCTTCCCAATAGAGCGCGAGTGCGAGGCAACGACTGGAGTCGTCGAAGGTCGTTGCCGCCCTCGCGGCGGGCACGGGCACCAACCAGACGAGCAGGAGCGGGACCAGCCCGAGCAGCCGGTAGCGTCGCACGCGTTTCCCCCGGAGCCGACCTTCGTGCGGTCGTTGCCCGCGGCCGGCCGCCGGACCCGTTGCGATCGGGCGGCGCGGCCGCTCATGGACCCGAGGTTAGCGCCCGGGGGCTGAACAGAAGGTTGACGGGCGGCGGTCTCGCGAGAGCAGGGGCCCCGCGCCGGCCTGGAAAAAAACCTGGACGCCACGCTTTGCACCGTCATTGCGAGGAGCGCAGCGACGAAGCCATCCAGACGCCGCTCCTGGATCGCCACGGGTGCTGGCGCGCCCTCGCGATGACGCTACGAAGGCCAGTGGCGGCTCGGCGCCCCGGTTGCATGCGTCGGGGTCGGCCCCGTCGGTGGCAACCCATACCGATCCCACGACGTCCTGAGCTTCGCGGTCGGTAGCGCGCGCGAGGTTGGCTGGGCGGCCGCGCGCCCCAGCGCGCGGGGTTGGCT
>JBOHKK010000616.1:0-1723 GCA_050729115.1 Geminicoccaceae bacterium | reverse complement strand
ATCGACGGGCTGGTCCGGCTGATGGCCACGGCCGCCGAGGTCACCGGGCCGATCAACCTCGGCAACCCGGCCGAGATCACCATCCGCGAGCTGGCCGAGACGATCGTGGCCATGACCGGGTCGCGCTCGAAGATCGTGGCGCGGCCGCTGCCGGTCGACGATCCGCGCCAACGCCGCCCGGACATCGCCAAGGCGCAATCCCTGCTCGACTGGCAACCCAAGGTCAGCCTCGCGGACGGCCTGAAAGAGACCATCGGATACTTCCAGCACCTGCTCGACTGATCCACGAGACGCTCGCTTCGAGCTGACCCCCCACCAGCATCTCGAGCCAAGCTGCCCCGGCGCCGCCTTTCTTACCACAGCCACGAGAGGCGAGGTCGGGTGGAATCGCGGGGCCGCGGGGGTCGCCATTCCGCCGCCCTGCAGGCCGACGATGATGCCCCTCGGTCCGGCGAGCGGATCGGCTGCGGGCGTGGCCGGCGCCGGAACCGGCCGGGTCGCTATGACGCGTTGCGTCATGGTCAGCGGTCCCCTATGGTGGACGCGTGATCCGGAGCTTTGCCGATGCCGAAACAGCTCGGATCTGGAGTGGCCGGCGAAGTCGCAGGCTGCCCCTGGAGATCCAGAGCGCCGCTCTGCGCAAGCTGCGTATGCTGAACCAGGCGCGCGTTCTGATCGACCTGCGGGTGCCGCCGGGCAACCGGCTCGAGCCGCTCAAGGCCGATCGGCGCGGGCAATACGGCATCCGCATCAATCGGCAGTGGCGGATCTGTTTTCGATGGCAGCAAGGAGCGGCCTACGATGTCGAGATCGTCGACTACCATGACTGATAAGGAGCTGCTGCCGAACCCGCACCCCGGGGAGATCCTCGCGGAAGAGTTCATGGGGCCGCTCGGGCTCAGCCAGAATGCGCTGGCGCGCTTGATTCACGTCCCGCCGCGGCGGATCAACGAGCTGGTTCAGGGCAAGCGCGCCGTGTCTGCCGATACCGATCTTCGCCTCGCCCGCTACTTCGGCGTGTCCGAAGGCTTCTTCCTTGGGCTCCAGGCCGACTACGACCTCATGCAGCGCAAGCGCGAGATCGGCACCGAGCTCGAGACGATCCAACCGCGCGCCGCGTGATTTCGGGTCAAACATGCGCAGCAGATTCCGATAGGGCGCCGCGCAACCCGCCGCCAGTTCCCGATGCAACGTGCCGCCTCTGGCGCACGCGTGGCGTTTGCCGAGGGACCAAGATGTTGCGTTTCGTGTTGGCTGGTCCAACCCAGGGTGGTCGTACGAATCGGGCTGATCTATTTCGGGCCCGTTGGTGCTAGGTTGGGTCCGGTCGACCGCGCCGAGACGGATGATGGCAAGGCAGATCACGCGCCCGCCCAAGGACCTCTACGAGCAAGACTTCTACGCCTGGTCGCGGCAGCAGGCGGAACTGCTGCGCTCGGGCCGCTTCGCGGATCTGGACCTCGCGCATTTGACCCTGGAGGTCGAGGACTTGGGCGAGACCGTCTATCGCTCGGTGCGCTCGCGCGTGCGCACGATCGTCGAGCACCTTCTCAAGCTCGAGCATTCGCCGGCCGGCGAGCCGAAGCGGGGCTGGCGCGAGACGATCCGGACCCAGCGCGCCGACCTCGACGAGGACCTCACGGCGGCGCTCCGCCCGCGCATCGAGGCCGGCCTGCCGCGACACTACGCCAAGGCCCGCCGCGACGCCGCCGCGGCGCTCCGC
>JBOHKK010000615.1:0-1741 GCA_050729115.1 Geminicoccaceae bacterium | reverse complement strand
GATCAGCGCACCGGCGATCTCGGCCAGGCGACCGAGCGCCATGTACAGGACGATGGTGCCCGCGCCGCGGGCGAGCGCTCCCCAGTCGACGCCCTGCGGCCCGCCGCCGGCGCTCTGCCCGGTGACGAGAACCGCCGCTGCGCAGAGCATGCGATGGGTCAGCGGAATGCCGGCGTAGGCGAGGCCTCCGATCCCTGAAGTGATGCCGGGCACCACCCGGAACGGCACGCCCGCCGCGGCGAGCGCCAGGGCCTCCTCGCCGCCGCGTCCGAACACGAAGGGATCGCCGCCCTTCAGGCGCAGGACGCGCAGGCTCGCCCGGGCGAGATCGATCAGGCGCTGGTTGATCCGGAGCTGGGCCGGTCCCGGCCGGCCGGCGCGCTTGCCCACCGGCTCGAACGCGGCCGCCGAATCCGCAAGCGCCAGGATCTCGGGCGCGACCAGGGCATCATGCAGGATCACGTCGGCGTGGCGCAGCGCGTGGGCGGCGTGCAGCGTGAGCAGGCCGGGATCCCCCGGGCCGGCGCCGACCAGCCAGACGCTGCCGGGCGCGAACTCGGGCATGGCGAGACGCTCGCTCACGCCGCATTCCCTGCGAGGTGAATGCCGCACTCGCTCTTGTCCAGGCCCCACCAGCGGCCGGCGCGCGGCGCTTCGCCGGACGTGACCGGACGGGTGCAGGTCACGCAGCCGATCGATCGGTAGCCCTGGTCGACCAGGGGATGCTTCGGCAGGTTGCGCAGCAGGCGATAACGCTCGACGTCCTCGGCCGACCACAGCGCCAGCGGGTTGAGCTTGATCCGCCCGCTCGACCACTCCGGCTCGATCACCGGCAGCTGGCTGCGCAGCCCGGCCTGGAAGCGCTTGCGCCCGGTGATCCAGCCCGCGAAGCCTGCGAGCGCCTCCTGCAGCGGCTCGGTCTTGCGGATGTGGCAGCACAGGTCGGGCTCGCGCCGCCAGAGGTCGAAGCCGGCGTCGTAACGCGCGATCGCCGCCCGGCGCGGCCGGATCACGCGCACGTCGCCAAGGCGCAGCAGCCGGGTCATCTCCTCGCGATAAGCCTGGGTCTTTGCGAACAGCTTGCCGGTGTCGAGGAAGATCACCGGGGTCGTGGGATCGACGGTCGCGACCATGTCGAGGAGCACGGCGCTCTCGGCCCCGAACGACGAGACCAGCGCGGTCTTGCCGGCGAGCGGGCCCTCCGTGAGCAGGGCGCGCAGCAGGGCGAGGCCATCCAGGCCGTCGTACGCCCGGCGCAGATCGTCAAGATGCTCGAGCATGCTCACGGTGCGGGTCCTCCCGAAGCCACCCGTTGTCGTCGATGGTCGTATTGGTCAGCCGGGCGAGCTCGTCGAGGGACCGGCCGTGACGCCGCCACGCCGCCCGTCTGGCCGCGATCCGCTCCAGCCGGTCGGCCCACTCGGGACCGAAGACGCGCTCCAGCTCGCTCCGGATGCGCGCCGCGAGACCGGGGCTCTTGCCGCCGGTCGAGACGGTCAGCAGAAGATCGCCGCGACGCACCTGGGCAGGATTGTGGAAATCGCAGAATCCGATGACGTCCTCGACGTTGACCAGGCAGCCGGCCGCGCGCGCCGCCCGGGCCAGAGGCATCGCCTGCGCAAGCGGGAGATCGACGACCCACACGAGCGCGAGGCGCGTCAGGTCGTCCGCATCCGGGAGCCGACGGCGCAGCCGCGCGCCGGCGACGGTCGCGGGTCCGGCGGAGGGCGCGTCCGAGAAC
>JBOHKK010000614.1:0-1757 GCA_050729115.1 Geminicoccaceae bacterium | reverse complement strand
GTGCTGCCGCGGCCCTTGCTGTTCCGTCTGGCTCTGCTCGGCGGCGGGCTCGGGCGCCCGCTGCGCCGTCTGCTGCCGGAGCGCCTTGCGGTGATGCTGGCGCTCGCGCCCAGGCGGTTGCCGGCGCCGTCGGCCGTCGACCGGCCGCAGGTGTTCGCGGCCGAAGGAACCCGGCGGGCGCGCGTGGCGCTGCTGTCGGGCTGCGCGCAGCAGGTGCTGGCGCCGGAGATCAACGAGGCGACGATCCGCCTCTTGACCCGGCACGGGGTCGAGGTGGTGGTGGCCAGGGGCGCTGGCTGCTGCGGCGCGCTGGTCCATCACATGGGCCGCGAGGCACAGGCGCTCGCGTCGGCCAGGGCCAACATCGACGCCTGGGAGCGGGAGAGCGAGCGGGCCGGCCTCGATGCCGTGGTCATCAATGCCTCGGGCTGCGGCACCACGGTCAAGGACTACGGCTTCATGCTGCGCGAGGACCCGGCCTACGCCGAGAAGGCGGCGCGGATCGCGGCGCTCGCCAAGGACGTGACCGAGCTCCTGGCCGATCTGGACCTGAAGACCGACGGCGCCGGGCGCGACCTGGAGGCCGATGGCGCCGGGCGCGACCTCGTGGTCGCCTATCATTCCGCCTGCTCGATGCAGCACGGCCAGAAGATCACCGATCTGCCCAAGGATCTCCTGAAGGCGGCGGGCTTCACGGTCAAGGACGTCCCCGAAGGCCACATCTGCTGCGGCTCGGCCGGCACCTACAACCTGCTCCAGCCCGAGCTCGCCATGCAGCTGCGCGCGCGCAAGCTCGCGAACATCGCGCGCGTCCGCCCCGACGTGGTCGCGACCGGCAATATCGGCTGCATCGTGCAGCTCGCGGACGGCGGGGCGCCGGTGGTGCATACCGTGGAGCTGCTCGATTGGGCGACCGGCGGAGCGCGTCCGCCTGCTGTTGCGGGGCTTGTCTGACCCCCAACTTAAACGCTTGCCTGCAACCACCGGATTTTGCTACAACATGGCATGCTCCGCTTGCATCACTTTCCGCTCTGCCCATTCTCGCGCAAGGTCCGGATCGTGCTGCGCGAGAAAGAGCTGGACGCGGACCTGGAAGCCACCGAGCCGTGGCAGTGCGGCGACGCGCTGAGCGCGCTCAATCCGGCCGGCGAGGTGCCGGTCCTGCTCGACGGCGATCAGGTGATCGTCGACAGCGGGGCGATCTGCGAATATCTGGAGGAAACCCGCCCGGAGCCGAGGCTGCTCGCGCTCGATCCGCTCGAGCGCGCCGAGGTCCGTCGCCTGGCGGCGTGGTTCGACGTCAAGTTCATGCGCGAGGCGACCGACCTGATCTGGCGCGAGAAGGTGCTGAAGTTCGTGATCAACCGGGAGCCGCCGGACTCGGCGGCGGTCCGGGTCGGCGTCGCCAACCTGCACGCGCACCTGAGCTACCTGGCGTTCCTGTTCGAGCAGCGGAACTGGCTGGCGGGCGACCACATCAGCCTGGCGGATGCCGCCGCCGGCGCCCAGCTCTCGGTGCTCGACTATCTTGGCGACGTGCCCTGGGAGGACCATCCGGGGGCCAAGCTGTATTACGCCCGCCTGAAGTCGCGCCCCAGCTTCCGGCCGCTGCTCGCCGACCGGGTGCCCTGCCTCAAGCCCGCGGCGCACTACGACGATCTGGATTTCTAGACCATTTTCGCCTTGGGTGGACCCGCGGCCCCGGCCCGCTCCCCCTCCCAACCACCCAGCGATGGTACCCTTGGGGTGGTTGGGAA
>JBOHKK010000613.1:0-1768 GCA_050729115.1 Geminicoccaceae bacterium | reverse complement strand
CGAAGGCGATCCGGCCGCGACGGCGCGACGGTGGATCGAGCGCGGCAACGCCCTGCTGGCACAGGGACAGCCGGCCGAGGCACGGGCCGAGTACCTGCGGGCCCTGGAGCTCCTGCCGGCGGCCGAGCAGGCGCAGGTGCTGCAGGGAGTGGCGCGCACCCATTTCGTCGAAGGGGACGTCGAGGCGGCGGCCGAGACTCTCGAGCAAGCGCTGCGGCTGGCGCCGACCGACCCCGACCTGCGCCAGCTCTACACGACGCTGCAGGACGGGCGAGGTCGCGGCCAGGAGGCCGCGGACTTCCTCGCCGGTCTTCCCGAGGAGCCCGCCGACGATACGGGAGGGCCGCCCGCGGCGGCCCCGGACGCATCGTCCGATGCCGAGAAGGAGCTGCCGTCGGAGATCGCCGCGCGCCTGGCGACCCCTCCGGAGCCGGCCGATGCCGCCATGACCGGCCATCATGAGGTGACGTTCGGCGAGGGCTCGCCGCTCGGGGCCATGGGCGTCCTCTGGGCCCGTTTCGCCTCCAGCAGCGACGAGGCGGATCCGCCCGCGACCGTCGACGAAGCCTACGAGCTCGCCGACGAGAGCTTCCACCTCTACGTCCCGGCGATCGAGGCGCCGCCGGACGGCTGGGGCCTGGTGGTGTGGATCGCGCCGATCGAGTGGGGCGGGTTCCAGCGCGAAGGGCTGGCGGAGGTCCTCGACCGCCACCGCCTGATCTGGGTGGGGGCAAACCGCTCCGGCAACGCCCGGCCGGTGCGCGACCGCTGGCGGCTGGCGCTCGATGCGGCGGCCGGCGTCCAGGAGCTGTTCGCCGTGGACTCACGGCGCGTGTACGTCGCCGGCTACTCCGGCGGCGGCCGCGTCGCCAGCCACCTGGGCCCGGCGTTCCCCGAGCTGTTCCGGGGCACCCTGTGCTGGTTCGGGGCCGATCACTTCCACCCGGTTCCGGTTCCCGACCGGCCCGGCGCCGCCTGGCCTCCTCCCGTCTCCGAGCCGCCAGACGAGATCCTGGACACGGTCCGCCGCGAGAGCCGCTTCCTGCTGGTCACCGGCGAGCGCGACTTCAACCGGGCGCAGACGGTGGCGGTCGCCGAGCACATGCGCGAGGACGGTTTCGACCACGTCGAGCTGATGGTGATCCCCGATGCAGATCATTACATCGGGCTCGATCCCGAATGGCTGGAGCGCGCGCTCACCGCCCTCGACGGCGGTACCCGCTGAAGCCGGCGGCACCACCGCCGTTCCCTTCCGGCTGTCCATGTCCGGAAATGGCGAGTATCGGCCGTCGATCGCTGCTAGCCTGGGCGCATGTCGATCGACGGGGCGCGCCCACTGCCCGACCCTCAGGTCTGTGAGCAGGCCCGTCTGAGCCGCGATCCGCGCTTCGACGGGCTGTTCTTCACGGCTGTCACCAGCACCGGCATCTATTGCCGGCCGGTCTGCCCGGCGCCGACGTCGAAGCGCGAGAATGTCCGCTACTACCCCAGCGCCGCCGCCGCCGAGGCGGCCGGGTTCCGGCCCTGCCTGCGCTGCCGGCCTGAGCTGGCGCCCGGCGACTCCTGGCTGCGCAGCGACGGCACGGTGGCGCGGGCGCTGAAGCTGATCGACGACGGAGTGCTCGCCGAGAATCCCGTGGCGGCGCTTGCCGCCCGCGTCGGCGTTGGCGAGCGCCAGTTGCGCCGGCTGTTCGTCGAGCGCCTGGGGGCGCCGCCGCGCAGCGTCCACGGCACGCGCCGGCTGCTGTTCGCCAAGCAACTGCTGACC
>JBOHKK010000612.1:0-1777 GCA_050729115.1 Geminicoccaceae bacterium | reverse complement strand
GCGCTGCCCTCGGCACGGCCGCCGGCGCGGCTGGTCACGGCGGAGCTGCCGGGCCAGGCGCTTGCGAAAGAGCCGGCCGCCGCTCCCAACCTCACGGTGCAGCCGCCGGCGCGGCTGGTCACGGCGGAGCTGCCTGGCCAGGCCCTCGCGAAGGAGGCTGCGCAGTGCCACGGACGGTTCATTCAGGTGGGCGCGTTCGCCGAGCCGGCGCGGGCGCAGCGCGTGGTCGCCGAGCTGCACGCGCTCCAGGCCATGCCGGTGAGCCTCTCGGCGCCCGCGCAGGATCGTCTGGCGAGGGTTCGGCTCGGCCCGATCCCCGATCCCGCCGCCGCCAGCGCCGCCCTCGATCGCCTCAAGCAGTTCGGGTTCCCCGAGGCGTTCATCGTGGCGCCCGCGCCGCAGCTGCCGATGCCCTGTTGATGCGCCCGTTGATCCCGGCCAGCGCCTGATCGACACTGACCGAGGCTTGCAGAAAGCAGAGGAGACGATGAACCAGAAGCGATCACGTCCTCATCGCGTCGTCCTGAGCCTGCTGGCCACCATTCTGGTGGCCGCGCTCGCGCCGGGCGCCGAAGCTTACGAGACCCCCGCTCAGGCGGCGATCCTGGTCGATCTCGAGTCGGGCCAGGAACTCTACGCCAAGAATCCCGATCTGCCCCTGCCGCCGGCGTCGATGAGCAAGCTGATGACCGTCCTGATGGTGTTCGAGCGCCTCGCCGACGGCAGCCTCAGCCTCGACGACACCTTTCCGGTGAGCGAGAAGGCGTGGCGCAAAGGCGGCTCCAAGATGTTCGTCGAGGTCGGCTCCCGGGTCCGGGTCGAGGACCTCCTGCGCGGGATCATCGTCCAGTCCGGCAATGATGCCTGCATCGTCGTGGCCGAAGCGCTCGGCGGCACCGTGGAGGCCTTCAGCGAGCAGATGACCAGGCGCGGACGCGAGCTCGGCCTCACCAACAGCACGTTCAAGAATGCCAGCGGCTGGCCCGATCCGGAGCACCTCATGAGCGTGCGCGATCTGGCCAGGCTCGCCACGATCATCATCGAGAACCATCCGGAGTACTACGGCATCTTCGCCGAGAAGGAGTTCACCTACAGCGACATCCGCCAGTATACCCGCAACCCGCTCCTGTACCGCGACCTCGGCGCCGACGGCCTCAAGACCGGGCACACCAACGAGGCGGGCTACGGTCTGGCCGCTTCGGCGGTGCGCGACGGCCGGCGCCTGGTCATGGTGATCAGCGGGCTGGAGCGCCCGCCGGACCGGGCCCGGGAAGCCGAGCGGCTGCTGGAGCACGGCTTTCGCGATTTCAAGAACTACCAGCTGTTCGCGCGCGGCGATTCGGTCGACCACGCCGATGTCTGGCTCGGCAGCACGGGCACCGTGCCTCTGGTCGTTCAGGAGGACGTCTGGGTGTCCCTGACGCCGGAAGGCCGGCGCGACCTCGAGGTCAAGGTGATCTACGACGGGCCGATTCCGGCGCCTGTGGCGGACGGCAGCCAGCTTGCCCGCCTCGAGATCGTCGCGCCCGGTCTCGAGCCCCGGCAGGTGCCGCTGGTCGCCGGCGAGGCGGTGCAGGCGGCCAGCATGTTCGGCCGGGTGTCCAGCGCGCTCGAGTACCTGATCTGGGGACCGTCATGAGCCGCCGGCCGTCCCCGTCGCGGCCCGGGCCGCGCGTTCGGGAATGACGCGGCGGGGGCGGCTGGTCACCTTCGAAGGCGGCGAGGGCGCCGGCAAGTCGACCCAGGTCGAGCGCCTCGCCGAGGCGTTGCGCGGCGC
>JBOHKK010000611.1:0-1797 GCA_050729115.1 Geminicoccaceae bacterium | reverse complement strand
GGTTGGTCGGCCGCGCGCCCAAAAAGAAGAACGATGCCGGGCGAACCAAGGTTCGGACCTTGTGAGGCCGGTGTCGCCAAGCGGCGACCGCCGGATCCGCGCATCGCGTCTATCCCTTCTGCTCGCGCTCTTCAGAGGCTGGGTGACTGTTCTGGCGCGTCCCGGACGAGGCGAGACAGGATCGGAGTTTGCGCTGCTCCGCCACGGCAGGCAACCCCTCGTCCGCAGCCGCCGCTTGCTCGATCGAGCGCTCTGGAAACCGGCCACATCGTGTCTCGGCGACGTTGCTCGCGAGGCCGGGTGACGAGCCGGGCGCGGCGGGTTAGCATCGCAGGCGATCCGGCACCGGATCTGAAACGGGGAGGCAACGATGCGCTGGAGCGAGGAACGGATCCTGACGACCCATGCCGGCAGCCTGCCGCGGCCGCCGGAGCTGGTTCGGCTCTACGCCCGGCGCGCGCAGGGCGAGGCGGTCGAGGCGGACGAGCTCGACGCCGCCGGCCGGGATGCGCTCCGCTGGGTGGTGCCCAAGCAGATCGAGGCGGGGGTCGACGTCGGCAACAACGGCGAGCAGCAGCGCGAGGGTTTTTTCCTCTATGTCCAGCATCGGATGAGCGGCTTCGGCGGCTCGTGGCAGCGCCGCCCGCGCGCCGACATCGTCGGCTACCCGGTGTTCCAGCGCATGATGCAGGAGCAGCTCGCCGGCCGCCCGGCGGTCAGCAACTTCCGGCCGCCCAAGGCGATCGGCGCGGTGCGTTATCTCGATCCGGCCGCGATCAATGCGGAATGCGAGGATTTTCAGGCAGCGCTCGAGGAGACCGAGGGCGGCTTCGTCGAGCCGTTCCTGACCGCGCCCTCGCCCGGCATCATCGCCGCGGCGATGAAGAACGAGCATTACGACACCGAGGACGCCTATCTTTGCGCCCTCGGCGACGCCCTTCGGGTCGAGTACGAGGCGATCGTCGGGCACGGGTTCCTGTTGCAGCTGGATTGCCCGGACCTCGCGCTCGAGCGCCAGATCTCCTATCAGGACCGGCCGCTCGCCGACTTCCAGGGCTTCGTCGAGCGGGTCGTCGCCGCGATCAATCGGGCACTCGAGAACGTGCCACGCGAGCGCGTCCGCCTGCACGTCTGCTGGGGCAACTCCGAGGGGCCGCACGACGGCGACGTGCCGCTTGCCGACATCCTGCCGATCATCCGGCAGGCGCACGTCGGCGGCTTCGTGTTCCCGTTCGCCAATCCCCGCCACGCCCACGAGTACCGCTGCTTCGAGGGCGGGGTTCTGGACGACGATCAGATCCTGGTCGCCGGCGTGATCGACACGCTCACCAACTTCGTCGAGCACCCGGAGGTGGTCGCCGATCGGATCGAGCGGGTGGCGGCGGCCGTCGGCGACCCCAAGCGCGTGCTCGCCGGCACCGACTGCGGCTTCGACACCTCGGCCGGCATGGGCCGGGTCGCCGAGGACGTGGTCTGGGCCAAGCTCAGGGCGCTCGCCGACGGCGCCCGCCTCGCTTCGGCGCGATTGTTCTAGACGAGGCTAGAGATCGGGAATCGCTCTAGCAGGTTGCGGAAATAAGGTCGTGGCGCGGCGCATTCTCGCGTCTGGAGATGTAAAATGAACCTGCGGCGAGCGTTTCGCGGCGTTCGGGGCCGCCGCCTGAGCCCGTTCCGGGGCGCTGGGGGCGGATTCCGGGCATGGTCAGGCCGCCTGCAGCAGCTTGGGCAGGCGGACCAGGTTGCAGGCGGCGGCGCTCAGCGTGAACAGCCAGCCCACCCGCGCGGTGCCGCGGTGCC
>JBOHKK010000610.1:0-1804 GCA_050729115.1 Geminicoccaceae bacterium | reverse complement strand
CACGCACGCGTGGCTCTCCTGGTGATCGACGGCGGCGAGCCAGCCCATGGCGGGGTCGTTGGCGCGGCATTCGATGCCGATCGCCCCCTGCCCGACCGCGGGCAGCATCTCCTCGGGCGACAGCGTGAGCGCGCCGGCCTCGGCCAGGCCGAGGCGGTCCAGCCCGGCCCGCGCCAGCAGGGTGGCGTCGACCTCGCCGGCCGCGAGCTTGCGCAGCCGGGTGTCGACGTTGCCGCGGAAGTTGACGATCCGGAGGTCCGGCCGGCGCGCCAGCAGCTGCGCCTTGCGGCGTACCGACGCCGTGCCGATGAGCGCGCGCTGCGGCAGATCGGCGATGGCTGTGGGCGCCCGCGCGATCAGGACGTCGCGGGGATCGGCGCGCGCAAGCACCGCGCCGATGACCAGGCCGTCCGGCAGCCAGGTCGGCAGGTCCTTGATCGAATGCACCGCCAGATCGATCCGCCGCTCGAGCAGCGCGGTCTCGAGCTCCTTGCAGAACATGCCCTTGCCGCCGAGCTCGGCGAGCGGCCGGTCGGTCACCCGATCGCCGGTCGTGCGGATCGCCACGGGCTCGAGCGCGCCCGGCGCGGCGAGCTCGGGATGCGCCGCCGCGAGTGCCTGGCAGACGAGATCCGTCTGAGTCCGGGCGAGCTTCGAGCCGCGCGTGCCGATCCGGAGCGGAGCCGCGGTCATGGCGCGTTCCTGGTCATCGGGGACGGCGTAGCTTATCTCCAGCGATCATGGCCAAGGAATCTAGCACGCATCGCCCGCCCGTGGTGCTCGGGATCGAGACCAGCTGCGACGACACGGGCGTTGCCCTGGTCGACGCCGAGCGCCGGGTGCTGGCCCAGGCGCTGCGCGGCCAGCGCGAGCGCCACGCGCCCTACGGCGGGGTGGTGCCCGAGATTGCGGCCCGGGCGCATGTCGAGATCCTCGACCACCTGATCGCGCGCGTCATGGCCGAGGCCGGGCTGGAGTTCCGCGATCTCGCAGGCGTCGCCGCCACCGCCGGGCCGGGCCTGATCGGCGGGCTGCTGGTCGGCCTGATCACCGCCAAGGCGATCGCCGCGGCGCACCGCGCGCCGCTGCTCGCGATCAACCATCTGGAGGGCCACGCGCTCACCGCCCGCCTGATCCTCGGGCCTGGCCCCGATGGCCTCGACTTCCCGTACCTGCTGCTCCTGGTCTCGGGCGGCCACTGTCAGCTGCTCGCGGTCCTGGGCGTGGGCCGCTACCGCCGGCTCGGCACCACCCTCGACGATGCCCTCGGCGAGGCGTTCGACAAGGCGGCCAAGATGCTGGGCCTCGGCTTTCCCGGCGGCCCCGCGGTCGAGCGCGCCGCGCGCACCGGCGATCCGAGGCGCTTTGCCCTGCCCCGCCCCATGGTCGGCCAGCCCGGCTGCAACTTCTCGTTCTCCGGGCTCAAGACCGCGCTGCGTCAGACCATCGAGCGCCTTGGGCCGCCGGCTCTGGAGCCGCCGCTGCTGGACGATCTGTGCGCGAGCTTCCAGGCGGCGGTCGCCGAGGTGCTGATCGACCGCACGCGGCGCGCCGTCGCGATCTTCCGCGAGACATCTCCCGACGCGGACGCCTTGGTGGTCGCCGGCGGCGTCGCCGCCAACACCTACCTGCGCGCCTGCCTGGCGAAGCTCGCCCACGAGCAGGGCCTGCGCCTGATCGTGCCGCCGCCGGCCTTGTGCACCGACAACGGCGTGATGATCGCCTGGGCGGGCCTGGAGCGCCTCGCGCTCGGCCTCGCCGACGACCTCGCCGCGCTGGCGCGCGCCCGCTGGCCGCTCGATCC
>JBOHKK010000609.1:0-1807 GCA_050729115.1 Geminicoccaceae bacterium | reverse complement strand
GGCCAGGTGCGCGGCCGGCTGCGCATCAAGCTCGGGCCGATCGCCGCCGACTTCGCCGGCGAGGCGCAGATCGAGCGCGATCCGGCGCGCCATCGCGGCGCGATCCGGGGCGGCGGCCGGGACTCGCGGACCAACTCGGCGGCAAGCGGCGAGGTGAGCTATGTCCTGGTCGAGGAGAAGGCGGGGGCGGCGACCCGGGTCGACATCGAGGTCGGCTATGCGCTCACGGGCGCGCTCGCCCAGTTCAGCCGTTCCGGCATCGTCAACGATCTGGCCGAGCGGCTGACCACCGCGTTTGCCCGCAACCTCGAGGCCCGTCTCGACCGCGGCGCGGATTCCTCAAAAGCGCCGCCGCCGGCCGAGCTCGATGCCGGCGCCCTGGTCCTCTCGGTCATGCGGGCACGGATCAAGCAGTTCTTCGCCCGGCTGCTCGGCCGCTGAGCCATTCGCTCGCGATTTCTCTGCGGATACGGCGTTGCCCGGCCGGCCGTCTGCTACCAGGAACACGAAGACTTGACCCATCGACCACTCTTCTTGTCACCCCCGGGCTTATATGAGGCCCGGGGGTCCAGTCTGGATGCCCCGGTCAAGCCGGGGCATGACAGAAAAGACGCACCCCATCGGTCGCGACTTCATGGGGTCGGTCTGCGGCCGCGCGAGGCCTTCCTCAGCCGCCGAGGTAGGCGTGGCGCACATGCGGGTTGCCGATCAGCTCCGGGCCGGTGCCCTGAAGGGCGACCTCACCCGATTCCAGCACGTAGGAGCGGTCGCACATCTCGAGCGCGGCATAGGCGTTCTGCTCGACCATCAGCACCGTCGTGCCCTCCTTGCGGATCTCCATGATGATGTCGAACGTCCGCTCCACCATGGTCGGCGCCAGGCCGAGCGAAGGCTCGTCGAACAGCATGAGCCGCGGGCGCGACATCAGCGCGCGGCCGATCGCCAGCATCTGCTGCTCGCCGCCGCTCAAGGTCCCGGCCGGCTGGCGGCGCCGCTCGGCCAGCACCGGAAAGCGGGTGAGGATGCGGTCCATGTCCAGGGCGATGCGGGCGTGATCGGAGCGCAGATAGCACCCCATCTCGAGGTTCTCCTGGACCGTCATGTAGGGAAAGACGCGGCGGCCTTCCGGGCAATGCGCGATGCCCAGCGCGAGGATCCGCCTGGCCGGCAGCCGGGTGATGTCCTCGCCTTCGAAGACGATGTGCCCGCCTGCCGCCGGCAGCAGGCCGGAGATCGCCTTCAAGGTCGTCGTCTTGCCGGCGCCGTTGGCGCCGATCAGGGAGACCAGCTCACCGCGGCGGACCTCGAGCGAGACGCCCTTCAGCACGCTGACCTTGCCGTAGCGGCAGTCGAGCCTTCGAACCTCAAGCATGCCGCACCCCGGCGCCCAGGTAGGCGCGGATCACTTCGGGGTTCTCCTGGATCTCGCCGGGCGGCCCTTCGGCGATGATCTTGCCGTGGTTGATCACGACGACGCGATCGGAGACGCCCATGACCATGCGCATGTCGTGCTCGACCAAGAGCACGGTGATGCCCTGGGCGCGGATCTTGTCGAGCAGCCGCATGAAGCTCGCGGTCTCCGAGGGGTTCATGCCGGAGACCGGCTCGTCGAGCAGGAGCAGCGACGGCCTGGCGGCGAGCGCGACCGCGACCTCGAGCAGCCGCTGCTCGCCATAGGGCAGAGCGCCACCGAGCTCTTTCGCCCGCTTCCCGATGCCGATGAAGTCGAGAGTCGCCCATGCCTCGTCCTCGAGGCGCTGCTCCTCGGCGCGGACGCCCGGCAGCGCCAGCAAGGTCTGCCAGGCCG
>JBOHKK010000608.1:0-1824 GCA_050729115.1 Geminicoccaceae bacterium | reverse complement strand
CCCCAAGGGTACCATCGCTGGGTGGTTGGGAGGGGGAGCGGGCCGGGGCCGCGGGTCCACCCAAAAGGAAAATGGTCTAGCCGGGCACAATTCGACCAGTCTTTACCACAGAGCGATTGCGGATTCGGAGGCTGGCGCGAGCATTGATGATGGGCGGGCGCTCCGATATCGCGACCAGGCTGCGCCTGGCCTCCGGCCTGGTGCTGATGGCGTTTGCCTGCACGCATCTGCTCAACCACACGCTCGGCATCCATTCGCTAGGCGCCATGGAGGCCGGCGGCAGGTTCTTCACGGCGGTCTGGCGTACCGTTCCGGCCACGTTGCTGCTGTACGCCGCGTTCGTGGTCCATGTGGTGCTGGCGCTGCACAAGCTCTGGCGCCGGCGCCGCCTCAAGATGCCGGCATGGGAGACGGCTCAGGTCGGTCTCGGCTTCCTGATCCCGTTCTGGCTGGTCGTGCACATCATCGGCACGCGCGGCTCGTATCAGTTCTTCGGCGTCGACGACACCTACTCGTACGTGCTGAACACGCTCTGGCCGGAGAACGCCGCCCGGCAGAGCCTGATGCTGGTCCTGGTGTGGCTGCACGGCTGCATCGGCGTCCATTTCTGGCTGCGGCTCCGCCCGTGGTATCGGCCCCTGCGGCCATGGCTGTTCGCGCCCGCGCTGCTCCTGCCGACGCTTGCCCTGATCGGCTTCGCCGATGCCGGCCGGGAGTTGCGCGCCCGCGCCGAGAGCGACCCCGCCTGGCTCGAGCGGCGGGCGGCGGCGGAGAACTGGCTCCAGCCGTCGGAGATGGGGTGGATCTATGCGACCGAGCGGCAGGTGCTGCTCGGGTTCACCGTAGTCCTGCTCGCAACCCTCGGGGCGCGGGCGGTCCGAGGGACGTGGGCCCGCTACGGCCGGCGCGTCCGGCTGCGCTATCCGAACGGCGTGACCGTAGTGATCGAGCCGGGGATGAGCGTGCTCGAGGCGAGCCGCGCGGCCGGCGTGCCGCACGCCTCGGTGTGCGGCGGCCGCGGCCGCTGCTCGACCTGTCGGGTGCGCCTCGGAGACGGGGCCGAGCACCTGCCGCCGCCGGCCCCCGACGAGGCGCGCGTGCTCGCCCGGATCGGCGCCGGCGACGATGTGCGGCTCGCCTGTCAGCTGCGGCCGACCCACGAGCTCGCGGTGGTGCCGCTGCTGCCCGCGAGCGCGGGGCCGCAGGACGTCCGGGTCCAGGTCAATCCCGGACTCGGCATCGAGCGGGAGGTCGCGGTGCTGTTCGCCGATCTGCGGGCGTTCACCCGCATGTCCGAGGGCCGCCTGCCGTACGACGTCGTGTTCCTGCTCAATCAGTACTTCAAGGCCACGGGCCAGGCGGTCGAAGCGCAGGGCGGCCGGGTCGACAAGTTCATCGGCGACGGCATCATGGCGCTGTTCGGCGTCGACCTCGAGCCCGAGGCGGCGTGCCGGCAGGCGCTGGCCGCGGCCAAGGCGATGGCGTTCGCGCTCGAGCAGCTCAATCTGGAGCTCGCCGCCGACCTGGGCGAGCCGCTCCGGATCGGCATCGGTCTGCACGTAGGGCCGGCGATCCTGGGCGAGATGGGCTTCGGCCGCGCGGCTTCGCTCACCGCGATCGGCGATACGGTCAACGTCGCCGCACGCCTCGAGGCGCTGACCAAGGACTTCGATGTCCAGATGGTCGCCTCGACCCGGCTCGCCGAGCGCGCCGGCATCGATCTCGGCGCCTTCGAGGAGCGCCGGATCGAGATCCGGGGCCGGCGCCGCCCGCTGCGGGTGCGCCTCGTCGGCGAAGCCCGCGCGCTGCCGCTCGAGGTTGCGC
>JBOHKK010000607.1:0-1828 GCA_050729115.1 Geminicoccaceae bacterium | reverse complement strand
ACACCAGCTTGCGGCCGCGCGCGGTGATGTCGATGAACCCGCCGACGCCCGCGGTGAGATAGGGGCGCTTCGCGAGCTTCGAGACGTTGACGTTGCCGTGCCGGTCGATCTGCAGGAACGACAAAAATGCGCAGTCGAAGCCGGCGCCCTGGAAGAAGGTGAACTGCTGGGGCGAGGGGATGATGGCATCGGCGTTGAGAGCGCAGCCGAACGCGAAGCCGGTGACCGGCACGCCGCCGACCGCACCCTGCTCGATGGTCCAGGTGACCTGGCCGTGCCGCCCTTCCTCGATCAGGATGCGCGGCACCAGCGCCGAGACGCCGAAGCCGAGCGCCGCGACGTCGCCCGCACGGAGCGCCATCGCCGCGCGCCGCGCGATCACCTTCTCGATCCCGAACGGCTCGGCCTCGAGGGCATCGAGATCGACCCGCACCTCGCCGGACAGGGCCGGATCGTAGCGCGTCTCGGTCGCCTGCATCTGATCCGGATCGACCACCACGACGTCGACCAGCGAGCAGGGCACGTGGACCTCGCGGGTGGGAAGCGCGCCCGCCGGCTCGAGCCGCTTGACCTGCGCGATCACCAGGCCGCCGGCGTTGCGCGCGGCGAGCGCCAGATCGAGGGCGCCGAGCGGCGCCGCCTCCTCGGTCATCGAGACGTTGCCGCGGGCATCGGCGGTCGTGCCCCGGATGATCGCCACGTCCGGCGCGATCGGGCGAAGGTGCAGCCACGCCTCGCCGTCGAGCTCGACCAGGCGGACGATGTCCTCCTTGGCCGCGCGGTTCATCTTGCCGCCGCCCCGACGCGGGTCGACGAAGGTGTCGAGGCCGACCTTGGTCAGCACCCCTGCCCCGCCCGCCGCGGCGTTGCGCAGCATGTCGAAGATCAGCCCGCTCGGCAGGTTGTAGGCCTCGATGGCGTCGTCCAGGATCAGCCGCCAGATGGCCGGCATCGGCAGCGACGACGGCCCGCTCGGATAGCTGCCGGCGATCACCCGCTCGAGCAGGCCCGGCCGGGCCAGATGGTCGATCCCGGGAATCCCGTACAGGTCGCCGCTGCCGATCGGGTGCAGCGTGGTGAGATCCCGCGGCCGGCCGTCCTGCGCGAAGCGATCGCCGATCGCGCGCAGCACCCGGTCCGGCGTGTTGAGACCGCTCGAGCTGCTGATCGCCACGACCGCCCGGTCCGGAACCAGGCGCGCCGCCTCGTCGGCGCTCATTGCCTGCGCGAACGGCAAGGTCACCTCCCCACTGCATACCACCGCTCATCATGGCACGGATCGGACCCGGCGGCGATCCTCGGTTGCGGGATCGGCCAAGGGGCGTATCCTCGAAGTCTCGGAACATTCGGTCGCCGGTTGCGACGAGCGCCGCGGCGTGGATCGGGATGAAGAGCCACTGGCTCCGGTCTGCCTTTATCCTCGCCTCGTCGGGGTGATCGTATTCGGTCTGAAGCTCGCCGTTGCGGGAGCGCGAAGCACCGCCGGCAGCGTCTTTTTGGCGTTGCTTCGCCACGGCCGCCGGAGAATGGTCGGGCGCATGGTAGGTATTGTCGTCGGCAAGTCCGGGGCCTGCCCATGCCACAGGCGGTTCTGAGCACGCGGCGCCTGCACCTGCGGTCGCGCACCATGGCCGATCTCGATGCCTGCGTGGCCATGGACCTGGATCCAAAGGTGCACCGCTTCATCTACCTGCACGGGCTGCCGGAGCCGGAGCGGCATCGGCGGCAGCTGCGGGCGCGCATCGCGAGCGGCTGGCCGCCCGAGGGCGGCATCTGGGTGGTCGAGTGGCAGAGCACGCGCGGCTTTCTCGGCTGGTGCGGCCTGTTT
>JBOHKK010000606.1:0-1917 GCA_050729115.1 Geminicoccaceae bacterium | reverse complement strand
GGCCGGGGCCGCGGGTCCACCCAAGGGGAAAATGGTCTGGCATGGCCACGATGGCACGGCGCAGAGCGCCGAGCGGGGGCGCGGCATGACCGGCGCGCCTCGTGTTCTCATGATCGGCCTGGATGCGGCGGAGCCGACCCTGATCGAGCGCTGGATCGCCGACGGCACGCTGCCCGCGCTGGCGCGGCTGCGCGCTCGCGGCAGCTATCGCCGGCTCGCCTCGAGCGCCGCCTGGCTCGCGGGCTCGCCCTGGCCGACCTTCTACACGGGCACGTCACCCGCCGAGCACGGGCTCTATCATTTCCTGCAATGGGACGCCCTGCGGCAGACCATGGTGCGACCGGCGCCGGACTGGCTGCCCGTCCAGCCGTTCTGGCGCGTACTGGGCCGAGAGGGCCCGCGTTGCCTGATCGTCGACGCGCCGTCGACCTATGCCCCCGAGCCTTTTCACGGCGTCGAGATCGGCGGCTTCGCCAGCCACGATCACCTGGCGCCGCCCGGGTCGCACCCGACCGAGACGATGCGCGAGATCGAGCGCGACATCGGTCCTTCCCCCTTGTCCGAGGAAGCGGTCGGGCCGCAGTCGGTGCGTACGCTCCTGGCGCTTGCCGACGATCTCGATCGGGCAACTTGGTGCGTGACCGAGATCACGCTTCGCGCCATCCGGCGGGAGGTCTTCGACCTCTGCCTGGTGGTCTTCGGGGCGACCCATCGGGCCGGCCACAAGCTGTGGGATCGCAGCGGCGCCGCCGGCGCCGTGACCCCGGCCGATCACGATGGCCTGGCCGGCGCGCTTCGCCAGGTCTACCGCACGTGCGACGAGGCCATCAGCCGGCTCGTCGATGCGGCCGGCGACGACGCGACGGTGCTCGTTTTTTCCCTGCACGGCATGGGCCCGAACACGAGCCGTGCCGAGATCCTGCCGGCCATGCTGCATGCCGCGCTCGAAGGCCGCGCCCCGCGCGAACCGGAGCTGCGGCCGACGCTGCAACGCCTGCGTCGCGTCCTCCCCCTGGAGCTTCGCCACCAGCTGAAGCACAGTCTGCCGCGCCCCTGGCAGGACCGCCTCACGACCTTCTGGCGGACCGGACCAGGCGGCTTCACCGGCCGCCAGGCCTTTTGCCTGCATGCCGATCTCCAAGGCTACATCCGCCTCAACCTCCGCGGCCGCGAGGTCGCCGGCACCGTCGCGCCCGGGCGCGAGGCCGAGCGCCTGCTGGCGCGCATCGCCGCGGGCTTGCGCTCCTTCCGCGATGCCGACACGGGCGCGCCTCTGGCGGCGGACGTCGTCCGCAGCGAAGACGTGTTCGCGGCCGGTCGCCGGCGCGACCTGCTGCCCGACCTCGTGGTCCTGTGGGCGGATGCGCCCGCCTCGCGGCACCGGGCGATCCAATCGGACGGCTTGGGTACGATCCCCTGGCCCACCCCCGGCCGCAACCCCGACGGCCGCGCCGGCAATCATCGGGGCGAGGGCTTCCTTCTCGCCGCGGGCGCCGGCCTTCGCGAGGACGCCGAGCCGGGCAGCGCGGACATCCGCGATCTCGCCCCCACGGTCTGCGCCCTGCTCGGGGTGCCGCCGCCATGGCCGATGGAAGGTGGCCCGCTGGCCCCATCCGCGCAAAGTTGAGCCAGCCGGGGCCTGCCGCCAGACACGCCGTCCTGGCCGGCAGGGCGCACGCGCCCGGCCGGCGCAGTCTGCGCGCCCCAAGAGGAAGCATGATGCCGGGCGAACCGAGATTCGAGCTTGGCGAGGCGGATATCAGACACGCGGATCGTCCGCGCGGGCAGCCTTTGCAAATGGCTGCGGCGGCCCCGCAGCCGCGTTCATGCGGCCGAGGTGGGAGCCGGCGCGGCGAGGCTGCGGCCGATCGCCTCGCGCCGGCGCCAGAGCAGGGCGGCGACGAGCAGCCCCAAGAG
>JBOHKK010000605.1:0-1923 GCA_050729115.1 Geminicoccaceae bacterium | reverse complement strand
TGCCTGGCCGATGTGCCACCCGAGACCGGCAAGCTCGCTCGCGAGCGCGCGCGCCTCGACCTCGGACAGCGGCAGGAGCGGCGGGCGCACCCGGCGCCACGCCGGATCGCTGCGCGCATCGGCGAGCAGGTGCTTCATCACCGGGATCATCGGCCGCAGCTGCAGGACCTTGCGCACGGCGTTCAGCTGCTCCTGCTGTGCTTCGATGTCGCCAACGCCGGCTTCGAAGGCGTCGTAGAGGCTGCGGATCGCGCGCGTGTTGACGTTGCAGGACGCGCTGATGCAGCCGGCGCCGCCCGCCCGGAGCGCGGGCAGGAGCAGGGTCTCGGCGCCGGGAAAGATCGCGAGCTCGGGAAAGCGCTCGATCAGGAGCCGCGTATTGTTCCAGTCCCCCGAGCTGTCCTTCACGCCGGCCAGCACCCTTGGGTAGGCGGCGCCCAGGCGCTCGAGCAGTCCGGGCGTGACCGGCACCCCGGACAGGCCCGGGAAGTGGTACAGGTAAAGGCTGAAGTCTTCTTCGCCAACCCTCTGAACAACTTGATCGAAGCTATTGAAAAGGGCGTCGTCGGTGTGGTTCTTGTAGTAGAAGGGAGGGAGCGCCAGGATGCCCGTGATGCCGAGTGACAGAGCATGGCGGGTCAGGCGCACGGTGTCGGTCAGCGCGCAGCAACCGGTCCCGACCAGCATGCGCGCGCGTGGCAGGCCGGCCGCGACTGCCGCTTCGAGCAGCTCGATCCGCTCGTCGACCGCGAACGAGTTGGCCTCGCCCGTGGTGCCGAACACCACGAGGCCATGGCAGCCCTCGTCGAGGAGCCAGCGCGCATGGCGCGTGAACCGCTCCGCGTCCGGCCTCAGGTCCTGATCCACCGGGGTCAGCACCGGGCACCAGATGCCGGCGATCTTCCGGTGCGCCGCGCCGTCCGCCGCCGCGCGCCGGCTTGTTTCCTCGATCGTGGTCGCCGCCATGGTCGCTCCTCCCCGCGACAGTCCCCGCTGCCTACTCGCACGTCCATGGCGGCGAGGCAAGGGCGCTGCCTCAGGTCACGGCCCGACCCCAAGCTTCGCTCGGGCGGGGTTCATCGGGCGGCCGTGGGACCCCAGCGCACTCTCGACGTTGCGGCATCGTCGCCGCCCGCAGTGGCACGTGGCCGCGGGTGTGAGCTGGTTCACACCCCTCGACGCCACGGTGCGCCAGAGTGCGACCGACCAAGGAGGTCACCCAGATGCCGCTGAACCCCTCGATCGCTTGCGAGTCACCGCGGTCGCGCCGCTTGCGACGGTGCGCTCCGCTGCTTTTGGTCGTGGGCCTGACCGCCGCGGCGCTGGCACCGGGCCTGATCGCCGGTGACCGGCCGTTCCAACGGAGCCTGTGCCTCGATCATGAGAGGCTGGATGCTTGCGCACAGCTGTGGCGAACGGCATCGGCCGGGCGGGACGAAGTGCGCTGACGCGAGGCTTCACCTGCCGCCCTGGGCCGGCCCGGCGGCCGGCGCCGGCATCCGGTCCAGTCCTTGCCCTGGCTCACTCCCAGCCGACCGGCGCGTAGCCGCGCTCGGTGAGGCAGCGGTCGACGAAGTTGCGATAGGCCGCGCTCGGCTCGCTCCCCCCGAACAGTGATCGTAGGAAGCCGGCGGTGGCGCCGGTGGCGGCGCCGAACGCCGCGCCGGTGCCCGGTCGACCGAGGATCGCGCCGCCGACCGCCCCGGTCGCGCCGCCGATCGCGCCGCCGACCGCGGTCCCGCGGACCGAGCGCCCGGCCTGGCCCGCGCCGCCCGAGGCGCCGGCGGTCTCGGCCAGGCTCCGGCACTGGGCGAGATCCGCATCCGCCTGCGCCTGCCCGACCGCGCGCAGACGGTCGTTCGGGTACAGGACCGGGTGCGCCGACGCGCAGCCGGCCACGGCCAGCACGCCGATCAGAATGAG
>JBOHKK010000604.1:0-1930 GCA_050729115.1 Geminicoccaceae bacterium | reverse complement strand
TCGCCGGCCTGGTCCACCGCCGCGTCCCCGCCGGGAGCGGCGGGCCCGTTCGCGGGCGCCTTGGCGACCGCGACCAGAGCCGGCCGCAGGAGCCGCTCGGCGATGGTGTACCCCGGCTGCAGGACCTGGGCGACGGTGCCGGGTGCCTGGTCCGCGGTCGCCACCTCGAACATCGCCTGGTGGCGGTTGTGGTCGAATCGCTCGCCGATCTCGGGGGTCACCTTGGCGATCTTGCGGCGCTCGAAGCAGGCCAGCAACGCCTTCTCGGTCATGGCGACCCCGTCCGCCAGATTCTTGACGAAGTCGATCTCCTCGCGCGCCCGCGGCGGTACCGCATCGAGCGCGCGACTGAGGTTGTCGGCAACCTCCAGAAGCTCGCGGGCAAAGCTGCTGATGGCGTATTTGTGCGCTTCCTCCAGGTCACGGAAGGAGCGGCGGCGCAGGTTCTCGGTCTCGGCGAGCGCCCGCAGCAGGCGCTCCTTGGTGTCGACCAACTCCGCTTCCAACTCGGCCTCACGCGCCGTGCGCGGTGCCTCGGTGCCCGGCTCGTCCGGCGGCGCCCGCTCCTCGGGGGCCGCCGCGTTCGGGCCGCCGGCGTCCTGCGCGTCGGGTTCGTTGGGTTCGAGGCCATCGGGAGTTTGCTTGTGTTCCGTCATGCTCTCAGCTCTTTGTCTGGACTGCCGAGGAGGCGGGAAATGACCCGCGCGGTGTAGTCGACCATCGGGATGATCCGGGCATAGTTCATGCGGGTCGGCCCGATCACGCCGATCGCGCCGACGATCCGGCCTCGGGTCGGCGGTTCCTCGTCGCCGGCGTCATAGGGCGCCACGACCATCGAGCACCCGGTCATTCCGAACAGCTCGTTCTCGGCGCCGATGAAGATCTGCACGCCCTGCGCGCCTTGCACGAGCTCGATCAGCCGGAGCAGATTCTTCCTCGTCTCCAGCAGGTCGAACAGGGCGCGGATGCGCTCGAGGTCGGCGAGGTTGTGGACGTCTTCGAGCAGCTTGGCGTGGCCACGCACGATCAGCACGCCGTCATCGACCGACTGATCGCCCCCCCACACGGCCAGACCGGCCTCCACCACCTTGCCGGTCAGGCTGTCGACCTCGCTCTTGCGGTCTCGGATCTCGCGTTCGATCTGCTTGCGCGCCTCGGCCAGGGATCGACCGGCCAGGCGCGCGGTGAGGTAGTTGCCCGCCTCGACCAGAGCCGAGGCGCCGATCCCGACGGGCACGTCGATGAACCGGTTCTCAACCATGCCGCTGTCGGCGACCATGACGACCAGGGCCCGCCCTGGGCCGAGCGGCACGAACTCGACCTGCTTGAACGGGCGCTCGGCCTTGGGCGACAGCACCAGCCCGGCAAAGCGCGAGAGACCGGACAGGGCGCTGCTGGCATCACCGAGGATCGCCTCCAGGCTGCGCCCGGAACCGGCGCACTGGCTGTCGATGCGCGCGCGATCCTCATCGCTGAGGTGCCCGGCTTCCAGGAGGCCGTCGACGTACAGCCGAAAGCCCAGATCGGTTGGCACCCGGCCAGCCGAGGTGTGCGGCGCATAGAGCAGCCCGGCGTCCTCGAGATCGGCCATGACGTTGCGAATGGTGGCCGGCGACAGGTGCTGATCGGCACGCAGCGCGATCGTGCGCGAGCCGATCGGTTCACCCGTCTCGACGTAGGTATCGACGATCTGGCGGAAGATCTGCTTGGAGCGTTCGCTCAGCTCGATGATCATCGACCGTCGTTGCCTGATGCTCCCTCGGGATCGCGCGGCGTTGAGACCCTGCCGCTCCAGCGGCCCTTATGTAGTGGCGTGGTCAAACAGCGTCAACGTGAGGCCGGGCGCGCCTGGCCAAAAGAGCAGACGGCAGCCCGAAGCCGGGCCGCCGTCCTGCGGCGACCGACGGCGGCCGAGGTCGCCGCCCATCCC
>JBOHKK010000603.1:0-1971 GCA_050729115.1 Geminicoccaceae bacterium | reverse complement strand
AGGCAGGCTGGCCCACCATGCCGCCTCCGGCCCGACCGCTCGCGGCGGCGCTCCGCAGCGACAGCGCTCAGACCTGGCCGGGTGCCTCTCACGATGCAATCAGCCCGGCAAGGCCTCTCGACCTCGCCTTCGAGGCTCCTCGTCGTCTGCCCGCAATGGCCGTGAGCCGGGGCGATACGCCGCCGCTCCTGCCGCTGGCGGCGGCGGTGCACGGTCGCGGCGCGACGAGGCGCGGTCATCCCGAGATCACGATCGCCGCCGCGCCCGGCCAGGGAGTCGCGGCGCCGGTGGATGGCCGGATTGTGTTCGCCGGTCGATTCAAGAGCTATGGCTTGCTCTTGATCATTGAACACGAGCGCGAATATCATACGTTGCTTTGGGGCTTTGCCTGGCTTGACGTCAGGCTCGGCGATCACGTCCAGGCCGGGCAGGTCGTGGGGGTCATGGGCGCGCGGGGCGATGAGCCGCCGGTGCTGCACGTCGAGCGGCGGCGAAACGGCCAGCCAATCGAGCTGGCAGCGAGTAGCAGTGGGATTCAAGGTTGATGCGCAAGAGTGTAACAAGCGTCGTCGCCGTTGCCCTGATCGTTGTGGCGACGTACCTGACGACCGCGGCGGGACCGCAGGCCGGTTCGTCCGACACGTTCAGACAGCTCAAGCTGTTCGGCGACGTCTTCGAGCGGGTGCGGGCGGAATACGTCGAAGAGATCACCGATCAGGAGCTGATCGAGGCCGCGATCGAGGGCATGCTCATCTCGCTCGATCCGCATTCCGGTTATCTCAACCCCAAGAAATACCGCGACATGCAGGTCCAGACCAAGGGCGAGTTCGGCGGCCTCGGCATCGAGGTGACGATGGAGGACGGCCTGGTCAAGGTGGTCTCCCCGATCGACGACACGCCTGCGTATCGGGCCGGCATCCAGGCCGGTGACGTCATCACCCACATCAACAGCGAACCGGTTCTCGGGATGAGCCTGTCCGAGGCGGTCGAGCGGATGCGCGGGCCGGTCGACACCTCGATCGCGCTCACGCTCCGGCGACCGGGCGAGGACGAGCCGATCGACGTCAGCATGGCGCGGGCGGTGATCACGATCTCGCCGGTGCGCTGGCGCAGCGAAGGCGACGTCGGCTACGTCCGGGTCACGACGTTCAACGAGCAGACGGAGGCCAGCCTGACCGAGGCGGTCGAGGCGCTGCGCACCGAGATCGGCGACGGCATGAAGGGGCTCGTGCTCGACCTGCGCAACAATCCGGGCGGCCTGCTCGAGCAGGCGGTCGGTGTCGCCGACGTCTTTCTCGACCGCGGCGAGATCGTATCCACCCGCGGCCGCCGATCGGACAGCATCCATCGGTTCAATGCGCGCCAGGGCGATTCGGTCGAAGGCGCGCCGATGGTGGTCCTGATCAACGGCGGGTCGGCGTCGGCCTCGGAGATCGTCGCGGGCGCTCTGCAGGATCACGGCCGGGCGATCGTGATGGGCACCCCCTCCTTCGGCAAGGGCTCGGTGCAGACCATCATGCCTCTGCCCGGGCACGGGGCGATCCGGTTGACGACCGCGCGATACTTCACGCCGTCGGGCACCTCGATTCAGGCCAAGGGCATCGTCCCCGACATCGAGGTCCGGCAGGCCCGAGTCGAAGTGATCGACCAAGGTGCGGCCCGGCGCGAGGCCGATCTGCGCGGCCGGCTCGAGAACGAGCAGATCGAGGGCGAGACCGGCGACCCGACCTCCGACCAAGAAGGCGAGGCCGAAGACTACCAGCTGGACCGAGCGCTCGACCTCCTGCGCGGCCTCGCGATGTTCCGCAGCGCCCGGGCGATCCAGTAGGGCATCGTCGCGCGTGGTCTGGCGCGGGCGGCAGCGATCGTCGCCCGCGCCCGGGCCGATGCAATCGGATGGACCGAGCGCGCCCCGTTGGCGCCGACGCCATGAGCACGACCGCGGCGGCCGCAGCGGGCCTGGAACGGCCT
>JBOHKK010000602.1:0-2008 GCA_050729115.1 Geminicoccaceae bacterium | reverse complement strand
GTGCTGGGCGCCGAACGAACCCGAGACCCGCTCACCAAACCAACCGAGTTATCATGACCAGTCAGATCGTAGGTTGGGCGAAGCCAGCGAAACCCAACGATCGTCGCGGACGAGCAGAGGCGTCGGGTTCGCCTGCGGCTCACCCAAGCTACCGCGGGTGCCGTGCGCCGAACGAGCCCGAGACCCGCTCACCAAACCAATCGAGTTATCATGACCCCGAGGCCCGCTCACCGAACGAACCCAGCGGGCCGAGGAAGCCCGCGATGCGCACGCGGGAGGCCACCGGGTGCCAGGCAGGCAGATAGCGCTTGACCGAAGGGTGTCCAGAATGCTGGCTCGCGTGTTGCCGGGGCCCGAGCGGCGGCGCGCCGGCCCTGCCGGAGGAGCCATCATGACCAAGCCCGTCCGCCTCGGCATGCTGACGCCGTCCTCGAACACGGTGCTGGAGCCGGTGACCGGCGCCATGGTCGCCGGGCTGCCCGAGGTGAGCGCGCACTTCGGCCGCTTCCGGGTGACCGAGATCTCGCTCTCGGAGCGCTCGCGGCGGCAGTTCGACCTCGCGCCGATCCTGGAGGCGGCAGCGCTGCTCGCGGACGCCAAGGTCGACGTCATCGCCTGGAACGGCACGTCCGCCGCGTGGCTCGGGTTCGAGGCCGACCAGCGGCTGTGCGAGGCGATCACTGCGGCAACCGGGATCCCCGCGACCACCTCGATGCTCGCGCTGAACGAGGCGCTCGCCGGCTACGGCGCCCGGCGCCTCGCCCTAATCACGCCCTACCTCGACGAGATCCAGGAGCGGATCGTCGACAACTACCGGGCGCTCGGCCTCGCGTGCGTCGCGGAGCGGCACTTGGGCGATCCGGGCAATTTCTCGTTCGCGCTCGTGAGCGAGGACACCATCGCCGCGATGATCCGCGAGGTCGCAAAGGCGGAGCCTCAGGCGATCGCAACGGTCTGCACCAATCTGCGTGCAGCGCCGCTGGTCGAGGCGCTCGAGCGCTCGCTCGGCGTGCCGATCCTCGATAGCATCGCGGTGGTGGTCTGGCGCGCGCTCCGCCTCGCCGGCGTCGATCCGGCGCGGGTCCAGGGCTGGGGGCGCCTGTTTCGGGAGCTGAGCCGATGAGCGCTCGTGAGGTCAAGGCACTGTGCTTCGACGTGTTCGGCACGGTCGTGGACTGGCGTGAGAGCATCGCGCGCGAGGCCGGAGCGGCGCTCGCTTCCCGGGGGATCACGCGCGACTGGCATGCCTTCGCCGATGCCTGGCGGGTGCGCTATCAGCCGGCGCTGGAGGAGGTCAGGAGCGGCCGGCGTCCCTGGACCCGGCTCGACGACCTGCACCGCGAGAACCTGCTGGCGCTGCTCGACGAGCATGCGATCGGCGGGCTGAGCGAGGCCGAGATCGATCACCTGAACCGCGCCTGGCACCGGCTCGACCCGTGGCCGGACGCGATCGAGGGGCTGGTGCGCCTGAAGCGGAGGTTCATCCTCGCGACGCTCTCCAACGGCAACGTCGCGCTGATGGTCAACATGGCCAAGCGCGCCGGGCTGCCCTGGGACGTGATCCTCGGCGCCGAGGTGGCGCGCGCCTACAAGCCGCAGCCGGAGGCCTATCTGCGCTCGGCTGCCCTGCTCGATCTGGCGCCCGCGGCCTGCATGATGGTCGCGGCCCATCGCCGCGATCTGGTCGCCGCGGCGGCCTGCGGGTTTCGCACCGCCTTCGTCGCCCGTCCGACCGAGTACGGCCCGGATCGGAAGAGAAGCCGGCCCGCCGAGCAGGCGTTCGACGTGGTCGCGGACAGCTTCATTGACCTGGCCGGCAAGCTCGGGTGCTGAGCCGGAAGCGCGCTCCGAGGTCGCGGCGCTGCTAGCGCACAGACGCATACGCTGGATTCCTTGTCATTGCCGGGCTTGACCCGGCAATCCACCCGCAAGCCCGCGCCTAGACCACTTTCCCCTTGGGTGGACCCGCGGCCCCGGCCCGCTCCCCCTCCCAACCACCCACCGATGG
>JBOHKK010000601.1:0-2032 GCA_050729115.1 Geminicoccaceae bacterium | reverse complement strand
CCCCGAGCCGCGTGGCCGCGCGCACCGGCCAATTGAGATCGTGATGCGCAAGGAGCGCGCCCGCCCGCCGGGCGAACGCGAAGGCGCGCCGGAAGCGGGGCATCCCGCTCGCGTAGACGCGCTCGCGGAGCAGCGCCGCAGGATCCGACCAGATCATGTCGACGCCGAGAAAGGCGGTGAGCCGGCCGAGCTCGCGGCCCGGGTCCCGCAGCAGCTCCTCGTACACCACGACGAGCAAAGCCTCGCGCGGAAACAGGGCCAGGTAGCGCAGCAGATGCCGATGGTACAGTCCCGCGCCAAGGGCCAGAGGCTCCTCGTCCAGAAAGGTCGCGAAGTCGCGGCGCTCGTTGCGGCTGCGCCGGGCGTGCTGGTACCAGGAGTGGATCCGGTCGACCGGGTTGCGCAGGATGACGACGAGGCGGCATTCCGGCAACAGCGCGTGAATCCGGGCCGGCGCCTCTGCGGCCGCCAGATAGTCCGGCGTGATCTCGCCGATCGCGCGATACCGGCCGGCCGCGTCGCCGGCCGGGAAATAGCCCTGGTACCACGCGAGGCCGCGCTCGAAGTAACGGTCGAAATAGTGGACCTCCTTGCGCTCGACCGGCACGTAGACCTCGGGATGCGCCAGCAGGATCTGGTGGAGCAGGCTGGTGCCCGCCCGTTGGGCCCCGATCACGAGAAAGTTCGGCAGGCTCATGGCTGCGGTCCGTCCTTTTGCCGGTCCGCCCTCGACGAGGCGGCAGGGCGGCCGCGGCGCGGGCGCTTTCGGGCCGGACCGTCCGGATCATCGGCGCGCGACGGTAACCGGCGGCGGCCGAAGCGTCGATAGGATCGGCGCTGCGCGGGCGATTGAACGCTCGCGGCAGGCATTACAAAGGCGGCCGGACCTTGGTGCCGTCGGCACTTCCGCTGCCGGCCGTTTTGCGGTATTCGTCGGTGTTTCCAAGCTGCTTTTTGCCGTGGAACAAAAATGGGCGTGCAGCCGCGAATCAGTGTCTCCCTTCCCGTCTACAACGGCGAAAGGTATTTGAGCCACGCGATCAGCTCGATCCTGGGGCAAACCTATCGAGACCTCGAGCTGATCATCTCGGACAACGCCTCCACCGATGCGACCGAGGAGATCTGTCGCGGGTTCGAGGCGCTGGATCGGCGGGTCCGCTACTTCCGTCAGTCGAAGAACGTCGGGGCATCGCCCAACTTCAACATCTGCTATCGGCTGGCATCGAGCGAGTACTTCAAGTGGGCCGCCCATGACGACTTTCTCGAGCCCGCGTACCTGGCGGCGTGCATCGCGGCACTGGACGCCAATCCCGACGCCGTCCTGTGCCAGTCGCTGGTCAGGCTGGTGGACGACGACGACCGTCTGATCGAGGTGTTCCGGGCGGTCGAACCGGCCGCCGCCAGCCATGATCCCGCGGAGCGTTTCGCGGCGCGCATGCGCAATCCGCGTTGCCTCGACATCTGGGGGGTGATCCGGATGAGCGCGTTGCGCGGTTCCGTCCTGATCGGGAGCTACGTCGGCATGGACCGGGCGCTCCTGCTCGAGCTCGCGCTGCGGGGACGCTTTCTGGCGATCGACCGGCCGCTCTTCAGCAACCGCGATCACCCCGAGCGCGCCACCCGCGTCACCCGCAGCCAGACCCGCAAGGACCTCGCCACCGTCTACGACACGACGAACGCGGGCCAGACGGTCCTGTCGACCTGGACGTTTTACAAGAAGTCGGCGGGCATCATCCGCCGCAACGTCGACGCCACGGGGCAGCGGCTCCGGTGCTTCGGTCATCTGCTGCTGTCGCTCGGGCGGACCTGGAACCTCGCTTTTCTGGTGCTCGAGCCGTTGATGGCGGTGACCCCGAACGTCCACGCCAGGGCCAGGTCGCTCAAGCGCTCGCTGTGGCGGGCCAAGCAGCGCATGCTGGGCCAGGCATGAGGATGCCTGGGCTAGACCATTTTCCCCTTTGGGTGGGCCCGCGGCCCCGGCCCGCTCCCCCTCCCAACCACCCACCGATGGTACCCTTGGGGTGGTTGGGAG
>JBOHKK010000600.1:0-2037 GCA_050729115.1 Geminicoccaceae bacterium | reverse complement strand
CACCGATGGTACCCTTGGGGTGGTTGGGAGGGGGAGCGGGCTGGTGCGAGCTGATCGAAAAATGCGCTAGCCTTGGCCTCGGCCACCTTGGTCTCGGCCTGAAAACCCTTCTCGCCCAATTTCTCGGCGGCCGCGTACTCGATCTCGCGCATCGTCAGAGTGGCCTGGGCCTGCTCGACCATCGCCCGCCGCTCGCGCGGATCGAGCCGGACCAGCACGTCGCCCGCCGCCACCAGCGCGCCGCGCTCGCCGCCGATCACCTCGACCCGACCGCGCGCCTCGGCGCGCAGCGTCACCTGGCGCGAGGGCGCCGTCTTACCGTTCACCACGATCTCGCGTTGGATCGGCGCGGCGTCCAGCTCCCGGACGCGGACGTTCGGCAGGCGCACGGCTGCCGTCGGCTCGACCGCGCCGGCCGGGGCCTCGGTCGGTGACCGGCCGGCGCCGATGTGCCCGGAAGCCAGCCAGCCGGCGAGCGCCACGGCGATTGCCGCGGCGATCAGATACGAGCCGTTCAGGCGCATCCTCGATCTCCGGCCATGGCGACGGGCTCGCCCTCGCGCGCGGAGGCCAGCTCGTCGACGAGCGCGGCCTTGTTCGCACGCACGTAGGCGAGCGCCGCGCGCACCACGGCGCGCCCATAGCCCGCGGCAAACCGCCGACCCGGGGTCATGCCCGGATCGTCGGCGGTGGTGCAGCTCTCGAGCTCGGCGACCAGCGGCTCCCAGCGCGCGCTCATCCGGTCGACGATGCTCGCGACCCGCTCGGGCGGCAGCAGGTGCGCGAAGTACATCAGGACCAGGAATTCGGAGCGCACCTTGTGGCGCGGCGGCGTGCTCATCACCTCCTCGCCGAGCACGCGCTCGCCCTCGGGGGTGATGCTGTAGATCTTCTTGTCCGGGCGCCCCTCGTGCGCGACGCTACGGGAGGTCACCAGCCCGCGGCGACTGAGCTCGGCCAAGGCCGGATAGATCGAGCCGAAGCCGGCGACGAAGAAATGGCTGAACGCTCTCGAAGCAGCGCTTGATCTCGTACCCGGTCTTGTCGCCCTCGGTCAGCACGCCCAGGCAAAGGGTCTTGACGTCCATGTGGCGCTCCGACCACCGCTGGCCGGCGCGCCGGAGGCGGCCGCTCTGATCACCGGGGTGATCGACCGGCTCGAAAAGGCCGGCTTGGCGCTGCGGGAACGGATTACCGGGGATCGCCGCCGCGTGCTCGTCCGCCCCGCTCCCCGACATCGAGCGCCGGCGTGCGCCGCTCGACGAGCCGCTCCAGCGAGCGATGCTGGCAGCTTGGTCGCGCTACAGGGCCAAGAAACCGGCCCAGATCGTCGCTTCTTCGCCAGCAGCCAGCCCGTCATGCGCGGGTCCGCGCGTCTGCCCGCCCGCGCGGTCGAAGTCGGAGCCGACGGAGTCCGCACCTGATCTGGCCGGCTTGCCGGGAACGGCTCGGCCGGGCGGCGCCGCTCAAGATCGAGCCGTATCGGTCCGGGCAGCCGCCGCCTGCCGTAGCGTCCACTCGACGATGCGCTTGAGCGCCTTGCCGAAGGCCTCGTCGAACGCGATGACGATGGCGGGCACCGACGTGTTTCCGGCGCGGACCACGAACTCCTCGGAGGTGGCCGCGAGCGAGGTCCGCCGCGGCAGCCGGATCAGGCGCGCCTGCAGGCGGACCCGCACTTCCGGCGGCCCGGCGCCCTCGTACTCGGCCTGGAACTCGCGCACGTGGATCATGAGCGCCAGATCGGCGCGGACGCCGACCACGCCGCGGCCCAGCACGTCGATCTTGCCGGTATTGTCGAGCGATTCCAGAATCAGGTTGTGAACCATCACCGGCACCACGTCGATCCAGCTCGCCCCGGCATAGTATTCGAGCGTGGTCGGGGTCGGTCGCAGCGCGATCCGGGCGCTGTTCAGGCCGGCGGTCGCGGTCGGCACCTCGACGTTCAACCGGCTGCTCACCGTCGGCAGATCATCGGCAAAGGTGCTCTTGGGGGTCAGCTCGTACAAGCGGGGCGGGGCCGGCGCGGCGAGCTGC
>JBOHKK010000599.1:0-2072 GCA_050729115.1 Geminicoccaceae bacterium | reverse complement strand
GATCGCGGCTGGGAGCGGCGGGCTGCCCGGCGCCCTCGGCGATGGTCCCGGCGTAGGTTGGGTGAGCCGCAGGCGACACCCAACGCCTCGCCCGCGGCCCGCGATCTACCGACACTTCGCCCCCGCCGACAAGGCGTAGGTTGGGTGAGCCGCAGGCGAAACCCAACGCTCGCCCCACGGCCCGCGATCGTCGGGTTGCGCTCCGCTCCACCCGACCTACCGACATTTCGCCGCCGACAAGGCGTAGGTTGGGTGAGCCGCAGGCGAAACCCAACGCCTCGCCCGCGGCCGGCGATCTGTCGGGTTGCGCTCCGCTCCACCCGACCTACGGCCATTCGCGCCCGCGAGCTGGTCCTCCGCGGCGTCACCCGCATCATCCTGCGCGACATGACCGTGCCGGTACTCATGGCGCACTAGATCGACGCGGCGCCCCCCTACAGGATGTCCGCGAACATCGTGCGGTCGTGCCGCGTAGGTCGGGTGAGCCGCAGGCGAAACCCAACGCCCGTTCGGCCGGTGATCGTCGGGTTGCGCTCCGCTCCACCCGACCTACAGCTACAGCTTCCGAGCCCGCGTCACGAGGCCGCCGGATCGCCGCAGGGAGCGGCGGGCGTGCCCGGCGCCGTCGCGGCGTTGGCCCGCCGCTGCTCACCGCCCGCCGCTTCGAACAGCATGCGGGCATCGCGCGCGAGGCGCGCGCGGGGCGCGCCGTGGGTATAGAACATGTGGCCGCCTTGGTAGACCTCGACGCTGACGGCGTCGCGCACCTCCGGGTCGAGGCGCATCTGGCGGGCGACGTAGACCGACGTGAAGTAGGGGGTCACCAGATCGTAGGCGCCGTGGACGATCAGCACCCGGAAGCTCGGCTCGCGGCTGAGCACGGCCTTGAGATCGTCCGCGGCGCCGATGAAGCCCCGGCCGTCCCCGCCCCACTCCCATTCTCGGCTCACTTCCCGGTTCAGGACGCGATAGGGACGGTCGGTCTCGTAGTCCAGATCCCGACGCAGGTAGTCGTTGATCGCCGCGGCGAGCGTGGCGGTGACCCGGGTCAGCCGGGAGTCCCGGGACGCGGAGGACCGGGCCGGCTCCGGGTCGATCGCGCTCAAGGATCCGTCGTACAGGCTGACCACCCGGCGCTCCGCCCGCAGCAGCTCCTTGGCGAAGACGCCGCGCGGAATCCGCCCGGCATGGCGGCGCACCAGCTCGGGCGGCAAACCCACCATGGCCGCCAGCCGCTGATAGAGCGCCCTGGCCGCGGGCGCCGCCAGGGCGTCGCCGCGGGCGAGACCGGGCAGCAGCTCGGCCAGGCTGAACGCCTCGACCTCATCGAGGGCGCTCTCGAGATCCCCGGATGCCGCGGCCGCGAGCGAGCCCTTGCCGTGCCTGTGCGCCACCGCGGCGAACGAGGGGACCCGTAGCACCCAGGGCAATAGCGTGTAGTCGTCGCCGTCGTGCAGGCTGAACTCGATGACCGGCGAGATCAGCACGGCGCCGTTGACCTGAATGCCCTGCCGCTCCGCCAGAAGGTCGGCGAGCGCCGCGACGCGAAAGCCGCCGTAGCTTTCGCCGACCAGGAACTTCGGCGAGGTCCAGCGCTCGTTGCGGCTGAGCCAGAGACGGATGAACGCGGACAGCGCATTCAGATCGGGTCGCGTGCCGAGGAACCGTGCGCCGTCCTCCTCGCCCTCTGCCGTCGCCGCAATCCGGCTGTAGCCGGTCTCGACCGGATCGATGAACACGAGGTCGGTGAAGGTCAGCCAGGTATCGGGATTCGGCACGATCCGAGGGGGTGCCGGTGGCGCCGCGCCGTCCTCGTCGAACACGACGCGCCGGGGTCCAAGCGCGCCGAGATGGAGGTAGGCGGCCGACGCGCCGGGGCCGCCGTTGAGCACGAAGGCGACCGGGCGCGTTCCCGGCTCGGCCTGGTCCGCCGCGTAGGCGACGTAGAACAGATGCGCCTCCGGCCGCTCGGGATCCTGGCCGAGCGGCAGGGTGCCGGCCGTGGCGCTGTAACCGATGCGGCGCCCGCCGACCTCGATCTCGTGCCGTGTGATCGCCGGTTCCGGCAGCGC
>JBOHKK010000598.1:0-2088 GCA_050729115.1 Geminicoccaceae bacterium | reverse complement strand
GCACACCCCGCGCGCTGGGCGCGCGGCCGACCAGCCAACCCCGCGCGCTGGGCGCGCGGCCGACCCAGCGTGATCGAAACCCGTAGTTTGACACACGGGAGGAATTTTTTCCAGACTTCTGTGCGCCCACGGCGAAAACGGAGCCGCCGACGCGCTGCTCGAGACCTGCCCTGCAGCCTCGACCAGCTCACCCCGACTGGCCGCCGCGGCACGCCTTAAGTGAAGGTTCGATAGCGGTTTTCGACGCGCCATTAACCAATGATTAACCGGTTGCCCGTTAACCAATTATTCAGGTGGCTCATGGCACCGTGGGAATCCGTGCCGGCTCCCTGGGGCGCGGGCGGCACCGCGGCTCGGACCGGCGCCTGAGACAGAAACTGCCACACCGTGGGAGTTTGTTGATCGCTGTGGCAGGTCCTTCGCCATGACGCCATGTTCACGCGCGGGCAGCTCACTCCGGCTGATGGCAGACCGCCTCGACGTTGTGGCCGTCGGGATCGAGCACGAAGGCGCCGTAGTAGGCGGGGTGGTACTGCGGGCGCAGCCCGGGCGGGCCGTTGTCGCTCGCCCCGGCCGCGAGCGCGGCCTCGTAAAAGGCCCGGACGGTTGCCCGGTCCGAGGCCGCGAACGCGACGTGGGCGCCGGCGGTCGACCCCTTGCCCTTGCCGATCCAGAAGTCCGGCTTGCCGCCGCTGCCGAACCCGGCATGCGGGCCCGCCGCGGTCACCTCCATGACCAGCTCGTAGCCGAGCGGCGCGAGCGCGGCCACGTAGAACGCCTTGCTCCGCTCGTAGTCCGAGACCCTGAGGCCGACGTGATCGATCATACCCCGTACTCCACACTTCCACCGCGGCCAGCACCGGGGCCGGGAGCTCGGTCAGCACGCGATGGTCCGCACGTGGCCCAACCGCCCGAGCCATCTCATCCCAACAATCGCCCGCCCCAACTGCACATGTCCATAAACACCGGGAGCCTTTCCTGCATGGGAAATCTCGCTGCCGCCGGCGGCGGGCAAGCACATATGGAGCGCACCGCCCCGAGTTGGCGTGGGCGCCGTGATTCGTGCTAGCGTCGACCACCGTTGTCGTCGCCCGGCGCCCTTGGATATGGCACAGCAGGTCGCACCGCGCACCGCCCAAGAGCTGAAGGACGTCGTCGCCTGGGCGGCGGCCGAGGCGACGCCGCTCGAGATCCAGGGCGCCGGCACCAAGCGCGGCTACGGCCGGCCGGTCGAGGCCGAGACCCGGGTTGCTCTCGACGCTCTTCGGGGGATCAGCCTGTACGAGCCGGCCGAGCTGGTGATGTCGGCCAAGGCCGGCACGCCGCTCGCCGAGATCGAGGCGCGCCTGGTCGAGAACCACCAGCAGCTGGCGTTCGAGCCGCCGGACTACGGCGCGCTCCTGGGCGGCGCGCCCGGGCGCGCCACGATCGGCGGGGTGCTCGCCTGCAACCTTTCGGGCCCGCGGCGGATCAAGGCCGGTGCCGCGCGCGATCATTTCCTCGGCGCCCACGCGGTCACCGGGCGCGGCGATCTGATCAAGTCCGGCGGCCGGGTGGTCAAGAACGTCACCGGCTACGACCTGTGCAAGCTGTTCGCCGGCAGCTTCGGCACGCTCGCGGCGATGACCGAGGTGACCTTCAAGGTCCTGCCGGCGCCCGAGGACGCGCGTACCCTGGTGCTGCCGGCGCCGGACCGAACGGCCGCTTTCGCGGCGCTGCGCACCGCCATGGCCAGCGCTTACGACGTCGCCGGCGCCGCCTGTCTGCCAGCGCCCGCGATCGGCCGCGCCACGGTCGCACGGCTGCGCGCCGCGGCGTCGGATCTGGCGCTGGTACGCCTCGAAGGGCAGACGCCGTCGGTGCGCTACCGCGCCGACCGGCTGAAGGCGCTGCTTGGCGGGGGCGGCGCGATCGAGGAGCTGGATGTGGCCCACGGCGCGGCGGTGTGGCGGGAGATCCGGGACGTCGCGCTGCTGCCGGACGAACCACCGCTGTGGCGGATCTCGGTGCCGCCCGCAGCCGGTGCGCCGTTCCTCGACGCGCTGGAGCGGGAACTCGAGCTCGACTGGCTCGCGGACTGGGCGGGCG
>JBOHKK010000597.1:0-2090 GCA_050729115.1 Geminicoccaceae bacterium | reverse complement strand
ATCAAAGGGGCGGTGGGCGGCGGCGCGCTCGCCCTGCTCGGCAGCATCGCGATGTCGGCGCTGAGGAACTACCAGGGCGGCGCGGCGCCCGATGCGGAGCAGCTCGCGAAGGATGCGCCGCTCGGCCTGCGCGAGCCGCAAGATCCGGCCGAGGAGGCGGAGCTGGAGCGCACCGCGGGCCTGATCCTGCGCGCCATGATCGCTGCCGCCAAGGCCGATGGCCAGATCGACGGCGGCGAGATGCAACGGATCGCCGGACGTCTCGAGCAGGCGGGCGCCGACCGGGAGGCCCGCGATTTCGTCATGGCGGAGCTGCAGAAGCCGCTCGATCTCGAGGGCCTGACCCGGGGGGTTCACAGTCCCGAGGTCGGAGCCGAGGTGTACGCCGCCTCGCTGCTCGCGATCGAGGTCGACACGCCGGCCGAGCGCGACTACCTGCGCCGCCTCGCCAGCCGGCTCGGACTCGACGATGCCGCGGTCCAGCGGATCCACCAGATGATGGACGTACCAACCGTCGCGTAGGAGCCCCCGGCCAAGCCCGGGCAAGCTTCCGGTCCGGCCACCGCCGGGGCTCGCGCGTGCGGCGAAGCAACGGGAAGGGAGCGCATGCGCTGGCAGCTCGGCCGACGCAGCCAGAACGTCGAGGATCGACGCGGCGGCGGCAGCAGAGGCGGTTTTCCGATACCCGGCGGCATCCGGATGTCGCGCGGCGCCCGGCGTGGCGGGCTCGGCGGCATCGGCCTGATCGTATTCGTCCTGATCGCCATGTTCCTCGGGGTCGACCCGAGCATGCTGTTTCAGGGCTCGACCGTGACCACCGAGCCCGACGTGGCCGGGCCGCCGCCGGGCGACGAACTCGGCGAGTTCGTGTCGGTGGTGCTGGCCGATACCGAGGACACCTGGCACGTTCTGTTCGACCGGATGGACGGCACGTACCGAGAGCCGACGCTGGTGCTGTTCTCCGGCCAGGTGAGCTCGGCCTGTGGCTTCGCCAGCGCGGCGCTGGGTCCGTTCTACTGCCCGGCCGACCAGAAGGTGTACATCGACCTCAGCTTCTATCGGGATCTGCGGGAGCGTTTTCGGGCGCCGGGCGATTTCGCCCAAGCCTACGTGATCGCCCATGAGGTGGGCCACCATGTGCAGAATCTGCTTGGGCTCGCCCAGCAGGTGCAGAAGGTGCGAGGGCAGCTCGGCGAGACCGAGGCCAATGCGCTCTCGGTCATGATGGAGCTGCAGGCGGACTGCTTCGCCGGGATCTGGGCGCACCATGCCCAAAGGGCCCGCCAGATCCTCGAGCAAGGCGACCTCGAGGAAGGGCTGAACGCCGCCGCGGCGATCGGCGACGACCGCATGCAGCGGCGCGCGCAGGGTTACGTCGTGCCGGACGCCTTCACCCACGGCAGTTCCGCCCAGCGCGTCCGGTGGTTCCGGGAAGGGCTGGCGACCGGCGACCTCCAGGCCTGCGACACGTTCAACGCCGGGCGGTTGTAGTCGTCCGGGCGCTGTCAGCCCGGGCGGGGTCGCCCGGGCTGACAGCAGGCTGGCCAGAAGGGGTCAGGCGGCCATCGCCTTCAGCTTCGCGACCAAAGCATCCGCGGCCGGCTTGATCACCGCGCCGACGCCCGAGATCTCGCTCACCCTCGCGATCAGGGCCTCGAGCTCGGGCAAGGCGCCATTGATCAACGCGGCCAGCGCCGACTTGCCCTCGGCCGGCAACTGCCCGACCAGACCGCCCAGTCGGTCGAGGTTGGCGTCGATCTCGCTCAATCTCGGCAGGGCCGCCTCTGCGGATGCCGGATCGGTGACGCCATTGAGCGCGGCGGTCGCGCTCTCGAACACGCCGGTGACTTCCTGAGCGAGATTGACGTCGCCCACCTGAAGATTCTGCGTGGCGGGGGCCGTCGTCGGCGCGACCGCCTCCTCCACCTGGCCGCGGAACAGGTACTGCCAGGCCAGCCAGATCAACACCAGCAGCACGATGAGACCGATCAGCCAGCGGAGCCAGGAGCCACCTCCCGAGGTCCTCTGGCGTGCGGCAGTCGCCGCCGAGCCGGCGGACGATGCCGCGACGCTCGCGGTGCGTGCGGCCT
>JBOHKK010000596.1:0-2115 GCA_050729115.1 Geminicoccaceae bacterium | reverse complement strand
GCGCGTCGGAGGCTCGCCCGCCTTCCTGCTGGACCACGTGCGCGAGTTCGTGCGCCAGGATCCGACTGGGAGCGACCGATGGCGCCTCGCCGGGCAACACCACATGCCGGCCGATCGTGTAGGCGATGGCGCCGACCGCCTGCGCCGAGGCCGCGGCACGCGCGTCCGTGTGCACGCGCACCCGGCCGAAGTCATGGCCGAAGCTCGTCTGCATGACGGCGCGGGTATCCGGCTCCAGCGGCCGGCCGGGGGAGCCGATCACGTCGTGGACCACAGCCGATATCGCGCTCGCCTCGGCGCCGGTCTCGGGCGCATGCCCGCGCTCGTGCGCCCTGGCATTCTCCCGATGGCCCGGCTGATGCTCGGAGGCAACACCACCGCAGGCGCAGGCCCGCTGCAGGGTCGACTCGGGCCGGCGCATCACGCGGTCGGTGACGCCGCCTGCGGCGCGATCCAGGTCGGCGACCGGATGTCCGAGAAAGCCTGGGCGCGACGACGATCGGCGCTGGCCCTTGGGCACCCTGGACCTGGTGCGGGCGGCTCGGCTCGGTCTCGGGGCGAAGGCGCGCATGGTGGTTTTGCAACGTGCAGTTTCGAAGCCGCGGGTGCTATGCCATCCTCCCGGTGACGATGTCGAGTCCTAATGCAGCTGCGGCTTCTTCAGGAAATCGTTGCGGTCGGCGGAGCGGATCGTGATGCGGTGGAGGCTGCCGTCGCGGGCGATGGTGAGCGGGATCTCGCTGCCCGCGGGCCCGACCGCCCAGATCCGGCGGAAGGTCGCCGCGAGCTCGGTGACCCGGGCGCCCGCGACCTCGAGCACGAAGTCACCGGGCTTGATGCCGGCCTGATCGGCCGGGCCGCCGCTCGCCACGCCGGCGACGAACACGGTGTCCTCGGCCTCCGAGGCGTACATGCCGAGCCACGGCCGCGGCGGCTGGTCGACCCGGCCGAGCGTCACGAGGTCGTTCAGGATCGGCTTCACCAGGTCGATCGGCACGATCATGTTGCCCTGGGACGCGATCCCCTCGCCGCGCGCCTCCTGGACGAACAGCGAGCCGACGCCCAAGACGCGGCCGTCGGCGCCGATGCAGGCAGCACCACCCCAGCTCGGGTGCGGCGGGCTGGTGAAGATCGCCTCGTCCAACACGTATTCCCAGTAGCCGGCGAACGCGCGCTTGGACACGACGGCTGCCTTGAGCGCATGCGGCATCCCGCCCTCGCCGGCGATGATCACGGCATCGCCGACGCCGCTCGCGGCCGCGGTGCCGAGCTCGAGCGGCGGGGCGCCGAGCCGGCCGAGCGCCTGGACCAGGCCGAAGCCGGTCGTCTGATCGTAGCCGACCACATGCGCCGGCGCCGCGGCGCCAGAGAGCGCGGTGAGCCAGATGCTGTCCGCCTCGGTGATCAGATAGCCGATCGTCAGGATCAGCCCGCTCTGGTCGATCACCACGCCGTTGCCGGCGCGCTCGGTGCCGAGGATCGACGCGGTGAACGCATCTTTGGGGATCTCGGCGCGCACCGCCACGACCGACGCCAGCGCGCCCTCGAGGTCGAACGCCCATTCATCCGCCCGCGGCTGCGCCGTCGCCGGGATCGCCCATGGTGTGTCCTCGCTCACCGGTCCTCCCTCGCAAGCCCAGGGTCATGGCGCTACGATCGGCCGCCGCGCCGACCGATCGCGCCGTTTACTCAACATAGCGCCGGATGGGGCCACCGCCTATGCCGATCGAGATCAAAGTCGTGCGCGCGGCCGCGGGCATCCGCAACGCCCACACGCGCATGCCGTTTCGCTTCGGCGTGATCACCATGAGGGCGGCGCCGATGCTGACGCTCGAGGTCGAGATCGAGGATCGCGGCGGCCGCCGGGCGACGGGGTACGCGGCCGACTTCCTGGCGTTTCGCTGGTTCGACAAGCGCCCGGACCGGAGCCTCGCCGACAACTGCGCCGATCTGCTGCGCACGGTCGAGGTGGCCAGCCAGCTGTACCTCGAGGCGGGCAGGCAGCGCCTTGCCGCCCCGTTCGATCTCTGGCGCGCGACCCATCCGGAGATCGAGCGGACCGCGCTCGAGGAAGGCTTCAACCGTCTCGGCGCGTCGTTCGGCTCGTCGATGCTG
>JBOHKK010000595.1:0-2116 GCA_050729115.1 Geminicoccaceae bacterium | reverse complement strand
CAGCTGGAGATGGAGCTCCTTCAGCTGCCGCTCGTCCACCGCCGACGGGGCGCCGAGCAGCAGCTCCTCGGCCTGCTGGTTGAGCGGAAACGCGGTCACCTCGCGCAGGTTCGGCTGATCCGCGATCAGCATCACGATGCGATCGATCCCCGGCGCCAGGCCGCCGTGCGGCGGCGCGCCGTAGTGCAGCGCCCGGAACATGCCGCCAAAGCGCTCCTCCAGCACGTCCCGCCCGTAGCCGGCGAGCTCGAACGCCTTGACCATGATGTCCGGGCGATGGTTGCGGATCGCCCCGGACGACAGCTCGACGCCGTTGCACACGATGTCGTACTGATAGGCCAGGACCTCGAGCGGATCCTGGCCCTCGAGCGCTTCGAGCCCACCCTGCGGCATCGAGAACGGATTGTGCGAGAAGGTGACCTGCCGGGTCTGCTCGTCCCATTCGTACATCGGGAAATCGACGATCCAGCAAAAGCGGTAGCACTCCCGCGCGATCAGCTCGAGCTCCTCGGCGAGCCGGGTACGGATCAGGCCGGACAGGCGCTCCGCTTCCCTTCTCTGGTCGCACACGAAGAACACCGCATCGCCGTTCTTCAGTCCCGCGGCTTCCTTGATCCGGGAGATGCGCTCGGGATCGAGGAACTTGGCCACCGGCCCCTTGGGCTCCTCCCCGGGGGCGTACTGGATGTAGCCGAGCCCGGGAGCGCCGAGGCTTTGGGCGTAGGCGACCATCTGATCGAAGAAGCGCCGCGGCCGCCCGATTGCGCCCGGCGCTGGCAGCGCCCGCACCACGGCGCCCGCCGCCACCGCCTTGGCGAACACCGCGAAGCCGCCGCCTGCGAAGATCTCGCCGACGTCGGCGATCTCGATCGGGTTGCGCAGATCCGGCTTGTCGGTGCCGTACTTCAGCATCGCCTCCCGGTACGGAATGCGCGGGAACGGCAGCGGCGTCACCTCCCAGTCGGTGAGCTCGGCGAACACGCCGTGCATCACCGGCTCGACCGCGGCGAACACGTCCTCCTGCTCGACGAAGGCCATCTCCAGGTCGAGCTGATAGAACTCGCCGGGCGAGCGGTCGGCGCGGGCGTCCTCGTCGCGAAAGCAGGGCGCGATCTGGAAATAGCGGTCGAAGCCGGACATCATGAGCAGCTGCTTGTACTGCTGCGGCGCCTGGGGCAGCGCGTAGAACTTGCCGGGGTGCAGGCGCGAGGGCACCAGGAAGTCGCGGGCACCCTCGGGCGAGCTCGCGGTCAGGATCGGCGTCTGGAACTCGACGAACCCCTGCGCCTCCATGCGCTGGCGGATGCTCGAGATCACCTGGGAGCGCAGCAGGACGTTCCGGTGCATCGACTCCCGCCGCAGATCCAAAAAGCGGAAGCGCAGGCGGGTGTCCTCGGGATAGTCGCGCTCGGCGTTGACCTGGAGCGGCAGCTGATCCGATGTCGCCTCGACGATCAGAGCATCGGCGACCACCTCGACCTCGCCGGTCGGCAGCGCCGGATTGACCGTGTCCGGGCTGCGCGCGACCACCCGCCCGGTCACGGTCAGCACGCTCTCGAGCCGCACCGCCTCGGCCGCCGCGAAGAAGGCGTGCTCGGGCTGGAACACGATCTGCGTGATGCCGTAGTGGTCGCGCACGTCGATGAACAGCAGCTGCCCGTGATCGCGCTTGCGGTGCACCCAGCCGGACAGGCGCACCGTCAGGCCGACCTGGGCCGGGCGCAACTCGCCGCAGTTGTGGGTCCGATAGGGATGCATCCTGGCCTCACGCTCTGTCGTCGCCGCCAAAGGTCACCGAACCCGGACGCCTGTCAAGCCATCCGGCCGCGCTGCTTGCGGCGATTGCATTTTTGCAATATCCCTCCCATATGAGGTGGACGGTCGAGGTTCTGAACGCGACCGTGCGGGCGGAGCTGGAAGCCCAGCCCAAGGACATTCGGGCCCGCTATCTGCGAATTGTGGGACTGATCGAGAGCCATGGGCTTGAGCGGGTGAGGTCGTGTCGCGAAGTTGGTGGAAATTGGACAGCGTAGGAACCGAAGGGCATGGTTGTTGCGTTCAGGCGGCGAGGTCAAGGTCGCTGGGTGAGCGCTCGAGGGTGGGCCAGCCATCGACC
>JBOHKK010000594.1:0-2137 GCA_050729115.1 Geminicoccaceae bacterium | reverse complement strand
GCCCCGGCCCGCTCCCGCTCCCAACCACCCCAAGGTACCATCGGTGGGTGGTTGGGAGGGGGAGCGGGCTGGCGCCGATCCCAACTGAACCGAAAATGCCCTAGGAGTGAACCACGCCGCCGTCGACGTTGATCACCTGGCCGGTGATGAAGCTCGAATCGGCGCTCAGGAGAAACCGGATCACCGTGGCGACCTCGCGGGGATGGCCGAAGCGCTTGAGCGTGGTCTCGGCGAGCAGGCGCGCGCGGCGCTCGGGCACCTCGAGCATGTGCCCGGGCATGCCGGTCAGGATGATGCCCGGCGCGAGACCGTTCACCAGGACCTTGGGCGCCAGCGCCCGGGCCAGCGCCCGCACCAGGCCGACGATCCCGCCCTTGGCGGCGCTGTACGCGATGTGATCGAACGAGCCGCGCCGGAACGCGAGCGAGCTCGCGAACACCATCCGACAGGTCGCGTCGGGATCGAGCTTGGGCCTGATGGCGGCCGCCATGTCGAACGCGTTGGTCAGGTTCGCCGCCATGGTCGCATCCCAGAGCGGGCGATGCGCGGCATCGAGCGCGTCTGGCCGGAAGACCCCGGCAAGGTGGACCAGCGCATGGATCGGACGCGGGGTGCCGGCGAGCGCTGCGGTGCAGGCATCCGGGGATTCGAGGGCCGAGACGGCGGTGCGCACGCGCGCGCCGGCGGCGAGGTCTGCGGCGGCCGCCTCCAGGACCGCCGCGCTCGGATCGATCAACAACAGCTCGGCACCCTGCGCGAGCAGCAGCTTCGCGGTCTCGCGCGCGATGCCGCCGGCGCCGCCGGTGATCACGACCAGCCTGTTCTCGAATTCCATGCCCGACGTCCCGTTGTCGTTGGCACGGTCGAGGCGGCCGCTGCCGCTGTCAAGGGTCGTGAACCTGGACGCCCCGGCCTGGCTCCAGGCGGAGGGCCGCGGCTATCTCACCCGTATGAACGCGGCGCTGCGTTCACATATGGAGGCTCACAGGCACGACCGGACTTATACCAGGAACACGAAGTCTTGAGCCATCGACCGCTCTTCTTGTCACCCCCGGGCTCGACCCGGGGGTCCAGTCTGGATGCCCCGGTCAAGCCGGGGCATGACAGAAAAGACGCACCGCCCATCGGTCGCGACTTCATGGGGTCGCTATTAGGCCCGCGTCGGATCGGCCGGCCCAAGCTGCTCACGTCCCCTCAGGGCGACCTGAGCCGTATCGGCCAACCGAGACCTGGACAGTTCCGGCCCCACCGGCGCCCGTCCGGGTCGGACCCCACGCCTAATGCCGGAAGTGGCGGACGCCGGTGAACACCATGGCGGCGCCGGCGCGGTCGGCGGCGGCGATCACCTCGTCGTCGCGCAGGCTGCCGCCCGGCTGGATCGCGGCGGTGGCCCCGGCATCGAGCGCCGCCTGCAGGCCGTCCGCGAACGGGAAGAAGGCATCCGATGCGACCACGCTGCCCTCGAGCCTGGCGCTGCCTTCGCCCGCCAGCATCGCCGCCGCGCTCGCCTTGACCACCGCGATCTTGACCGAATCGAGCCGGCTCATCTGCCCGGCGCCGATGCCGACCGTGGCGCCGCCCTTGGCGAACACGATGGCGTTCGACTTCACGTGCTTGCAGACCGCGAACGCGAAGCGGAGATCGACCATCTCGGCGTCGCTCGGCGCACGCCTGGTCACGATCTTGAGGTGCGCCTCGTCGAGGATCCCGACGTCCCGCTCCTGGACCAGAAGGCCGCCCGCGATCGAGCGCAGGCGCAGCTCGCCAGGCCGGCTCCGGGCGAGGCCGCCGGTCAGCAGGAGGCGCAGGTTGGGCTTGGTCGCGAGCACCTCGCGCGCGCCGGCATCGGCGTCCGGCGCGATCACCACCTCGGTGAACACCAGGGCGATCCGCAGGGCGACCGCCCGGACGAGCGGCCGGTTGAGGGCGACGATGCCGCCGTAGGCGCTGGTCGGATCGCAGGCCAGCGCCTTCGCATAGGCCTGGTCCAGGTCGCCCGCGACCGCGACCCCGCAGGGGTTGGCATGCTTGATGAGCGCGACCGCCGCGTCCTCGAGCTCGCACACGAGCTCGAACGCCGCATCGGCATCGGCGATGTTGTTGAAGCTGAGGTCCTTGCCCTGGACCTGGGTCGCCG
>JBOHKK010000593.1:0-2154 GCA_050729115.1 Geminicoccaceae bacterium | reverse complement strand
CGGCGCGGCGCCCCGGCCGTCGCCGGCTCCCGGGTGCGCCTGGCGCAGGGTGCGATCCAGCCCGCTACCGAGCGATTCGACGAGCCGGGTGCCGTGCCGGACCGCGCGCCCGGAGCGTAGCCTGAGGAGGCGCCCTTCGTCGTGCCAGATCCGCGCCAGCAGACTCGGCAGCCGTTCCGAGGGTGCGGCGCGCACGGCGTGCAGGCGGCGGGCGAGCCCCAGCCAGAGCGGGCTCGCGATCATGGTCAAGGCGATCACCGCGACCACGACCCGTTGCGCCTCCTCGCCGATCAGCCGGTTCGACACCGCGGTCTGCGCCAGCACGAAGGCGAATTCGCCGACCTGAGCGAGCGCGAAGCCGGCGAGAACGGCGATCCGCCAGCCTGCCCCGACGGTGCGCAGGGCAGCAACGTTGATCACGCTGTTGAGCAGGAACACGAAACCGATCAGCAGCAGCACCGTGCCCAGATGGGCGGACACGAACGCCAGGTCGACCAGGAGGCCGATCGAGAGGAAGAACGTCATCACGAGCAGGCTCTGGATCGGCGCCATCGCCCGGATCATGAGCGGCCGCTCGGTGGTGTTGCCGACGTACAGGCCGGCGAGAAAGGCGCCGAGGCTCGCGGACAGCTCCAGCGCGTTGCTCACGGCGGCGCCGATCACGCACAGCGCGAGCGCGGCGACCGGCGCCAGATCCGCGTAGCGGACCAGCAGATGCCGGAACGGCAGGTGGGTGCGTTGGCGCCGGCTGAGCCACCAGATGAGCGCCGCCAGCGCCGCCACGGCGATCGCCAGCTTCAGGAGCAGCGCGCCGACGTCGACCCCCTCTTCGCTCGACAGGCCGACGATGATGATCAGCATCGGCACCACCGCGAGGTCCTGGGCGATCAGCACCCCGACCGCGCAGCGTCCGGTCTCGGTGCGCAGCTCACCGATGTCCTCGAGAATCTTGATCCCGACCGCGGTGCTGCTGAGCGCGAGGACGAAGCCGTAGAAGACCGCGCGCTGATACTGCCAGTCGAACAGCTGCGCGAGCAGCAGCATCAGCGAGACGCTGACCAGGATTTGCAGCATCGCGGCCCCGACCGCGGTCCGATAGATGTTCTTGAACGCGCGCAACGAGAGGTGCGTGCCGACCACGAACAGCAACACCAGCACGCCGAGCTCGGCGAACGTGTCGATGACCTTGCGATCGGCGATCAGACCGAGCCCGGACGGCCCGAGCACCGCGCCGGCGATGATGTAGCCGACCAGCGGTGGCTGACGGAGGCCCGCCAACAAAAGGCCGCACAATACCGTGCCGATCAACAGCAGCGCGATCGGGGCGAGGTTGAGATGCTCCTCCATCGAGCCAAGCTAGTAGCACGAGCTTGCGCCCGGCTTAAGAGGATTGGCGAAGCGGCATCCAGTCGATGGCGGGCTCGATGCGCCCGACGATCAGGCCGGCGTGATTGCGCAGCTGTGGCCGTCCCCGCTCGGCCAGCGCCGCGGCCGCCTCGGGGCCGACGGCGCCGAGCGCCCGCAGCAGGGCGAGCAAGGCGACCTCCGCCGCCCGCCCGGCGCCATCCTCGACCTTGAGGGCAAGACCGAGGCGCTGCTTGGCCACGCACGCCGCGTAGACGCCCTCGGCCCCGGTCTTGACCAGCACGTCGGGGGCCACGGCCATGATCTCGCTGCACAACCGACCGCTGCCCGCGACCAGATGGGGGTGGGCGATCATCGCGGCGCGCACCCGGGCGCAGGCGGTCGCTCGCGCTTCCGGCAATTCGGGCGCCGGGTGCCCGAAGCGAGCCATCGCCGTCGCCAGCCGGCAAAGCGGCAAGGGCCAGGTCGGCACGCCGCAGCCGTCGATCGCGTGTGCCGGGAGGCCGGCCATGCCGGCCATCGCGCGCAGGATCTCGGCGATCAGCCGCTGTACGGGGTGATCCGCCCTGCTGTAGCCGGCGACGGGGGCGTCCAGGTGGCGGGCGACCGTAATCATGCCGGCATGCTTGCCGGAGCAGTTGTTGTGGACGCGCTCGGGCGGGCATCCGGCGGCGATCAGGCGCGCCGCGGACGGGCCGTGCGTCGGCGGATGGGCGCCGCATTCCAGGGCGGAGCCGTCGAGCCCGAGGCGCGCGAGCCACGCCCGCACCAGGTCGACATGCTCCGGCT
>JBOHKK010000592.1:0-2166 GCA_050729115.1 Geminicoccaceae bacterium | reverse complement strand
GCCATGAGGTGGTGCTGTTCGAGGCGGCGCCGCAGCCGGGCGGTCAGGTGCGCCTCGCCGCGGCGCTCGGGCGCCGGCGCGAGATCATCGGCATCGTCGACTGGCTGAGCAGCGAGACCCGGCACCTCGGCGTCGCGCTTCGCTGCAACCTCTTCGCCGCCGCCCATGACGTCCTGGCAGAGCGACCGGATGTCGTGATCATCGCGACCGGAGGCGTGCCCGACACCTCGTTCCTTAGCGCGGGCGAGGAGCTGGCGGCGACCTCCTGGGACATCCTGAGCGGGCAGGTGGCGCCGGCGCGCGAGGTCCTGCTGTTCGACGACAACGGCGCCCATCCGGGCGCGTCGTGCGCCGAGTTCCTCGCCAAAGCGGGCGCCCGGCTCGAGTTCGTGACCCCGGAGCGGATCGCTTTGCCCGAGATCGGCGGCACCAACTATCCGGCCTACTTCAAGGCGTTCGGCGAGCATGGCGTCGCCATCACCTTGAACCGCCGACTGCGCGCGATCCGACGCGAGGGCAACCAGCTCGCGGCCGTCCTGTACGACGAGTATGCGCGCGCCAGCGAGGAGCGCCTGGTCGATCAGGTCGTGGTCGAGCACGGCACCCTGCCCGCGGACGAGCTGTACTTCGAGCTCGAGCCGCGGTCCTCGAACCGGGGCGAGTTCGACCAGGGCGCCCTGCTCGCCGGCCGCCCTCAGAGCAAGGTGAGCAACCCGGACGGCAGCTTTCAGCTGTTCCGGGTGGGCGATGCGGTCGCGAGCCGCAACATTCACGCCGCGATCTACGATTCCCTGCGCCTGTGCAAGGACCTGTGAGCCCGCCGCTGGTCAGAGCGAGGGAGCGAGCAGGCGGCGCATGAGGTACAGGCCGGCGAACAAGGCGCCGACCGAGAGCACGAACGACCCGATCGTGTAGAGCGCACAGAGCGCGAAGGCCCGGCGCTCGTACAGGACCGCGAAGTCCAGGGAAAAGGTGGAGAATGTGGTGAACGCCCCGAGAATCCCGGTGGTCAGGAACAGCCGCATCTCGGTCGACGCGCTCCACACCAGCGCCATCGCCTCGATCAGAACGCCCATCGCGAACGAGCCGACGACGTTGACGATCAGCGTGGCGTAAGGGAAGCCGTGGCCGAGAAAATGGCCGGTCGCCAGATACACCAGATGACGGGCGACCGCGCCGACCATGCCGCCGGCCGCGACCGCGAGGAGGCCGTTCACGACCCTGTCCTCGCGGCCACGCGGGACGCCCAGCTGCCCAGATGGGGCGACCCGTCGCTGGTCACGAGTCGCGACGTCCGGGCATCAGTGGCCGATCATCGGGGGCGATGCCGCCCCATGCTTGTGCTGGTGATGATGGTGAGCGCCGCCGTGGCCGTGCTCGCTCTTGCTCACCACCCGATCGCCGTTGGCGATCTCGTCCATTCGGCTGCTGCCCTAGTCGGGCCGGTTCAGATCGGCGATGACCGCGGCGAGGAAGCGGGCGGCCTCGCCGCCGGTGACCACGCGATGGTCGAAGGTCAACGACAAGGGCATGATCTTGTGGACCGCGGGCCGGCCGCCCTCCGCCACCACCCGCGGCGCGATCCGCCCGGTGCTCAGGATCGCGACCTGCGGCGGCACCACCACCGGTGCGGCGTAGCGGCCCGCGAGCGAGCCGAAGTTGGACAGCGTGATGGTCGCGCCGCGCAGCTCCTCGGGCGGGATGGTCCGGGCCAGAATGTCGGCCTTCATCCGCTCCAGGCCGCGGCGCAGGTCATCCGGGGCGCGATTGGCGACGTCGCGCAGCACGGGCACGAACAGGCCGCCCTCGGTATCGACCGCAATGCCGAGATCGATCCTGTCGTGCAGCCGGCGCCCCTGGTTCTGGGAGTCGAACCAGGCGTTCAGCGCCGGCTCGGCGGCGCGGCCGACGACGATCGCGCGCACGATCCGAATCGTCACGTCGCCGTCGCGCCAGGCCTCGACGTCGGCATCGTCGCTGACCGTGGCCGGCACCACCTCGGCATGGGCATGGGCCATCCGGGTCGCCATGGCGCGGCGCACGCCGCGCAGGGGCTCGAGCGGCCCGGCCTCGTCCAGGTCGGCCGCGGCGCGCTCGACGTCGGCCGCGGTGATCACGCCGTCCGGGCCGGACGGGCTGATCAGCGCCAGATCGACGCCTTTGCGC
>JBOHKK010000591.1:0-2180 GCA_050729115.1 Geminicoccaceae bacterium | reverse complement strand
CTGGCCTGTCGCTTGTGGCGGGCGAGCAGCCGCAGGCCCGCCTCGACGACCTTGCGCTTGGTCTTGAGGCCGGTTGCCGCCATCGCCTCGGCGAGGAGCGCATCGTCGATCTCGATGTTGGTTCGCATCGCAACGTCTCGTTGATGCGTAGGTCGCGGATGAGAATTGCACATGACGCTCCCCTCTCTCGCCGCAAGCCTTGGCTCCTCGACCTGACTGCACCGCCGATGCGCTGTACGCCGCGACCAGGTGGTCGAACGAGCTGAGGAGCCATTACTACGCCGGTCTGTGCGCCGGACGCCGGCGGGATGGAGCGCGACTTCACCTATATCGCCCACATCGTCGCCGGCGGGCTCGCCACGCTCGATCGCCCCCCGCGCCGACGGCGGCGCGCGGCATGCGCTCTACCACCTCGGCAAGCCCCGCGCGCGGCGCCCGCCCCTCACTCCGGGTCGTCCTCGGGAACGGGCGGCAGCGAGACGAGCGGCGGCAGCCCCTGCTCGGCGCGGTAGCGTGCATAGGATTCGGGGGTGAGCACGACGGCCGCCATCATCTCGCAGTTCCTGCTGATGGACTTCCCCTGGAGGAACGGGGCGTCGGGTGGATGATTTTCGGCCAGCTCGCGCCGGACGTCCCCCAGGTAGGAAGGCGTCGGATACTCGATGCCGTCGATCGTCGTGTCCTGACTGATCCGGTCGGCCGCCCGCCACTGCATTTGCTCATAGTCATGCCAGAAACCATCGAAAAGCGGGAAGCCAACGCGCAGCACACTGCGATCTTCAAGTTGCCAGTAACGCTCGCCCCACAAATCCAGGATGCGTATAAGACTGGCCCGATACGCCTCCCGCACCTCGCCTTCGATTCTCCGGTACAATTCGGGGCCGCACAGAGGAGGCGTGAATTCGACAGGCGTGAATACGTGATCGATCACCACGAACCCGAACACCAGGAAGAGAAGCCATCGCCCCCACCGCCGCCGCGGTTTCAGTGGCTCGTTGCGGTTGGCCCCACCGGGCGGATTCAGGGTGTCGTCGTGCTCAACCTGCGGCATGGGGTCAGCGGCCAAGGATGCTACGAAGCGGTCCGGCCAGAGAGCGGTCCCGGGGCTGACGCTGCTGCCCCCAACGTGCGCTCTTCAGCCTGAACCTGCCGTCGGGCCGCAGTTCCGACACCGCATACGACGGCTCCTCGTGCGTGTGGCGGATGGTGAAGGAGCTGCTCTCGCCCGCATCCTCGAGCACCCGCGCTTCCGCGCCACCGGGCTGATCCTCATCAAAATCAAAAGGGTCGTTCAAGGTGTGGGTGACGCCTCCTCGGAAGATGAAGTGGTTGCCGCGGCGCATCACATCCCATTCGCCGTCTGATCTGACGCTGGTCCTGCCGAGCGCAAGATATCCGGGTATGTCGCGGGCGATGGCCAGCGCGTCTCGACCGATCTTGCCAACATAGCCGAGCGGATTGGTGTCCTCCGGCCTCGCGAAGTTGATGGCTCCGTCAAACGTCTGCTTGATCTTCGCCGTGCCGCCATCCGGGAGCGTGCGGAGCCTTTCGGCGAGGTCTCCGTGGCCGACGAACGTCCTGGTCTCGAAGTGATTGCGGGTCCGGTCCTCGGCCATGCGAATGAGCGGGATGCGGCTGGCGTCCTCGCGGGTCAGAACCAAGTCGCCGCCGACGCCCGAACGAAAGCGGCGGAGGTGCTGGGCGGCGCGGTCGAGACCGAGCGTGTCGAACGCCTTCTCCGCGAGATCGAACTTGAACCGGGCCACCGGCAGGGGCGGTGGAAGGCCCGGGCCGATCGGGGCCACGTCGTTGGGGTCCGAAAATCGCAACCCCTTGGTCGCGCTCAAAGTGCTGGCACCCATGACACCTCTCCGCTGCGGGTTCAATCGTCCAGCAACGCCAGGTCGTAGCGCAACCGCATTGCGGCCTCGCCGTCCGGGCGCATCCAGCCGTCGACCCGCTGATCGCGATCCTCCTGGTAGCTGCGGATCGCGTCGTCGAGCTCACGGTCGATGATCCCGTGCGGCCCGTCCTTCGGCGGCACATACCGGCCGAGACGGGCGAACGCCCGCTTGACTGCGATCACGTCCTCCGACCGGTTGGTTCGGCCGTTGCCGACCACATCGTCCAACCTCACCGCCGATTCTCCTCGTGATGTTTGTATGATCATATTCCTAGAA
>JBOHKK010000590.1:0-2186 GCA_050729115.1 Geminicoccaceae bacterium | reverse complement strand
GGCCTGTGCTTGACGGCGCGGCCGAGCGCCACGTCGTCGATCAGCTCGCCGCGGATCGCCTCGATCCCCCCCGCCTCCTCGAGCGCCCGGCGCCGGACCAGCATGCCGCCGCCGGCGGCGGCCGCCGTGGTTCGCTGCGGGTCGTTGACGGCGGCAAACGGGTAGAGCTTCAGGAAGAAGAACACGAAGGGCGGGATCAAAAGGCGCTCCCAGAAGGTCTCGCAGTGCAGCCTGACCATCAGCGAGACGAGGTCGAGGCGTTCGGCCTCGGCCTTCGCCACCAGGCGGGCGAGGCCCTCGCAAGGGTGTGCGATGTCGGCATCGGTCAGCAGGACGTATGAGGCATTCGGCCGGACCTGTGTGGCATGGCGCAGCCCCTCGGCGATCACCCACAGCTTGCCGGTCCATCCCGGGGGCAACGCGCGCGCGCCGATCACCTCGAGCGGACGCGCCCGGCCGGCCGCAAGGCGCCTGCCGATGGCTGCGGTCGCGTCCTCGCTGTGGTCGTCGACCAGGACCACGGCGAGCTCGCCCGGATAGTCCTGGGCGAGCAGCGAAAAGAGCGCCTCCTCGACGTGCGCCGCCTCGTTGCGCGCCGGGACGATCGCGACCACCGCCGGCCACGCCGCGGGTGACGGCGGCGCCGCGGCCTCGATGCGCGGGCGCGCGCGCCAGAAGCCGTCCCGCCCGCACAGCAGGTACAGCCACGCCGCCAGCGACGCCGCGGCGAGCGCCGAGAACCAGTCCATGGCCGGCTCTTAGTCGGTTCGGTTGCTCGAAGCAACGGCACCGGCTGCCTCCCTGGCCGCAGGCCGGGAGGAGCGTGACGATTGCCGATGAGTTCGGCTATAGTGACCGCTGAGGAGCCCGCATGAATGCTGCCCGCCTGACCCGAAAGTGGATCGACGCCCAGGGCGATCCCACGCTGATGGCCGAAGCCCTGGTCGACGAGATCGAGGACCCGGCGACCGGCCTTGTCACCCGTGATTTTCTACGCTCCGAGCTGGCCGGGCTGGAGAACCGTTTGGTTGGGATAGAAAATCAGCTCGGCACGCGCATCACCGGGCTGGAGAACCAGCTCGGCACGCGCATCGCCGAGCTCGAGACGCGGCTGTTGTGGCGTCTGATCACCGTGTTTGGAGTGCAGATCGCGCTGGTCGGAGTCTTGGTTGCCGTGTTGGTCCAGGTGTTGCGATAGCCCTGCGGAAGGGATCGAACGGTCGATGGTCTTTGGGATCGAGGATCTGGCGGCGCAGGTGCCGGATGGCGCGAGCGTCGCGCTCGCCCCCGACTATTCCGGCTGCGCGCTCGCCGTCGTTCGGGCGCTGATCCGGCGCGGCGCCCGGGATCTGCATCTGATCGGCGTGCCCCAGCTCGGCTTTCAGGCCGATCTGCTGATCGGCGCCGGCTGCGTGCGCAGCCTCGTGGCCGCCGCCGTGACCCTCGGCGAAGACGGCGCCGCACCCCGGTTCGTCGCGGCGATCAAGGCCGGGACGATCGAGATCCGGGACGCCACCTGCCCCGCGATCCATGCCGGCCTGCAGGCGGCCGAGAAGGGCGTGCCGTTCATGCCGCTGCGCGGCGTGCTCGGCTCGGATCTGGTGCGCCACCGGCCCGACTGGCGCGTGATCGACAACCCCTTCGCCAAGGACGACCCGATCCTGATCGTGCCGGCGATCCGGCCCGACGTCGCGCTGTTCCACGCCGCCCTGGCCGACCGGCAGGGCAACGTCTGGATCGGGGTGCGCCGCGAGCTGATGCGCATGGCCCATGCGGCCAGGACGACGCTGGTGAGCGTCGAGGCGATCACCGACGACGACCTGCTGGCGGACGACCGCACGGCCGCTGGCACCATCCCGGCGCTCTACGTCGCGGCGATCGCCGAGGCCAGGCGCGGCGCCTGGCCGATCGGCCTGCGCCACAGCTATGCCGCCGATCGCGAGCACCTGCGCCGCTACGCCGACCTCGCCAGGAGCGAGACCGGCTTTGCCCGCTATCTCGACGAGTTCGTCCTCGAGCGGGTCGCCGCCGAATGAGGGACCAGCGCCCGGAGGAGCTGCTGATCGAGGTGCTGGCAGGGATGCTGGCGGGCCTTGCTCACGTCGCGGTCGGCGCCGCCTCGCCGATCCCGGGCGCTGCCGCCCTGCTGGCGCGCGCCAGAGAGCCGGGTCTGCGGGTCTCGATCC
>JBOHKK010000589.1:0-2189 GCA_050729115.1 Geminicoccaceae bacterium | reverse complement strand
GCTCAGGTCTGGGCCCGGATCTGGCCCGCAGCCAGGGCCTCGAGGATGTCGGGCCGGGGACCGTCGGCGACCACCCGGCCGCCGTCCAGCACGATCAGCCGCTCGACCAGGGACAACAGGGAGGCGCGATGGGTGACCAGCAGCAGGGTCCGGCCCGGCAGCTCCTGCTCGAGGCGCTGCTTGAGCCGGGCCTCGGCGCCATGATCCATGGCGCTGCTCGGCTCGTCGAGCACCAGGATCGGCGGCTCCAGCAGCAGCGCCCGCGCCACCGCCACCGCCTGACGCTGGCCGCCGGACAAGCGCTCGCCCCGCTCCCCGACGTTGAGATCGAAGCCCAGCGGATGGCGGGCGACGAAGTCCTCGACGCCGGCGATGCGCGCCGCGCGCAACACTGCCTGATCGTCGGCGAACGGCGCGCCGAGCGTGATGTTGTCGCGCACCGTGCCATGGAACAGCACCACGTCCTGGAGGACGCAGCCGATGTTGCGGCGCAGGTCCGCAGGGTCGATCTGGCGGAGATCCGTGCCGTCGATCAGCACCGCGCCCTGATCCGGCTCGTACAGCCCGAGAACCAGCTTCTCGATCGTGGTCTTGCCGGAGCCGATGCGGCCGACCAGGCCGACCCGCTCGCCCGGTCTGACCGTGAACGATACCTGATCGAGCGCCGGCTGCTTCTGTCCCGGATAGGCGAAGGTGACGCCTTGGAAGGCGACCTCGCCGCGCAGCTGCGGGCGATGCAGGAAGCGGATCTCCGCCGGCCGTTCCACCGGCAGCGCCATCACCTTGTTCAAGGCGTCGTAGGCGGCGCGGGCCTGATGGTACCGGGTCAGGATGCCGGCGACCTGGGCGAGCGGGGCCATGGCCCGGCCGGTGATGATCGTGCAGGCGACCAGGGCCCCGACCGTCAGCAGGCCCTCCCCGATCCGATATACCCCGAAGATCACGACGCCGATCGTGACCAGGTTCTGGGCGAGCAGGGAGACGTTCACCCCGAGGCCTGACAGCAACCGGGCGCGCATCCCGGAGCGCGCGGTCGCGCTCACGAACTGCTCCCAATTGCGCTGCATGCGGCCCTCGGCCCGGACGCTCTTGATCGTCTCCAGCCCGCTCAGGCTCTCGACCAGCACCCCGTGCTTTTGCGCGGCTTCCTGGAAGGTCCGGCGGATCACCCGATTGAGCGGCACCTGCAGGATCAGACCGAACCCGATCACCAGCGGCACCGCGATTGCCGGCACCCATGCGATCGGGCCGCCGATCAGCCACACGATCCCGATGAACAGGAACACGAACGGCAGATCGACCAGCGTGACCACGGTCGCCGAGGTGAAGAAATCGCGCAGGCTCTCGAACTCGCGCAGGTTGTTGGCGAACGCGCCGGCCGAGGCCGGCCGGGCGGCCATGCGTAGGCCCATGACCTGCTCGAAGATCCCGCCGGCGAGCCTGAGGTCGGCGATCCGGCCGGCGCTGTCGACGAAGTACCCCCGCAGATTGCGCAGCACGAAGTCGAACCCGAACACCGTGGCGGCGCCCGCGGCGAGCACCCACAGCGTCTCGATCGCGTGGTTCGGCACCACCCGGTCGTAGACGTTCATGATGAACAAAGGGCTGGCCAGGGCGAACAGGTTGATCAGGACCGCGGCCAGGAGGACTTCGGCGTAGATCGGCCAGGCCCGCAGCAGCGTGCCCCAGAACCAGCTGCGGCCTTCGACGCCTTCGACCTGGTCCGCCCGCCGGTCGAAGCGCAGTCGCGGCCGGGCGAACAGGACATGGCCGGCATGTCGTTCGGCAAGCTCGGCGAGCGGCAGCTCGATCGCACCGTCGCCGATCTCGGGCATGACGACCTGCGCCCGCTCGCCGGGCAACATCCCGACCAGGACGCATGCCCTGCGCTCCTCGAGCAGGAGCACGCACGGCAACGTGAGCTCGCTGATCCGAGCAAGCGGTTGGCGCACGAGGCGGGCGGTGAGACCGGCGCGCTCGGCGGCGCGTACCGCCAACTCCGGCGTCAAGCGGCCATCGGCCAGCGGCAGACCGGCCTTGAGCGCCTCCGCCGAGGTCGGCCGCTCCAGCAGACGGGTCAGGATGCCCAGGCAGGCCAACAGGGGATCGTCGATTTCCGCGGCGGCAGGCAGCGGCCACATCTCGGCCTGGGACGGCCCGGCGCCGGCGACCGACCGCCGATCCTCCGC
>JBOHKK010000588.1:0-2190 GCA_050729115.1 Geminicoccaceae bacterium | reverse complement strand
AGCCGGCTCGCCGGTCGCGCCCGCGGGCGCGAGTCCGCGGCGCGACGCTGGGATCTTGCCGGCGTGCTGGCGGAGTTCCCGCAGCTCGGCGCGCGCATCGGCCATCTGGGCGGCAACCTCAGCGGCGGCGAGCAACAGATGCTGGCGATCGGCCGCGCGCTCATGGCGAACCCGGACCTGATCCTGATGGACGAGCCCTCGGAAGGCCTGTCACCACGGCTGGTGCAGCAGGTCGAGGAGGTCATCCGACAGTTGCGCGCTCACGGCCACGCCGCGCTGGTCGTGGAGCAGCATCTGCCGCTGGCGCTGGCGGTGGCGGACTACATCTACGTGATCGCGTCGGGCCGACTGGTGTTCGAGGGCCCCCCGGCGGCCCTCGCCCGGGACGAGGCCGTCATGGATGCCCATCTGGGCGCGTCCAGCGCGCAACTCGCCTAGCGCGCCGTGCTTAAGTATGGGTAACAAATGTGTTACCTATACGCATGTTGATGATCCGGGAATATGTGGATGCCCGCGGGCGCAGCCCGTTCGCCGACTGATTCGATGGCCTGGACGCCAGGGCCGCCGCCAAGGTCACCGTCGCGCTCGCCCGGATCGAGATGGGCAACCTTTCGAACGTCAAGGCCTTCGGCGGTGGCGTTCTCGAATGCCGGATCGACTGGGGGCCGGGCTAGCGGGTGTATGTCGGCAGGGACGGCGCGACGCTCGTGATCCTGCTGGCGGGCGGCACCAAGCGAACGCCAGCAGGGTGACATCAAAGCGGCGCAGGAGAGATGGACCGACTACCGGCGGCGCCGAAAGGAGGGGACCTGAGATGGCGGTGACGAGGGATTTCAAGGAGACCGTTCAGGCGCGCGTCCAGCGCGATTCCGCCTTCCGCCAGGCGCTTCTGCAGGAGGCGGTCGAGGCCATGCTGGCGGGCGACCTCGGGACCGGCAAGGCGGTCCTGCGCGATTACATCAACGCCACGATCGGCTTCGAGGCGCTCGGCCGCGCCACCGGCACGCCGCCCAAGAGCCTGATGCGCATGCTCGGCCCGCGCGGCAACCCGCAGGCGCGCAATCTCGTCGCGATCCTCGTTCACCTGCAAAGGCACGGCGGCTTCCATCTCGAGGTGCGGACGGAGCCGCGAGCGGCGGCCACTGGCTGAGGGCCTGGAGCGCTCGCGCGTAACCGCCACGGCGGCCTTTTCGATGTCGTGACCCGGGACCTGCGCGAGAGCGACGATCTGCGCATCCTCGACGACAACGGCGAGCGGGCGTTCCGCCTCGCCGGGCCCGGCCGCCCGATCCTCCACGAGCCGGGGTGAATGGCGCGGGCGGCAGCGGCCACGGCGATGCTTGACCCCGCAGCCCCGTGACGCTGTGCTGGCCCTTGGAGGCTGGTCCGCTGGGGACCGAGGAGATCTACGGTGGCGGTCTGCGGCCTTCGACGCTCGGCCGTGCCATGGCGAAGGTCCAGTACCTGCTCGATCCATCCCACCTACAACCACGTTGGTGATCGTCAGGCTAGGCCGCCGCGGGTGCGATCTCCGTTCACGCCTCGGCTAGAAACTCCCTTCCCGATCAGTCAGCTGCCACGCGGGCCTCGGTCCTGCAAGTCCCGGGACACGTTCAATCTGGCCCTCGTCCCGGAGCTTGTAGAACTCTGTTTTTACTAGAACTGGCTCTCCACAAGCCTCAGGCTGGTTGACTCTGGCAGTCGGAACGGCGAGAGTGGACGAAGGAAGAACCGAGGCGGGAGGGTGCCATGGCCGACGAGTTGCTGAAGGATCTGCCGGGCGATCTGCCGACCTTCCTGAAGCGCTTCGGCACCGACGCGAAGTGTCGGGGGTATCTGGTGCGGGCGCGTTGGCCGGCGGGTTTCCGCTGCACGGGCTGCGGGCATGACCAGGCTTGGAGCCACAAGAAGCGCCTGATCGAGGAGTGCACGGCCTGCGGCAAGCAGCACTCGATTCTCGCCGGCACCGTCTTCGAGCAGACCAAGACCGGGCTCGCCAAGTGGTTCCTGGCGATCTACCTGGTGACCTCGAGCAAGGGCGGCATCTCGGCGATGGAGCTCAAGCGGCAGATGGGCTTCGGCAGCTACCAGACCGCCTGGAGCTGGCTGCACAAGATCCGCAAGGCGATGGTCCGGCCGGAGCGGGCGCCGCTTGCCGCGCGGGTCGAGGCCGACGAGACCGATATGGGC
>JBOHKK010000587.1:0-2191 GCA_050729115.1 Geminicoccaceae bacterium | reverse complement strand
GACATCGCCTGCTCGACGACGTGCCGCTCGCCCTGCCGGCGCTCGCGCGCGCGGCCAAGCTGCAAAGGCGCGCCGCCCGGGTCGGCTTCGACTGGCCGCAGGCGGCGCAGGTGCTGGACAAGATCGAGGAGGAGATCGCGGAGCTCCGCGCCGAGCTGAAAGAGCCGGCGAACGTGGACCGCCTGAGCGACGAGATCGGCGACCTGTTGTTCGCGGCGGTCAACCTCGCCCGCCACCTCGGCATCGACGCCGAGACCGCGCTCCGCCGGAGCAACGCCAAGTTCGAGCGCCGGTTCGGCAACATCGAGGACGCGCTTCGCGCCCGCGGGCAACGCCTCGAGGACGCCTCGCTCGACGAGATGGAGGCGCTCTGGCAGGAGGCTAAGGCCGCGGAACGCGAGCCGGCCTGAAGAAGCTCTTCCTGACGATCCCGATTCCGCTTCGCCGAGGTCGATCGGCGGCGTCGATGTGCTACTTCTACCCGGCTCATGTGCTACAAGGAAACGGTCATGGGGCTCGCCCGTCCCGCGGATTCCAGGGCGGCGGCCCGGCGCCCGACCACTGCGGCAGCTCGTCTTGGACACCACGGTCTGTATCGATCAGATACAGCGCCGCTCCCCCGATGAGCTCGACGACCTTTTGCGCAGGTGTGGATTGTGGCACAGTGCCGTTGCGGTTGCTGAACTGGCGGTCGGGCCCGGTCGTTTGGATCCCAGACACCCGGCCACTCCAACCGCGGTTCGGCAGATCAAGGCAGTGATCGCCAAGGTCCCCTATCACCGCATCCTCAATCCGACTGTGGCCACTCGGCGCGAAGCCGCGATTGCCGCCGGCCTTCTGGCGCGCCTCCAGGGTTTGGCGGCAAGCCGCGCACGACCTTCTGAACGACGCCCTGATCTTCTTCGATGCGCGCAAGCACGGCAGCACCGTTCTGACCCGCAACATCGCGGACTTCGACCTTCTGCCGCAGCTCGCCCCGGACGGCCAGGTGCTGTTCTATCGCATCTGATACCGACCCCATGAAGTCGCGGCCGACGGGTCGGTGCGTCTTTTCTGTCATGCCCGGCTTGACCGGGGCATCCGGACGGGACCCCCGGGTCGAGCCCGGGGGTGACAAGAAGAGCGGTCGATGGGTCAAGACCTCGTGTTCCTGGTATGAGTGCTTACCGCGGGATTGGAGTGCCCGTCCATGCGAAAAGGTGGCATCGAGCCGGCGACGCTGACAGCGCAGCTGGGCCACTACGTCGACCCGGCAACCGGCGGCCTGGTGCCGCCGATCCAGCCGTCGACCACCTTCGCTCGCGATCCGTCGTACGCGCTGATCAATCCGGCGCACGGCTACGGCCGGGACGACAATCCAGGCTACCCTCAGGTCGAGGCGGTGCTGTGCGCCCTCGAAGCTGGCGCCGAGGCGCTGGTGTTCCCCTCGGGCATGGCGGCGATCGCGGCGCTGTTCCGCACGCTGCGGCGCGGCGATGCGGTCGTCGTGCAGCGACCGATCTACTACGGTACGCTTGCCTGGCTCGAGCGTTTCTGCGCTCGCCGGGAGATCGCGCTCCATCGTTTCGGGGGCGCCGATCCGATGAGCCTCGAGCGCGTGGTGCAGGACGCCAGGCCGGCGATCGTCTGGATCGAGACGCCCTCCAACCCGATGCTCCATGTGGTCGACATCGCCCGCGCCGCCGAGGTCGCGCACGGCGCCGGGGCGATCGTTGCGGTGGACAGCACCGTGGCCACCCCGATCCTGACGCGCCCGCTCGCGCTCGGCGCCGATCTGGTCATGCACTCGGCGACCAAGTACCTGAACGGCCACGCCGACGTGCTGGCGGGCGTGCTGGTGACGAAGGGGATCGACGAACGCTGGAGGGCGATCCGGGCCGACCGCCACGACGCCGGCGCCCTGCTCGGCGCCTTCGAGGCCTGGCTCCTCTTGCGCGGCATGCGCACGCTGGCGCTGCGGGTGCGCGCGGCCTGCGCCAACGCGCTCGCGATCGCCCGCTTCCTCGAGGACCAGCCCAAGGTCGAGCGGGTGCTCTACCCGGGCCTGCCGAGCCATCCCCGGCATGCCCTGGCGCGGCAGCAGATGGCGGGCGGCTGCGGCGGCCTCCTGTCGTTCCAGCTGAAGGGCGGCGCCGGCGACGCCCTTGCCGTCGCCGGCCGCCTCCGGCTGATCGCACGCGCGACCTCGCTT
>JBOHKK010000586.1:0-2210 GCA_050729115.1 Geminicoccaceae bacterium | reverse complement strand
GCTCCGCGCCGGCGCTGCGGAGCGCGATCGAACGGGGAGAGCGCCTGGCGGTGCCCGCGCTGGTGCTCTACGAGTGGCTGCGCGGGCCGCGCAAGCCGGCGGAGCTCGAGGCCCAGGAGGCGCTGTTCCCGCGGCGGACGGCGATCCCTTTCGGCACCGAAGAAACGGCGATGGCGGCCCGGCTCTACGGCGCGGTTCCGCGCCCGCGAGGACGCGAGCTGGACCTGGCGATCGCCGCCTGTGCGCTGACCCGGGATGCCATCCTGTGGACGCTCAACACGGCCGACTTCGCCGACCTCCCGGATCTCCTCGTCGCCGCGCCGGTCTGAAACGGTTCCGTCAGCCGTGCGCTACGGCGAGACCCGATGCGATGGGCTCGACGGCGCGGCAGGTCGCGCGCCAGGCCACCGCCAGCCGACGGACACCTTCGCGGATCTCCGTGTCTCCCAAGCGGCTGTAGCCGAGCAGCACGCCGAGACGAGGAGGCGCGGTGATGCAGAACAGCGACAGGGGATGGACGCTGACGCGCAGCTCTCGGGCGGTCGCTACCAGGACTCCCTCGGCCTCCGGACCTGCTTCATGGAACCAGACGGCGACGTGCAGGCCGCCGGCGGCGCCGGTCACCTCCACGGCGTCGCCGAGCTCGGCCTCCAGGCTCGCCAGCAGGGTGTGGCGCCGTTCCCGCATCTGGCGCTGCAGACGTCGCAGGTGCCTTTGGTAGTGCCCGCCACTGATGAAGTCGGCGAGCGCGGCCTGTGGGGTCACCGGCGTAAACCAGTCGGACAGACGCTTCAAGGCGACGATCGGCTCCACCAACGAGCGGGGCAACACCATGTACCCCAGCCGCAGGTCGGGATAGAGGGTGCGGGAGAAGGTGCCGAGGTACACGACCCGGGCTTCGCCGTCCAGAGCGTGGATCGCCGGCAGGGGCTGGCCGGCGAAGCGGAGCTCGCCTTCGTAGTCGTCCTCGATCACGATCGCGTCCGCGGCGCGTGCCCAATCGAGCAGCTCGAGGCGCCGCGCCAGGCTCATCACCTCGCCGGTCGGAAACTGGTGCGACGGCGTCACGAACGCGAGCCGGATGGCACCCCCGCCCTCCCCGGCCGGCGGCTGTGTCGTCGCGCGGCGGAGGTCGATCCCTTCGCGGTCGACCGGGCAGGCCACGATGCGGGCGCCCAGGGCCTCGAATGCCAGACGGGCGCCGCGGAAGCCCGGGTCCTCGATCAGGACGCCGTCGCCCGGTTGCAGCAGGGCGCGCGCGAGCAGATCGATGCCCTGCTGGGCGCCGGCGACGATCACGATCTGCTCCGCCTCGGCGGCGATCCCCCGACTCTGACGCAGGTATTCGGCGATCGCCCGCCGCAGCTCGAGGCATCCCTCCGGAGGACCGTAGCCCGGCGGCGGATGCTCCAGATGCCGCCGCATGAGACGCGTCCAGATCGCGGTGGAGATTTCGTCGGCGAGCGCCGATTCGAGCGAGAAGGAGATGCACCCCCGTTCGGCCCGCGCGAGCCGGCGGTCCAGCCGCGCCATCACAGCATGGCGCGCCAGCTCGCTCAAGCGAGGCTCGGCTCGCGACCCGTTGCGGTGTGGGCGGTGCGGCGGCGCCGTCAGCAGGGCGTCCGGCACGATCCGGCTGACCCAGGTGCCGGACCCTACGCGGGCCCGCACATATCCTTCGGAGAGAAGCTGGCGGTACGCGGCGACGACGCCGCTGCGGGGCATGGCCAGATCTCGCGCCACGACGCGCGTCGGGGGCAGGCGCTCCCCCGGCTTGAGCTCGCCCTCCACGATCTGTTCCCGCAGCGACTCGTAGAGCCGCAGCGGTCGGGGCTCCGTCGCGTCGAGATGGAGGAATAGGTTATGCACCGCGGGAGGCTTGTTGCCAGAGCTGGATCACGGCGTAGGCGCGCCAGGGCCGCCAGCGCTCGGCGCGCGCGGACAGCGCCTTGGCGCTGAGCGGCTGCGCCGACCCGTTCGCCGCGGTACGGCGCAGGACCAGATCGTCGGCCGGGAAGGCATCGGGAGCACCGAGCGCCCGCATCGCGACGTATTGGGCGGTCCACGGCCCGATGCCGGGGAGGGCCTGCCAGCGTGCCACGAACTCGGCCAGCGGCCGCTCCGGATGGAAGTCGACTCGACCGTCGAGCAGCGCCCGCGCCACGCCGCGCAGCGTTGCGGTGCGGCTCTGAGGGAGGCCGATGGCCGCG
>JBOHKK010000585.1:0-2210 GCA_050729115.1 Geminicoccaceae bacterium | reverse complement strand
AGCCAACCCCGCGCGCTGGGACGCGCGGCCGACCAGCCAACCCCGCGCGCTGGGACGCGCGGCCGACCAACCAACCCCGCGCGCTGGGACGCGCGGCCGCGTGCCTGGCTCCCCGCGGCTGGTTCCCAGGGAGACCTCGGTGATCGCCCCGGAGCGCCGCGCGACCTCCGGCGGTCGGTGCGGAGCGGCACGCATCCCGCGCGCGCTACCGACCGCGAGGGTCAGGATTTTGTGGGACCGGAATGAGCGGGCCGCGGCCCCCGATCGCCGGGTGGGCGCCATCGGGGCGCGACAAGCTGGGAGCGGCGGCGATCCGCCACAAGCAAAAAGGAGGCCGAGTCAGGCCCCCTTTTTGCTTGACGCGCGACGCCCGGATTCAGGCGGCCTGAGCGAGCACCTCCTGCAGCTTGGCGGTCGCGCGCTCTTCGTCGATCCGCTCGATCGCCGCCACCTCGCGCGCCAGGCGCTCGAGCGCCGCGCGATACATCTGCCGTTCGCTGTACGACTGCTCGGCGTCCTCGCCCCGGTGCAGCTCGCGCACCACCTCGGCGATCGACACCGGATCGCCGGAGTTGATCTTGGCTTCGTACTCTTGCGCGCGCCGGCTCCACATGACCGCGCGGCGCGGCCGCGGCCGGGCCCTCAACGCGTTCATCGCCGTCTGGATCTTGTCCCGGCTGCTCAGCTTGCGCATGCCCGAGCGCGGCGCCTTGGCGATCGGCACCCGCAAAGTCAAGCGGTCCTGCTCGAACGAGACCACGTACATTTCCAGCATGTCGCCAACGATCTCCTGGGTCTCGATGGCGATGATGCGGCCTACGCCATGGGACGGGTACACGATGTAGTCGTCCACCGCGAAGGCCAGGTTCTTGCCCATTGTTGCCGTTCTCCCACCTTCATCAGTTGGCGCCCGCCATCCGCTCGCGACCCCGATCGCGAGGCCGCAACTCTCTGCCGGCTTTCCCGGCGAACAGCGCCGAGCTTCAAGCCGTCCGTTCCTTGGATCAAAAATTAACGATAAAAGATTGATACCACGTTTCTACATGAAAGGACAGCCCCTGGCACTAGCAGCGCGCAAAGCGCTGCCGCGCACCGACCCCCTGCAAGACGCCACCGGGCGCTCGATCGCCTAAGTTCCTTCACCCGGATCGGGGCTGAAGTATTGTCGAAACTTGTCCGGCTGGTCCTTGAAATCGTCGGCGTCGGGCGGCGGTTCCCCCATGCGGGTGATGTTGGGCCACGGCCCGGTCGAGTATTCGCGGTTCAGCTCCAGCCACTTCTCGGCTTCTTCCTCGGTATCGGGCAAGATCGCCTCGACCGGGCACTCCGGCTCGCACACCCCGCAGTCGATGCATTCGTCGGGATTGATCACGAGCATGTTCGCGCCCTCGTAGAAGCAATCCACCGGGCACACCTCGACGCAGTCCATGTACTTGCACTTGATGCAGGCTTCGGTGACGACGTAAGTCACGGACGGCTCCGGGAGGGGGATGTTGGGCAGGCTGCCCATATGTGGGTGGGCCCGCCCGCCTTGTCCAGAGGCGGTTGGACGGCGTCGGAGTCGCGCTATCTGCGGGCGAACAGCCGCTCGATGTCGGCGCGCGACAAGGTGACGTAGGTGGGCCGGCCGTGATTGCACTGGCCGCTGTTCGGCGTCGCTTCCATTTGTCGCAACAACGCGTTCATCTCGGCAAGCGTGAGACGACGCCCCGCCCGCACGCTGCCGTGGCAGGCGAGCGTCGCGCACACGCGCTCGAGCGCTTCCCTGAGACGGCAGATCTGATCGATCTCGCCGAGGTCCTCGGCCAGATCGCGGATCAGCTCGGCGACGTCGGGATTGCCGAGCAGCGCCGGCACCTCGCGCACCAGCACCGCGTCCGCGCCGAAAGCCTCGATGGCGAGCCCGAGGCCCTCGAGCTCCTCGCGCCGGCCGAGCAGACGCTCGATCAGCGCCGGGTCGAGCTCCACCACCTCCGGCAGCAACAGGCCCTGCCGGAGCACCCCGCCCGCGGCGAGGTCCGCTTTCATCCGCTCGTAGACCAGGCGTTCGTGGGCGGCGTGCTGGTCGACCAGGACCAGACCGGCCTCGGTCTGCGCCACGATGTAGTTGTCGTGGAGCTGCGTGCGCGCGGCGCCGAGCGGATAGCGCTCCAACGCCGGATCGTCCGGCAGGGCAGGGCCGTCGGCGCGGGCCGCGGGCGGCCCGAGCG
>JBOHKK010000584.1:0-2234 GCA_050729115.1 Geminicoccaceae bacterium | reverse complement strand
GGTCGGCGCCGGCGCCGGGCGGCTCAGCCACGGCGGCTCCGGGGCGCGCGCGCCTTGCTCGGGGATCGGCAGCCCGAGCTGCGCGGGGCCGCAGATGCGGTGGTTGCCGTAGCGCAGGACGTCGCCGTTCAGGGCGGGCGAGGGCACCCGCTCGGCGCCGAGCCTGGCCATGCCCGCGTTGATCCAATCGTACCAGGTGCTGCCGGACTGGTTCCGGCGCTGCCAGCCGGCCACGATCAGGTGCTCCTTGGACCGCGTGAGCGCGACGTAGAGGAGCCGGCGGTGCTCCTGCTGCTGCGCCAGAAGTGCGCGCTGCTCGGCGGCCTTGCTCGCGGGGTCCTGGAGATCGCCCGCGACCCGCCAGAGCGGCAGCCCCTCCGGCTCGGTCCACAGCAGGCGGTCTCTCGTGGTCGGCACGAAGACGGCATCGGCGATGAACACGATCGGCGCCTCGAGCCCCTTGGCGCCGTGGCAGGTCAGCACCCGCACCTCGTCGCGCGGCTGGTCGGGGTCGCGGATCAGCTCGGTGGTGTCGGCCCGCAGCCAGTGCAGGAACGCCTGCATCGAGGGCGGGTGGCTCTGCTCGAACGCGAGCGCCTGGGCGAGGAAGGCTTCGATCGGCTCTTCTGCCGCCGGGCCGAGGCGGGCAAGCAGGCGCTTGCGGCCGCCGCCCTGGCCCAGCAGCCGGACATAGAACTCGAAGGGCGGCAAAAAATCCACCTGCGCCAGCAGCTCCGCCAAGCGCGCATGGGCCTCGGCGAACGGCGCCCGGTCGCGCGCCGCCCGCAGGCGCTCGTACAGGGTCGCCCCAGCGCGATCGTAAGCGAGCTCGAACAGCGCATCCTCCGACAGGCCGAACAGTGGGCTGCGCAGCACGGCGGCAAGCGACAGGTCGTCCTCGGGCAGCAGAAGCGCGTCGCCCAGCGCGACCAGGTCGCAGACCGCGATGTCGTCGGTCAGCGCCAGACGGTCGGCGCCGGCCACCGGCACCTGCAGCTGCTTGAGGTGGCGGATGAGGAGCTCCTGCAGGATGCCGCGCCGCGGCAGCAGGATCATGACGTCGCCGGCGCGGATCGGCTCCCCGGTCGAGGGCAGCGGCACGCGGTCGCGGCGCCACTCGAAGATCCGCTGCGCGATCGCCTGGGCGACGCAGGCTTCGCCGCGATCGCTCGCCTCGTGCTGGTCCGGCAACTGCCAGCCGTCGGCCTTGGCGACCGGCTCGGTCTCGATCAAGGGCCAGACCTCGACCAGGCCCGGCATCGCGGTGCGAAAGCATTCGTGGGCCGGCCAGCGGTCCTCGCTCACCACCCCATGGCGCACCTCCGGCTCGGCAAAGACGGCGTCCACGAGATCGAGGATCGGCTTGGCCGAGCGGAACGACCGGCCAAGGGGCTCCTCGCGCCACGGCTGGCCGCCACTGTGGACCCGCGCCTCGAACCTCTCACGGCAGCGCCGGTAGGTCGCCACGTCGGCGCCCTGCACGCTCATGATCGACTGCTTCTCGTCGCCGACCACGAACAGCGTGCGCCGGATTGGCCGCGCCCCCTCCCCGGTGAAGAACTCGGCGCACAGCGCCTCGATGATCGCCCACTGCTCCGGGCTGGTGTCCTGGCCCTCGTCGACCAGGAGATGGTCGATCTGCTGGTCCAGCTTGTACTGCACCCAGGCGCCCATGCCCGGTTGCTCGAGGAGCCGCCGGCTGCAGGCGATCAGGTCGTCGAAGTCGAGGGCGCTGCTCGCCTCCTTGCGCCGCTCGTAGGCCTGGAGCACCGCCGCGCCGACGCGGAGCAGCGCCGCGGTGCGGAGCCCGATCGCCGCGGCTTTCTCCCGCTCGACCCAGCGAGCCAGCCGCATCTGCTCGGCCAGGAGCGCAGCGGTCGCCCGGGGGCAGGCGTCGGCGCAAGCCCGCGTGATCAGGCCGGTTTGCCTGGGCTGACGTCGGGCGGTCAGGAACACGCCCTCGTAGGCAGGCCAGGTCCGCATCCGCTCGTCGTGATCCGCGGCCAGCCAGTCGGCAATGGTCCCGGAGCGTGCGACATCGCTCTTGGCGCCGGTCGCGAGCGCGCGCGCCGCCTCCAGAAGGCCGGGGTGATCGATCTCGGGATCGCGGGCGGCCGCCTCGCGCATCTGCTCGGCGCCGCTGCCGGGAGGCACCCCGAGCGCCCCGGCCACCGCCGCGATGACCCGCTCGACGTCGCCGCCGTGGCTTGCGAGCAGCGCGCCGAGGCGCAGTC
>JBOHKK010000583.1:0-2238 GCA_050729115.1 Geminicoccaceae bacterium | reverse complement strand
TGCAAATGCTGAGGCCGACGACATCCAGGTTCGACGCAGAGGAAGGTGCGCAAACGGGCCGTGACCTCCTCGTCCTGCTGCGGCTGCGCCGGCGCGCAGCTTGCGAGACCGAGTTTCGCAGTTCCTGATCGGACCCCTCTTCGTGCGCTCCGCCTAAAGGCGATGCCTCAAGTCATCGCTGCGGCCGCCAGCCGTGCCAGGCGTCGTCGAGGAGCGCGCGGATGCCGTCCCGGGTGATCGGGCTGGGGTTGGGATAGGGGCTTTGGGTGGCGAGGTCGGCGGCGCGGTCGAGGTCGGGTTCGCGCATGCCGAGGTCGGCGAGACTCTGCTTGGCGCCGAGGGAGCCCGCGAGGTCGAACAGGCCGGCCGCGGCGTCCTCGGCGTCGAGCGCGCGGGCGATCCGGGCGATCGCCGCGGGCGCCCCGGCGCGGTTGTAGGCGCAGGCGTGCGGCAGGACGATCGTGTGCACCTCGGCATGGGGCAGATCGAAGCTGCCGCCGAGCACGTGGCAGAGCTTGTGGTGCAGCGCCATGCCGACCGCCGCCAGCGCCGAGCCGGCGAGCCAGGCGCCGTAGAGCGCCTCGGCGCGCGCCTCCGGGTGCTCGGGCTCGCGCACCACCACGGGCAGGCTGCTCGCCAGCGCCCGGATGCCTTCCTCGGCGATCAGCGAGGTGATCGGATTGCCGTCTTTGGCGTAGAGCGCCTCGACGCAATGGGCGATCGCGTTCATGCCCGATGGCCCGGAGACCGCGCCCGGCAGGCCGAAGGTGAGCTCGGGGTCGTAGATCACGATCCTCGGCAGCATCCTCGGATCGCGCCGGGTGCGCTTGACGCCCCCCTCCGTGATCCCGAGCACCGGGGTCATCTCCGAGCCGGCATACGTGGTCGGGACGGCGACGATGGGCAGCTCGAGCTCCAGGGCGATCGCCTTGGCGAGGCCGATCGGGGTGCCGCCGCCGACCACCACGCAGGCGTCGGCGCCGACGCGCCGGGCCTCGGCGCGCGCGGCCTGCGCGTTCTCGATCGGGACGTGCATCTTGGCGCGATCCCAGATCCCGACCGCCCGCTCGCCAAGGCGCCAGGCGGCGTCCTCGGCCAAATGGCGATGGCCCGGCGTGCTCACCAGGAGCACGCGCGCGGCATCGAGGCGGGCGATCTCATCGGGCAGCCGCTCGAGGCTGCCGGCGCCGAACACCACGCGCCCCGGTAACGCTTCGTACACGAAGCTCAGCATCGGCCGGTCCCCTTCGAGCCAAGCCGTGGACTATTCGGCGGCGGCGGCGGCCCTCAGACCATCGATGGCGGCGCCGATCGCGCGCTGCTGGGCGGCGTTGGCCGCCGGCATCGGGGCGCGCGGCTGGCCGCCGGGACAGCCCTGCAGGGCTTGAGCGTATTTGGTGCAGGCCGGCAGATTGTCGCCGACCATGGCGTTCCACAAGGATAGCAGCCGCCGATGCCGATCCAGCGCCAGCGCGTGGTCGCCGCGGCGCACCGCGTCCCAAACCTCGACGCAGGTGCCTGGCGTGGCGGCGAGGATCGCCGCGATCGCGCCGTGCGCCCCGAGCGCGAACGACGGATAGAGCAGGGCGTCGACCGCGCTCAGGATGCGAGCGCCGGGCGGCGCCGAGATCAGCAGGTCGGCCAGCAGCTTGAGGTCGCCGGCGCTCTGCTTGACGCCGATCACGCCCGGCACCTCGCACATGATCCGGCACAAGAGTTCCGGCGACAGATAGCTCCAGGGCACCACGTTGTAGACCACGATCGGCAGCCCGGTCGCCTCGGCGATCGCCCGGAAGTGCCCGAGCATCGCCTCGTCGTCCGGCCGGAACAGGTAGTGCACCGGGGTCACCTGCAACGCGGCGACCCCGAGGGCGCCGACCGCGGTGCCGCGGCGGATGGCACCCTGCGTGCTGTCGACGATGATGCCGGCGATCACCGGCACCTGGCCGGCCGCCGCCTCGGCCACGATCGCCACCAGGCGGCGCAGCTCGTCCTGGTCGAGGGTCTGGCCCTCGCCGGTGCTGCCGCCGACCGCGAGGCCGTGCACGCCCTGACCGATCAGCCATCGCGTCTGCGCCCGGACCGCGCCCTCGTCGATGTCGCCGTCCGCATCGAACGGCGTGGTCATCGGCGGGATGATGCCGAACAGCTGTCGTGTCATCGCCTGCCTCCCTGAGCTCCCCGCAGAGTTACGGCAGGCGACCGGCCGGGTCAAAGGCTCAGGCGTAGAGGCGCTCG
>JBOHKK010000582.1:0-2254 GCA_050729115.1 Geminicoccaceae bacterium | reverse complement strand
GCCCGGGCTGGATCGCGGGGTCGCCCGGGCATGGCTCGCCGCCGTGACGCTGTTGCGCCCCGAGCAGTGGACCAAGAATCTGTTCGTGGTCGCGCCGCTGTTCTTCACGCCACCGGCGCTTTCCGTGGCGAGCGCGGCGGCGGTGGCGGGGGGCGTCCTCTGCTTCTGCCTGCTCGCGAGCGCCATCTACATCGTCAACGACTATCTGGATCGCGCGGCGGACCGCAAGCATCCGACCAAGGCAAGCCGGCCGCTCGCCGCCGGCACGGTTTCGGTGCCGGTCGCGCTCACTCTGCTGATCCTGCTGCTGACCGGCGGCTTGTCGCTGGCGCTCTGGCTGTCGCCGGCGTTCGCCGCGGTCGGCGCCGCCTACGTCGTCATGAACCTCGCCTATTCGCTGTGGCTCAAGCACGTCGCCATCGTCGACGTCCTGATCATCGCGCTGAGCTTCGTTCTGCGGGTCCTGGCCGGGAACGTCCTGATCGACATCGAGCCGAGCGCCTGGATCCTGATCGTCTCCGGCCTCCTGGCCCTGTTCCTGGCGCTCGCCAAGCGTCGCGACGACCTGGTCAAGAGCCTCGACGGCCAGCACCGCCGTAGTCTGGCCGGGTACAGCCAGACGTTCCTGGACACCGCCGTGGCGGTGGTCCTGGGCGCGCTCCTGGTCACCTACATGATCTACACGACCGACCGTCAGGTCATGGCCGAGCTCGGCACCGACCGCCTGGTCTATACCGTGATCTTCCTGATCGCGGGGGTGCTGCGCTATCTCCAGATCACCCTGGTCGAGAACCGCTCGGGCTCGCCGACCACGGTGACCGACCGGTTCCTGATCGTCACCGGCGCGCTGTGGGCGGCAACCCTCGCAGCGCTGATCCACGTCTGAGCGCAAGGGCACGGGCGCGCCATGCATTGGCAACCGGTGGAGCTCGCCGGCTGGGGGCGCACCGCGCGCGCCCGGGTGCTCGCCTGTGGACCCCGCGATGCCGCCGCGGCGACGGCGGCGCTGGCCGAGGCCAACGGTGCCACCATCCTCCCCTACGGCGGCGGCCGCAGCTACGGCGACGTCGCCCTGAACGGCGACGGCCGGGCGCTTCTGACCGGCGGCCTGAATCGCATCCTCGAGTTCGACGCCGCCACCGGCAGGGTGGTGTGCGAAGCCGGGGTGACCTTTCGCGACCTCCTGGAGGCGTACCTGCCGCGCCGCCATCTGGTTCCGGTGAGCCCCGGCACCGCCTTCGCCACGCTCGGCGGCGCCGTGGCCAACGACGTCCACGGCAAGAACCACGAGGTCGCGGGCAGCTTCGGCGACCACGTGCTCTGGCTGGACCTCGCGCTGCCCTCGGGCGAGGTCCGGCGCGTCTGCCCGCAGAGCGATCCCGAGCTGTTCGCCGCCACGATCGGCGGCATCGGTCTTTCCGGCCTGATCCTGCGGGTCTGCTTTCGCCTCGAGGCGGTGCCGTCCGCGAGCGTCGAGGTCGAGGAGCGCCGGATGACGGATCTCGACGCGTTCATGGCCGCGTTCGCCGGGTGTCGGGCGACCTCGACGTTCTCCGTCGGCTGGATCGACGCCATGGCGCGCGGCCGGCACATGGGCCGCGGCATCCTGGAGACGGGAGAGCTCGCGGTGGCCGACGCGGCGCCCTTCCGGAGCGCGCGGCAGCGCAACGTCCCGTTCGACTTCCCCGCGGGCGTGCTCAATCCTCTGGCGATCCGCCTGTTCAACGAGCTGTACTATCGCCGCGTGTCCGCGGCCGGACGCCGCCGTACCGTGCCCATCCAGAAGTTCCTCTATCCGCTCGACGCGCTCGGCCACTGGAACCGGATCTACGGTCGCCGGGGCTTTTACCAGTTTCAGTGCGTCATTCCGGACCGCACGGCGGCGGCCGGGATCACCGCCCTGCTCGAAACCATGTCGCGGGCGCGCCGGGGCTCGTTCCTCGCGGTCCTGAAGACCCTGGGACAGGGCGGTCGGGGTCATCTGTCGTTTCCCGAGCGCGGCTACACCCTGGCGATGGACTTCCCGCGCGCGGCCCCGGTTCCGGCGCTCCTGCGCGAGCTCGAGCGAATCACGCTCGAGCACGGCGGTCGCGTCTATCTGGCCAAGGATGCCGCGCTTTCGGCCGTGGGCTTTGGCGCGATGTATCCGCGCCTCCACGCTTTTCGCGACGTGCTCGGGCGGGTCGACCCCAACCGCCGGCTCGCTTCCGACATGGCGCGGCGCCTGCGCATCCGGGACTGATCCGGGATCGGC
>JBOHKK010000581.1:0-2260 GCA_050729115.1 Geminicoccaceae bacterium | reverse complement strand
CCCAACCACCCAGCGATGGTACCCTTCGGGTGGTTGGGAGGGGGAGCGGGCTGGTGCGAGCTGATCGAAAAAATGCGCTAATCGAGCGGCCACAGCGCAATCTGCGGAAAGCCGAGGACCAGGAGCAGGCCCGTGACCTGCAGCAGCATGAAGGGCAGGACGCCCGCGAAGATGGCGTGGAGCGTGATCTCGGGCGGCGCCACCGGCATGAAGGGCCTCCCTTTGGGTTCCTTTGCCGGCGGCGGCCGGCTCAGCGGGCGGCCTCCAGCTCCGTGGCAGTCTTGAAGAACCGCCGGGTCATGGCCCGCTGGTTCTCGTAGATCGACCCCTGATGAGGGGCCGGCGGCAGCGGCAGCCGCACCGGCACGCTTTCCAGGCGCGGCTCGAGGGTGTCCTCGCCGCACAGGAGCAGGCCACCATACTGGCTGAAGTCCGACACGCCAAGCAGGGGCCAGGCATCGGCGGCGCGATATTGATGCAGAAGGAGGCGGCGCGGCCTGCCCGAGCTGTTCGTGGCCGAGCCGTGCACCGTCCGCGCGTGGTGCACGGTGATCGAGCCGGCTGAGCCCATGAGCTTGACGGCGCTGGCAAAGTCGACCTCACCCCGCTCCGGGTCCATGGCGCCACAGAAGTAACCGTCGGCGTGGTGGTCGAAGATCGGTCCTCGGTGGGTGCCAGGGATCACCATGAGCGGCCCGTTGTCGTCGTCGACGTCGTCGATCATGATGCCGACCGCGGCCAGATCGTCGTTGGTGTGCGGATAGAACGCCCAGTCCTGGTGCCACTCCACCGGCGCGCCGTAGCCCGCGGCCTTGAGGTTGAGCTTGCTGACGTCGAAGCGGACCCCCGGCCCCCAGAGCTTCTTCAGCACCTCGAGGATGTTGCGGTGGCGCACCATGCCCGCGTAGGCCGGATGCCAGAGGTGCGGCGTCTTGATCCGGCGCACCCGCGGCGCCACCGCCGAGTGGCTGTCCTCCAGATCGTACACCTCGTCGTGCGCGCTGAGATTGCGCGCCTTTTCGATGAACGCGTCGGTGACGCGCCGGAGCTCCTCGACCTCGACCCGGCTCAGCACGTCGCGAACGACCATGTAGCCGTGCTCGCGATAGCACGCGACATCCGAGTCGGTGATCATGGCGTGGTTCCCCTCGAAGCCTGCGAGAACGGGCGCTCGAGTGCGGGGACGATGCTCGGGCAGGCGAATGAAAACGTCAACATCGAATTTGCAGGAAGGCCTCCCTCAGCGCTTGGAATCGAATTTACAGGAAGCCTCCCTCAGCGGTCGGCGGGCGCCGCCGCGGGGGCGCGCGGCCGATCGGCGAGCACGCTCCGGCTGGCCAGCGTGATGCTGACCGGCGCCCCGGTGCGCGCACCGCTCAGCCGGTCGATCATCAGCCTCCCGGCTTGTTGCCCGATCTCGGCGAAATCCCGGACGATGCCGACCATCTCGGGCACGGCGGCGGCGAGCGGCTCGACCGCATCCAGAGCCACGATCGCGGCGTCCGCCGGCACCCGAAGCCCGCGCCGGCGCACGATCTCGAAGGCGCCGGCGAGCAGCCGGTTGCCGTCGACCAGGATGGCGGTGGGGAGCCGGCCGCCGGTGAGCGCCTGCTCGATCGCCTCGAGGTCGCGGGCGGCCGGGTCGGCGAGGATCACGACCTGCCCGTCGGGAGGCAGCCTGGCCGCGCGCGCCGCGGCGCGAAACGCCTGCACGCGCTCGCGCACCGGCCGGATGCGCAGCTCGGGCTCGACCAGGGCGAGGCGCCGGTGGCCGTGGCGCACCAGCGCCTGCACCGTGCGGCGCGTGGCCTCGGCATGATCGCTGAATACGGTGTCGACGGCGAACGGCAGGTCGCGGTCGAGCACGACCACCGGCACGTCGAGGTTGCGGATGGCCGCCTGGAGCACCGGGTCGTCCTCGTCCGAGAGGTAGAGGATGATGCCGTCGACCTGGCGGCTCTGCAGCAGCTGGAGCGCCCGCGCCTCGCGCGCCGGGTCGTAGTCGCTGTCGGTCAGCAACATGTAGTACCCGGCCTCGGCAAGCGTCGCCTCGGCGGCCTTGGCGACCGCGGCGTTGGGGTAGTTGGTGAGGTCCGGCACCAAAAAACCGATGGTGCGCGTGACAAGCGTGCGCATCGACTGCGCCGCCAGATTGGGCGCGTAGCCGAGGCGCCGCATGGCGGTCTCGACCCGCGCGCGCGTCGCCGGCCGGACGAGCGCCGGCACGTTGGCGACGCGCGAGACCGTCACGGTCGAGACG
>JBOHKK010000580.1:0-2275 GCA_050729115.1 Geminicoccaceae bacterium | reverse complement strand
CACCTGCGCGGATCGGGCCGCGCAGCTCGGGCATCAGGTGCGCGCCGGGCGGCGCGATGAGGGGCGCGGGCAGGGGCGCGGCGGCCGTGCTCCGGACCGTCACGAGCGCGTTCCGGATCTGGTCGAGCCGTTTGCTCATGCGCTTGCCGCCGTAACCGCCCGGAGCGGCCGCTGGACCATCAGGCGCGGCAGGATCTCGTCGCGGGCGCCGAACAGAACCCCGGCGCCGTCGCGCAGGACCAGCAGCTTGTCGACGTGGGCCAAGAGGCTGGGGCGATGGGCGACGAGGATCACGGTGGCCCCCAGAGCCTTGAGCCGGCCGATGGCATCGACCAGCGCCGCCTCGCCGGCTTGGTCCAAGCTCGCGTTCGGCTCGTCGAGGACGACCAGCCGCGGCTCGCCGAACATCGCGCGGGCGAGGCCGATCCACTGTCGCTGGCCGCCGGACAGCGTCGCGCCCTGCGGCTCGATCTCCGTGGCGTAGCCGTCCGGAAGGCGCAGAATCGTCTCGTGAGCGCCGGCGAGGCGGGCGGCCTCGATCACCGCCTCGTCGGGCGCCTCGGCCATGCGGGCGATGTTGTCGCGGACGCTGCCGGCGAACAGCTCCAGGTCCTGGGGCAGATAGCCGACGTGAGCGCCGAAGTCGGCGCGGTCCCACGCGTGCACCTCGGCGCCATCGAGGCGCACATGCCCCGAGGTCGGCGGCCAGATCCCGGTGATCAGGCGACAGAGCGTCGACTTGCCGGACCCCGACGGGCCGATCACCGCGAGCATCTCGCCCGGGGCAAGCTCGAACGCCACGCTCTTCAGGATCAGGCGGTTGCTGCCCGGCGCCCTGAAGGCCAGGCGGTCGACGCTCACCCGGCCCTCGGGAACCGGCAGACGGATCGCGGGCGGGCGTCCGGGGTGGCGATCGAGCAGGAGGCGTAGCCGATCGTGGCCGGCGCGCGCGGCGACCAGCCCCGTCCAGGCGCCGATCGCCTGCTCGAGCGGCGCGAGCGCCCGGCTCAGCAGAATCGAGCCCGCGATCATGCCGCCGCCGGTGAGCTCGCCGCGCAGCACCAGCCAGGCGCCGAGGCCGAGGATCCCGATCTGGACGAACAGGCGCAGAAACTTGGCAATGCCGACGAAGACGGCGCCGCGGTCGCCCGCCAGGGCATGGTCGCGGAGCGCGCGGTCGTTGTCCCGATGCCACCCCTGCAACAGCGCCGGCAGCATGCCCATGGCGTGCACGACCTCGGCGTTGCGCACCGCCGTCTCGCCACGTCGCTGGGCGATCATCCAGTGCTCGCCCGCCTGCTTCAGCGGCTCCCGCATCATCAGCTCGTTGCCGAGCGCAAGCGCGAGCAGGATGAGCGAGCTCACGAGCGCGAGGGCGCCGAGCCAGGGGTGCAACAGCCAGATCACGGCGATGAACACGAGCGTCCACGGCGCATCGAAGATCGGAAAGACGCTTTCGCTGCCGATGAAGCCGCGCAGCTGGGCGAGGTCGCGGAGCGGCTGGCTGCCGGCCGTGCGCCCTGCCAGCGCATCGCCGACGCTGGCCGCGAGCACCGGCTCGCAGAGCGTGCGATCGAGCCAGGCGCCGATGCGCACCAGCGCCTGGCGCCGGATCACCTCGAGGATCCCGAACACCAGCAGCGCGAGGGTAGCGACCGCGGTGAGCGCCAGGAGCGTCTCGATATGGCCGCTCGGCAGCACGCGATCGAAGATCTGGAACATGTAGAGCGGCGAGACGAGCACCAGCAGGTTCAAGAACAGGCTGAGCCCGCCGACCACCGCCAGCCCCTGCCTCGTGTCGCGCAGCGCGCGCTCCAGGGCGGACGGCTGCGTGTTTTCCCCCATGGGCGCCTCGGCTTCCGGTCCCGGTCGTCCGGATGCGGCGCCTCCAGACGCGAAGCTCGGCTTCTGGCAACGCTGCCCTGCCGATTATCACCCCGCGCGGCTAAGAAGAGCTGAATATTGAGACAAGTTCCGCCCGCGCAGGCATTCAAGGTCTGGTCCCATCCTCGGCCCCAGTGCATGATCCATACACAAGATTTCTCCGACCTGTGATGCCCAACCTGATCCACGGCTGTCCGGTTGGCGAGCGTCGCCCATTATTAATCTCCCATAAATATACCTGACATTTGGATGGACATGTGCTATGCCTAGGGCATGCAAGCGCGGGACTTTCGCAGCATCGGCAGGGCGGCACAGGAGGCGCTGCGGCGGCGCGCGATCGTGCTGGTCGAGCACGAGCGCATCACCCAGGGCGCGGCCGCCAAGGCGGTCG
>JBOHKK010000579.1:0-2282 GCA_050729115.1 Geminicoccaceae bacterium | reverse complement strand
CGACCGGCGGCCAGCTCATGCCGCCGATCATGGGCGCGGGCGTGTTCATCATGTCGACCTACACCCAGATCTCCTACCTCGCGATCGTTGCGGTGAGCTTCCTGCCGGCCCTGATGTATTTCCTGTCGGTCGCGGCCTGGGTGCGGATCGAGGCCAAGAAGCTGGGCGTCACGCCGGTGATCGACGATGCGCCGCGGCTGTGGCAGGTGATCAGGAGCGGCGGCCATTCGCTGATCCCGATCACCGTCCTGATCGTGCTCCTGATCGTCGGCTACACGCCGACCTACGCCGCCGGCATCAGCATGCTCACGGCGATCGCCGCATCCTGGCTCGGGCGCACGCCGATGGGCCCGCGCGCGATCGTGGATGCCCTGGCGCTCGGCGCCCGCGGCATGGTCGCGACCGGCCTGCTGCTGGTCGCGGTCGGCCTGGTGGTCAACGTCATCGCCACCACCGGCATTGGCAACACGGTATCGCTGATGATCAACGACTGGGCCGGCGGCAGCCTGCTCGCGACGATCATCCTGGTCGCGCTGGTCTCGCTGGTGCTCGGCATGGGCCTGCCGGTGACCGCGGCCTATGTGGTGCTCGCGACCCTGTCGGCGCCCGCGCTCTACGTGCTGATCGCACAGGCCCAGCTGGTCGACCTGATCGCCGCCGGCGCGCTCCCGGACGCCGCGAAGGCGATCTTCATGCTGACCGCGCCCGATGCGGTGGCGGCGCTTGGCCAGCCGATGCCGGAAGCGGAAGCCTGGGCGCTGCTCGCTGGCGTCCCCTCCGACTTCCGCACCCAGCTCCTGCAGCAGGCGCTCTCGCCCGCCGCGCTCACCACCGCGCTGCTCTCGGCGCACATGATCATCTTCTGGCTGTCACAGGATTCCAACGTCACCCCGCCGGTCTGCCTGGCTGCGTTCGCCGCCGCCGCGCTCGCCGAGACCAAGCCGATGGCGACCGGGCTCACGGCATGGAAGATCGCCAAGGGTCTCTACGTCATGCCGCTGCTGTTCGCCTACACGCCGTTCCTCGCCGGCGACTTCTGGCTGAGCTTGTGGATCTTCGCCTTCGGCACCGTCGGCATCTATGCGCTCACCGCGGCGATCTCGGGCTGGATGGAGGCGCCGCTGTCCTGGCTCGAGCGCATCCTGCTCGCCGCCACCGGCACCGCGCTCCTATGGCCGACCGGCCCCACCGTCAACGTCCCGGGCTTCGTTTTCTTCCTCGCGCTCTTCGCCTTCAACCTCTGGCGCGGGCGCCGCGGCAGGGCTCAGCCTGCAGCCGCCGAGCGCCCGCGGCCGCTCGCCCACGCGGACGGCGCCGACAGCGGCGACGCTTGAGCGGGCAGGATGATCGAGATCGCAGGGCTGGACGTCCGGTTCGGCGACTTCCAGGCGGTGCAGGGCGTGTCGTTCCGGGTGGCCGAGGGCGAGGCGTTCGGCCTGGTCGGCGAGTCCGGCTCGGGCAAGACCACGGTGCTGAAGGCGATCGCCGGCCTGCTTGCCGACTGGCGCGGCCGGATCACGGTCGACGGCGCCCTGCTCGGTCACCGGCGCTCCAAGGCCTTCTATCGCCAGGTGCAGATGGTGTTCCAGGACCCTTACGGCTCACTGCACCCCCGGCACACCGTCGATCGCACCCTCGCCGAGCCGCTCGCGATCCACGGCCTCGGTGATGCCGGCGCCCGGGTCGAGCGGGCGCTTCGCGCGGTCGGTCTCGGCGCCGCCTTCCGCTATCGCTATCCGCATCAGCTGTCGGGCGGCCAGCGCCAGCGCGTGGCGATCGCGCGCGCTTTGATGCTCGAGCCCAAGGTGCTGCTGCTCGACGAGCCGACCAGCTCGCTCGACGTCTCGGTCCAGGCGGAGATCCTCAATCTTCTGAGCGAGCTGCGCGCGGCGCGCCGGCTGACCTACCTGTTCGTCTCCCACAACCTTGCGGTGATCGCGCACATGTGCGAGCGGATCGCGGTGATGAACGGCGGCCGGATCGTGGAGGAGGCGCACACCGCCGCGCTGGCGAGCGGCGCGCTCGCCGACCCTTATTCCCGCCAGCTCCTCAAGAGCAGCGAGGGCTACGACCGGGAAACCGCGCGCGTTTTGCAGACGTTCGAATGATCGCCTCGAGGGAGACCGCGCACGTCAGCCGGCGCGGTCGTCGCGGGCGCTCTTGGCGTAGACGTTGACCGGAGTGCCGCTGCCGGCGACGACCTCGCGGTTGATCACGACCTCCTCGACGCCGTGCAAGGACGGCAGCTCGAACATGATCTCGAGCAGGATGATCTCCATGAT
>JBOHKK010000578.1:0-2283 GCA_050729115.1 Geminicoccaceae bacterium | reverse complement strand
TGCCGAGCTGTTGCGCGATCCGGCGATTCAATCATGGCTGCAGGCCCAGGCGGACGGAGCGCCGGCGCCGCAGGCGCCGGCCGGCGTGAGCGAGCCTGCGAGCGTCCATCGGATGATGGCCGGTCGGATCGACGCCATGCGCGCGTTCCTGCGCGAGCTGGCGGCGGCGGTCCCGACGTTGCCCGACGAGCTCGCCCGGCCCTGGACCATCCTCGCCGCCGAGCGCCAGGAGCAGAGCGGTCCCAGGGTGGTCGTCCTGCTCGCGGTGTTCGCCGCCCTCGGCTTCGGTCTCGAATGGCTGTTCTGGTGGGCGACGACCGGGTTTCGCGCGCGCATGATCGCGACCCGGCTCGAGACCGTGCGCGACCGGCTGCGCGCGGTCGGGATGCGCGCCGCCTACGGTCTCGCCGTGCTGCTCGCCTTCGCCATCGGCAGCATCGGCGCCTTCCTGCTGTTCGAGTGGCCGCCGCTGCTCAAGCAGATCGTGCTCGCCTATCTCCTGGTGTTTCTGATCGTCCGGCTGGTCCTGGTGCTCGGCCGCATCCTGCTCGCGCCTGGCGCGGAGCGCTTCCGGGTCATTCCCATGGCGACGGCGAGCGCCCGGTTCTGGTTCGTCTGGACGGCGATCCTGGTCGGCTGGTTCTTTTTCGTGAGGATCACCCTCGCCCTGCTGGCGGCGCTGGGCATGAGCCGACCCACCGGATACCTAGTCGCGCTGGCGGGCGGCGTCGTGCTGGTCGGGCTCGCCCTGTACGTGGTGTGGCGCCATCCGGCACGTGACGGCGGCGAGCCGGCGAGCCGCGAGCATCGGCTCGGCGCCTGGCTGCTCTCGCTCTACCTCGTCGTCCTCTGGCTGCTGCTGTTCACCGGCTCGGCGACGCCGTTCTACATCGGCGTCGTCCTGCTGCTGCTGCCGATCGCGCTCCGGGTCGCCCATCTCGCGGTGGCTCACGTGCTGCGCCCGGCGGAGGACGCAGCCGCCGCCGCAGTCCCGTCGCTGACCGCGGTCACGGTCGAGCGGGGGCTGCGCGCCGCGCTCCTGATCGGCGGCGCCTACCTGATCGCCTCGATCCTCGGCCTTGATCTCGCCGAGATGACCACGCGCGACACCTTGGCCACGCGGCTGCTGCGCGGCGCGATCAACGCCGTGGTCATCGTGCTGCTCGCCGACTTCGCCTGGCACCTCGCGCGCGCCTGGATCGACTGCCGCCTCGCCGAGGCCAGCGCCGACGGCGCGGCGGAGCCTGACGGGGCCCGCCGCCGGGCGCGGCTGCGCACGCTCCTGCCGATCCTCAAGAACGTCCTGCTCGTCGTCCTCATCGTGATGGCCGCATTGATGGCGCTCGCGGCGCTCGGCATCCAGGTCGGTCCGCTGATCGCGGGCGCCGGCGTGGTCGGCGTGGCCATCGGCTTCGGCGCCCAGACCCTGGTCAAGGACATCATCTCCGGCATGTTCTACCTGCTCGACGACGCGTTTCGGGTCGGCGAGTACATCATCAGCGGCAGCTACAAAGGGACGGTCGAATCCTTCTCGCTCCGCTCGGTCAAGCTGCGCCACCACCGTGGCTATCTCTATACGGTACCATTCGGGGAGCTGGGCGCGGTCCAGAACATGAGCCGCGACTGGGTGATCGACAAGCTGACGCTGCGGGTCACCTACGACACCGACGTCGACCAAGTGAAGCGGATCATCAAGCAGATCGGCAAGGAGCTCCAGGCCGACCCGGAGCTCGCGCCGCACATCCTCGAGACGCTGAAGATGCAAGGGGTCGAGCAGTTCGGCGAGTTCGCCATGGAGATCCGCCTCAAGATGATGACCAAGCCCGGCGAGCAGTTCGTCATCCGGCGCCGGGCCTACGCCATGATCAAGAAGGCTTTCGCCGAGAATGGCATCGAGATCGCGCTGCCGACCGTGACGGTGGCCGGCGGCGGCGAGCCGAGCGCCGCGGCCGCCCAAAAGGGCCTGGAGCTGGTGCAGCCGCCGACGCCGGCTGCCGGAGCCTGAGGCCCGCCGCCCGTACTGGAAGGCAACTTGGACGCCACGCTTTGCACCGTCATTGCGAGGCACGCAGCGACGAAGCCATCCAGACGCCGCTCCTGGATCGCCGCGGGGGCTGGCGCGCCCTCGCGATGACGAAGGCGAGTGGCGGTTCGGCGCTCCGGTTGCATGCGCCGGGGTCGACCCTCTGGGCGGCAATTCATACCGACCCAGCGAAGTCCCCGCCTGCGCGCTCGGTAGCGCGCGCGGGCTGGCTGGTCGGCCGTGCGCCCCAGCGCGCGGGC
>JBOHKK010000577.1:0-2292 GCA_050729115.1 Geminicoccaceae bacterium | reverse complement strand
CCCAACCACCCACCGATGGTACCCTTGGGGCGGTTGGGAGGGGGAGCGGGCTGGTGCGAGCTGATCGAAAAATGCGCTAGCCAACCAGGCTCAAAACACCGAGTGAGCTCCTGCGGGCGCCGGCAGCGCTCACTGATGTCCTGCCGCCACAGGCTTGACTACCTGGACGAACGCGGGCGGAATATCGACATGGACCTATTGGACAACCGGTTCACCGCAGGGCCGGATGGAGAACGGTGGACGCAACGGGGAACAGGTCGCCATGTGGCTTTCCGAGTTCGCGAAGCGGGTCATCAGGGAAGGCGATCTGACGATCATCGATGCCGCCGGCCGGCGCCATCGTCTCGGTGACGGTCGGGGGCGGCCCGCCGTGATCCGATTGCACGACAGATCCCTGCATCATCGCCTCGCCATCAATCCGTACCTCTACGTCGGCGAGGCGTTCATGGCGGGCACCCTGACCTTGGAGCAGGGCTCCCTTTATGATTTCCTGGACATCTGCGCCGCCAACATCGAGCGCATTGCCGCGCATCCCCTGAGCCGGACGGTCGAGCGGGTCGATCGTCTCCTCCGTCGCCTGCACCAATACAACCCGGTGCATCGCGCGCGCGCCAACGTGGCGCACCACTACGACCTGTCCGATACCCTCTACGATCTGTTCCTCGATGCCGACCGGCAGTACTCGTGCGCCTATTTCGCCCACGATCACGACGACCTGGAGCAGGCGCAACGAGACAAGAAGCGCCACCTCGCCGCCAAGCTCCTTCTGAAGCCGGGGGTGCGCGTCCTCGACATCGGCTCCGGCTGGGGCGGCCTCGGGCTTTATCTGGCCGAGGCCGGCGCCGGCGAGGTCCTCGGCATCACGCTTTCGGAGCAGCAGCTCAAGGTCAGCCGGGAGCGCGCCGCGCGCGCCGGGCTCGCCGACCGCGTCCGCTTCGAGCTGCGCGACTACCGGACGCTCGAGGGCAAGTTCGACCGGATCGTGTCGGTCGGCATGTTCGAGCATGTCGGCGTCCTGCACTATCCCGAATTCTTCGGCGCCGTCCGCGCCCTGTTGAGCGAGGACGGCGTTGCCCTGCTGCATTCGATCGGCCGCGCCGGCGGTCCGGGCGCGACCAATCCCTGGACCCGCAAGTACATCTTTCCGGGCGGCTATGCGCCGGCCCTGTCCGAGGTGCTGCCGGTGGTCGAGCGGCTCGGCCTGTGGCCCACCGACATCGAGATCCTGCGCCTGCACTACGCCCGGACCCTGCGCCAGTGGCGCAGACGCTTCGCGGCCAACCGGCGCCGGATCGCCGAGCTGTACGACGAGCGCTTCTGCCGGATGTGGGAATTCTACCTGGTCGGGTCCGAGCTCACCTTTCGTCGCATGGGCCACATGGTGTTCCAGCTCCAGCTGGCCAAGCGCCAGGATGCGGTGCCGCTTACCCGGGACTACATCACCGATTGGGAACGCGGTCGCCTCGACACCGCGATTGCCGCGGAGTGACGCCGGTACCGGCGCCGCCCCTGCGCTCGAAGAGCGGTGCCGCGCCGTCGATCAGGGCGATCCTGTTCGACAAGGACGGCACGCTGATCGACTTCCGCAAGACGTGGCTTGCGGCGTACCGGGGCGCGGCCGCCGAGCTTGCCGAGGCGGCGGGTCTGCGCCCCGCCTTCGTCGACGTGCTCCTCGCCCGGCACGGCTACGATGCGACCACCGACACCTTCATCGCCGAAAGCCCGCTGCTCTGGGCGACCACCCACGATCAGGCGGTCCTGTGGAGCGCCGAGCCGGAGCTGGCCGGCGTCGCCGACGTCGAGCAGCGCCTCGAGCGCCACTTCTCCGACCTCGACGCCTACCCGCCGGTTCCCGTCACCGATCTGGTGCCATTGTTCGAGCGACTGCGCCGCCGCGGCTTCAAGCTGGGGGTTGCGACCATGGACAGCACCAGGGCGGCGGCGGCCACGCTCGCCCGCTTCGCGGCGGCGGGCCTGGTGGATTTCTTGGCCGGCTGCGACGGCGGTCACGGCATCAAGCCGACGCCCGGCATGGTCCTGGGCTTTTGCGCGGCCGCCGGGGTGGCGCCGGGCGAGGTTGCCGTGGTGGGCGACCATCCCGCGGATCTGGCCATGGCCCGCGCCGCCGGCGCCGGCCTCGCGATCGCGGTATTGACCGGCGGCTGCCCGGCCGCGGCGCTCGCGGCCGAAGCCGACCTCGTGCTGCCCAGCATCGCCGAGCTGGAAGCGGCGCTCGCCGGATTCCGCCCCTGAGCGCCCGCGGCCGGCCCGGAGCGCTCGGGTTCGTTCGGC
>JBOHKK010000576.1:0-2310 GCA_050729115.1 Geminicoccaceae bacterium | reverse complement strand
GCCCTGCACGGACCCGAGCAGGGGCGGTGGTTGGACCGGCTGGAGGCCGAGCATCCCAACCTACGCACGGCGCTCTCCTGGGCGATCGAACGCCAGGAAGAGGAGATTGTCCTGCGGCTGGCCTCGTCGCTCTGGCTCTTCTGGCACGTGCGCGGCCACGGCGTCGAGGGGAGCCGTTGGCTGGAGCGTGCGCTCACATTGGGAGAGGGTGTCGCGTCGGCCGCCCGGGCTCGCGCTCTCAACAATCTCGGCAACCTCGCCTTCAACCTGGGCGACCTCGATCGCACCCAGACTGCCTACGAGCAGAGCCTGGCGATGCGGCGCGAGCTCGACGACCGCGAGGGGATCGCCGATACGCTGAACAACCTCGGCATGGTCGCGATAGCCCGTGGCGAGTACCCGCGAGCGCGGGAGTTGCTCGAGGCGAGCCTCGCGCTGGGCCGGGAACACGGGCGATCCGACATGCCGGTGACACTGATCAATCTCGGTGACGTGGCGTTTGCCGAAGGGGATAACGACCGGGCACTAGCCTGGTACGAAGCGGCGCTGGCTACGAGCCGTGAAATGGGCAACGTGTGGCTCGTGGCGTACTGCCTTAGCAAACTCGGCCTCGTCGCCCACCGGCGCAGTGACGACGCGGCAGCGCGCTGCCTGCTCGATGAGAGTCTTGCCCTGTTCCGCGACATCGGCGACAAACCCGGTACCTCGGACGTCTTGCGTATCCTCGGCTGGGTGCATCTTGAACAGCACGAGGTGGCGCAGGCGGCGGCGCTCGTTGGCGAGGCGCTGACGCTGCGCTGGGAGCTTGGAGAGCGACGAGGAATCGCGGAGGGTCTCGAAGGATTGGCCGCGGTCGCCGTGCAACGCGGGCATGCCGCCGCCGCGACCCGTTGGCTGGGAACCGCGGCGGCGCTGCGGGCAGCGACGGCGTTGGCGCAGTTGCCCACCGAACGGGCAGCGTCCGAGCGAGAGCTGGCGCGCACCCGTGCCGCGCTCGGGCCGACCGCCTTCGACGCGGCTTGGTCCCAAGGCCAGCGAACGCCGCCTGACCAGGCGATCGCCGAGACCCTTGCGCTGGCGGCGGAGATTGCCGCCGAGGCCCCGCCTACCGAGCCGGTTCCACCCTCGCCGGCCTCGCGCAACCCGGCCGGCCTCAGCGAGCGGGAAGTAGAAGTGTTGCGCCTCGTGACCGCCGGCCTGACCAACGCCGAGATTGCCGAACAACTCTTTCTTAGCCCTCGCACGGTCCAGGCCCATCTGAGCCGCATTTACCGCAAGCTTGGTGTGCGAACGCGTGCTGAGGCGACGCACTTCACCCTTGGGCACGGCCTGGCCTGATCCCGTCCCTCAGGCGTTGTCGTCATCTCAAAACATCGATGACTGATCCTCGTTCCGGTGCTCCCGCTGCATCAAGGAACCGGGAAGCGCCATCGCCGCCGGCCGCGATTAAGCATAATCGTTAGGCCAAACAGCGTATGTCCGAGTCGACGACATCGCCTATCGTGGCCAGCGTGGCGTCCCGTCATGGGAACGGCACCCGCGTCTGTTCATGGAAGGAGGCCAAATCCTGGTGACGATGGCTATTCGATAGCTTGGCGTTTCCCGCGGCGGGAATTCATCCAAGGAGGATTGCGCAGCTAGGTAATGACATCGATCCAACGAGAAGTCCATTGACAGGATGATTTCACCCAGGAGCATTACAAACCATGAGGTATCTCCGCAGCGTAATGAGTCTCTTGACGCGACCGGTCTTGATCCTTGCCATCGTCGCCGTCCTGGGCGCGGCGCTTCTGCCGAGCCTGACGGCGCCGGCGGTGGACGCCCGGAGTGGCTTTCTCTTCGCGCCTGGCGATCGATTCAAGGTGAACACCAGCACCCTGAACGTCCGCGGCGGACCGGGCTTCAGCTATCGGCCCTTCCGCGTGGTCAGTGGAGGGACGACCGGCACGATCGACCGCGGCCCTCGGTTCGCTGACAACTACGAATGGTACCGGGTGGTGTTCGACGACGGTCGCCCCGGCTGGGTGGCCGGTCATCTCCTGACCAAGACGTCGAGCGGCGGCGTGAGCTTCCCAGTCGGGGCCCGGGTCGTCACCACGACGGCACTTAATATCCGAACCAACCCGGGCCTCGGGGCCAAGATCATAAGCGTGTTGCCCTACGGCTTCGAGGCGCTCATCCGTGGCGCCCCAGTCTCGCGCGACGGCTACACCTGGTATCCGCTCGACAACGCGTATGAGCCCCCCATGGCGGAGCCCATGGGCTGGGTCGCCGGCGAGTTCCTCCGCAGGGCGTAGCAACCACCAGCGC
>JBOHKK010000575.1:0-2321 GCA_050729115.1 Geminicoccaceae bacterium | reverse complement strand
GAGCGCCCCAGCCGATCAACGCGACCGCCAGAGCACCGATCGTCCACAGCGTCGCCCGGGGCAGTGACGTCAGATTCATCGAAAAGCCTCCCCACAGATTCCGGCTGTTGCGCCGGACCCGGTCCCGGATACCCTTCTAGCAGAACCCGGAGCTGCCGACCACCGTTGCCTCGATGGACGCGCCGGTGCTCAGTTCCCAGCCACTCTGGCTCGATCGGCGGCTCGATCGGCGGCGGGCGCGGCCTGCGCATCACGCCGCGCGCCCGCTACCGGCTGTTCGATCCGGCTCACCAGGTCGGCGAGCTCGTTGGCGAGGCCGGCGCGCTGCTCGGTGAGCGAGCGCAATTGCTCGTCGAGGGTCGCGATTTCCCCACTGACATCGATGCTGCGGTCGAGCAAAGGCCCCTTGAGGGCGAGCTCCGCCTCCAGATTCTCGAGCTCGCTCCGCAACTTCGTCTCGCTCGCCTGCAGGTCCGCGACGCTTTTCGCGAGCAGCGCCTTGTCGAGCTGCTCCTGGGTCTCCGCAAGCAGCGTCTGCGTCGCCCCGAGCTCCGCCTGCACGCCGGCGAGGTCGGTGGCGCGTTGCGCGCGCTCACGTTCGAGCGTCCCGATCTGCAGGTTGAGGGCGCCGAGGGTGGCGCGCCTTTCGGTCTCGGTGTTGGTGAGCTCTTCGGTGTGCGATTGAAGCTGCTCCGCGCGCAGCTGCGCCTCGCTGAGTGAGCGCGACGTCGCGGCCAGGTCGCGTTCGCGTGCGCCCAGGGTCGTGAGCCGCGCGCTCAGTCGTTGCACGCTCGTCGCCTGCCGCTCCTCGAGCGCCGCCAGCTCCTGCCTGGCCTGGTCGAGCGCGGCCTCCGCCTCGGCGAGCTCGCGCTCCCGTGCGCCGAGCGCCTCCAGGCGCTGATTGAGAGCGGCCGTGCTCGCTTCGATGCGTTCGCGCAGGCTGGCGAGATCGCCCGCCGCGGCGCGCTCCTTTGCGAGCGTCTGCTCGAGCTCGGCCACCTGCCCGGCCAGCTGCTCGCGCTCGCCGCTCAGGTCCTCGATCCGACTCGCGAACTCCGTACGCTCCGCCGCGAAACGCGTCTCCTGGGCGTCGAATCCGGACCTGAGCGAGGCGTACATGGCCCAGCCGACGATCGCCAGCAGCACGACGAGCGCCGCCACGATGAGGTTGGTGCGCGATGCTTGCATGATGCGGTTCCCGTGCCGGGTTGGAGCCGTGAGGGTTCGGTGCCAGCGGTCTTGATACATCGCCCTGCGCGCCTCCGCCAGGGCGGTGGTGCGCTGTGCCGCCTGCTCCCTGCAGGGATAGCCGGACTCCAAAATGTGGACAAGGAAGCGGCGAGAGCGATCTTCAGGTAAGCGGCGCCGCAGGCCGCGGCTTCGTGCTCGTCGGACCGGCAGCCCGCTTGAACGGCACGCCGTTGCAGGCTCGAGATCGCGGCGATCAAACTGCCGCGAGCCGGCTGTCTGGCCCGGTCGATCTGATGTAACCTTTGGAGCCACGACACGGGAGGCAGCCGATGATGGACGCACGCGGCCGAAGGCGGCCGGACGAAGGGCGCGCCCGCGGGCGCAGCGGCCGGATCGCCGCCGCGGTGCTGATGCTGGGTGTGCTGGCAGGCGCGTGGCCTGCGGGCGGCGCGGAGCTGAGCGCGGACGCGGTCCGCGCCCGGATCGAGGCCGCGGCCGAGGCCCGGCCGGATCTGGTCGATCTGGATCTTTCGGGCCTGAATCTGGCGGGCGTCGATTTTCGTGGCGCCGACCTGCGCGGCAGCATCCTCAAGCAGGCGAATCTGGAAGGCGCCGATCTCACCGGCGCCAACCTCGATCTGGTGAACCTGCGCGATGCCAATCTCGCGGGCGCGACGCTCGCCGGCGCCAGCGCCTTTCAGACCGTGTTCTCGGGCGGCGATCTCGAAGGCGCGGATCTCTCCGGCGCCGAGATCGTGGCCAAGTTCGAGCGCACCAACCTGAAGGGCGCCAATCTCGCCGGCGCCAATCTCGCCGCCGACATGACCAACCAGTCGATGGGGCTGATCCGCGCCCACCTGGGCAAGGCGAACCTTCAGGGCGCCAATCTCGCGGGCGCGACGCTCTCGCGCTGCACCGCCGAGTTCGCCGACTTCTCGGGCGCCAACCTCGAGGGCGCCGATCTGTCGCGCTGCGAGCTCGCCGGCGCCGACTTCACCGGGGCGAACCTCACCGGCGCCGACTTCACCGAGGCCGACGTCCGAAGCGCCCGGTTCGACGACGCGGCCGGGCGCGAGCAGACGATCGGCCTGGACTGAGCGCCCAGGGTCGATGATTGGCCCGCGCATGGG
>JBOHKK010000574.1:0-2335 GCA_050729115.1 Geminicoccaceae bacterium | reverse complement strand
CGGTCAGGTGGCGGACCGTGTGGCCGCCCTCGCCGGCGACGTGGACCGCGAGGAAGCAGCCGGTGACCGCGCCGCCCCGCAGGCGCGCGCCGCTGCCATCCAGCAGGACGCCCACGCCCTCGAGCGTCGGGTCGTGGTCGCAGACCACCGTGAAGCCGTTCAGGTCGAGCAGGCCGCCATCGACCGTGAGCGCCGGGTCGGCCGTGCAGATCAGGTCGCGGTCGAGGCGCGCCGATCCCGTGACGATCTCGCCGCATTCGACCGCCAGCGCCGGCCCGGCGGCCAGAACGAGGAGGAGTGAGACGGCGCCGCACGCGCTGACAGGTAGCCGCGGCCGCGCCACAGTGATCCGGCTCATGAGTGTTGCCTCCCTGATTGAGTTGCCACGATAATGGAAGTCGAAACGGGATGTAAAGCGGCACGCGTCGCCTGGATGCCAGGCTTCTGGAGCGCCTCGCACGAGGGGGTTCGATGCCGAAGCGCGCCCGGGCGGAGCGCTGGAAACTGCCCGAGGCATGCTTTGGCCCGAACGGAGGTCGGCCCCGCCGCTCCCCAACTCCGCTCGCCCATCCGCGGCCGCTTCGTATGGTCGACGTCCGGCCCGACGTCATCGCCCAAGAGAAGGGCGGCGGTGACAGCGGATCAATCGTTGGGAGATCCCTGCCTCTCGTCTGGTTGCACCGGATCGAGCGCCCTCAGGATACCTGCCGGGCCGCGGCTGCGGCGCTCGGATGCGTGCTGTCTTCGTCACGGCCTTCAGCTCGGCGAGATCGAGGCGGCGTTGCGATCGAGCGATGGAAAAAAATCCCAACTGAGGTCGGGCGGAACGCGCGCGGCGGGCTCAGCGCCAGAAGGGCGTGGTGATCAGGCGCAGGAGCGGGCGGTCGCGGCGGCCCTCGACCCCGATCGGCATGGTCGGCCAGCGCCGGGTGCGGCTCTTCGAGCGGAACAGCGGGTCCCAGAAGCTGAAGATGGTGCCGTAGTTGGAATCGGTGTCGGTGCGGAGCGCATGGTGGTGGACCCAGTGGATCGAGGGCGTGATGATCACCCGCGCGAGCGCCTGCTCGAGCCGCGGCGGCAGCCTGGCGTCGCTGTGGTGGAAGATCGCCGAGCTCAGCACCAGCGCCTCGAACACCAGCACCGAGCTCAAGGGGACGTCGAGCACGATGATCACCGCCGCGCGCACCAGGGCCGAGAGCACCACCTCGCCGAAGTGGAAGCGCAGCGCGGTCGTGCTGTCCAGGAGCTCGTCGAAATGATGGACCTGATGGAAGCGCCACAGCAGCGGGATCTCGTGGTTGGCCCGGTGCCACCAGTAGATCCAGAAGTCGAGCAGGACGAGATCGAGCGCGAGGCCGGTCCAGCCGGAAAGCCACGGCGGCCGCAGGCCGGTCGTGAACTGCTCGGCCCAGACCGTGATCGGCAGCACGATCAGCGGGCCGAGGAGGAGATTGATGCCGAACAGGCCGGTGTTGCGCGCGAGCCGCCGCCAGGCCGCCCTGGAGGCCCCGCGAAAGCGCAGCAGCAGCGGATGCTCGACGGCCGGGCGCACCCGCTCGTAAACGAGGCAGGCGATCAGGACCGCGCCGACCAGGACCGCCTTGAACGACAGCAGCGACTCGAGCTCCATGGCGGTGCATATGGCACGCGCCTTGCATCGGGCCAAGAGCCCGACGCCGCGCCCGTTCTGGTAACCCGGAGTGAGGTCATGAGCCCAAGCCCGCCGGTTCGCCCCTGTACCCAGGGCGATCTCCCTGAGGTGCGCGAGATCTATGCGCTTGAGGTGCGCGAGGGCACCGCCTCGTTCGAGCTGGAGCCGCCGACCTTGGCCGAGATGACCGCGCGCTTTGCCGCGATCGAGGCGGCGGGCCTGCCGTACCTGGTCGTGGAGTTGGACGGCCGGATCGCGGGCTACGCCTATGCTGGCCCCTACCGGCCGCGCCCGGCCTACCGCTACACGGTCGAGAATTCGGTCTACGTGGCCCGCTTTGCGCGCCGCCAGGGCGTCGGCCAGGCGTTGCTGGGTGCGGTGGTCGAGCGCGCGACCGCCCGCGGCATGTGTCAGATGGTGGCGATCATCGGCGACTCCGCCCATCTCGCGTCGATCGAGCTGCACCGCAGGGCCGGGTTCCGCCTGGTCGGGACCCTCGAGAACGTCGGCTGGAAGTTCGGGCGCTGGCTCGACACCGTGATCATGCAGCGCGCCCTTGGCGACGGCGCGGGCGCCCCGGCGCCGGATGGTCCCCGCTAGCATGACCCCCGCTAGCGCATTTTTCGATCAGCTCGCACCAGCCCGCTCCCCCTCCCAACCACCCCAAGGGTACCATCGGTGGGT
>JBOHKK010000573.1:0-2351 GCA_050729115.1 Geminicoccaceae bacterium | reverse complement strand
GGGTACCATCGCTGGGTGGTTGGGAGGGGGAGCGGGCCGGGGCCGCGGGTCCACCCAAAAGGAAAATGGTCTAGCACCTGCGCGAGACGCCGGTGAGGCCTCAAAGGAGGCGCGAGGCGCCGCCACGCTTGACACGGTGCGCCGGTTCGATCGTGATCAGGAGCGATCCATCCGCCGCCAGCGGGCAACCCTCCTCGTCGCGCAGCCAGGGAGCGAGCTCATGATCCACGTCGAGGCACAAGATGCTCGCATTCCGGCCCTCGGTCTCGGGACGTGGCAGCTGAGCGGTGCCGTCGCGCGGCGGATGGTCGGCTACGCCCTCGACGTCGGCTATCGCCACGTCGATACCGCGCAGATGTACGGCAACGAGGCCGAGGTCGGCGCGGCGATCGCGAGCTCCCCGGTGCCCCGCGACGAGATCTGGCTGACCACCAAGATCTGGCCCGACAACTTCCGCGCGGGCGCCTTGAAGCGCGCGGCCGAGCAGAGCGTCCAGCGCCTACGTACCGAGCCCGACCTGCTCCTCTTGCACTGGCCCAATCCAAGCGTGCCGCTCGAGGAGACGATCGGCGCCCTGAACGAGGTCAAGCGCCGCGGCCTGACCAGGCACATCGGCATCAGCAATTTCAACGTCGCCCTGATCCAGGGCGCGCTCGCGCTCTCCGAGGAGCCGCTCGTGGTCGATCAGGTCGAGTACCAGCCGTACCTGAGCCAGAGCGTGGTGCTCGAGGAGGTGCGCGCCAACGGCATGGCGCTGATCGCCTACTCGCCGCTCGCCAAGGGCAGGGTGTTCAAGGACCGGACGCTTGCGCGCATCGGCGAGCGCCATGGCAAGAGCCCGGGCCAGATCACGCTCCGCTGGCTGATCCAGCAGGACGGCGTCTGCGCGATCCCGCGCTCGAGCCGGGAGGCGCACGCCAAAGCCAATCTCGAGATCTTCGACTTCGCGCTGTCCGAGGCCGAAATGGCCGAGATCTTCGCCCTCGCGCATCCCGGCGGCCGGCAGGTGGATTTTCCGGGCTACGCGCCGTGCTGGGACTAGAAAGAAACTTGGACGCCACGCTCGGCACCGTCATTGCAAGGACCGCAGCAGCCTGCCCTCGGGCGGAGACCCGAGGGACGAAGCAATCCAGTCGCCGCTCCTGGATCGCCACGGGCGCTTTTGCGCCCTCGCGATGACGCCGCGCAGGCAGCGTGGCGGATCGTCGCCCCGCCGTCATGCACCGGGGTCGGCCCCGTCGGTGGCAACTGATACCAGACCCACGAAGTCTTGACCCATTGATCGGCCTTCTTCTTGTCACCCCCGGGCTTGACCCGGGGGTCCAGACTGGATGCCCGGGTCAAGCCCGGGCATGACAGAAAAAACCGCACAGACTATCAGTCGCTACTTCATGCGGTCGGTGTGAGACGAGGAGGAGGCGATGAAAGACTGGCTCGTAACCCTTGCCGAAGCCAAGGTGGCGCCGATCCCCGAGGGCGCGCGCTCGGCGCTGCTGATGAAGCACGGCACGATGACGCTCCGCTACTACGCGCCCCGTGGCCGCGATCCGCAGACGCCGCACGAGCAGGACGAGGTCTACGTCGTCGCCTCGGGCTCGGGCACCTTCGCGCTCGGCCAGGACGAGGACTCGCTGGAGCGCCGGCGCTTCGGCCCGGGCGATACCATCTTCGCGCCCGCCGGCTGGAGCCACCGCTTCGAGGATTTTTCCAGCGACTTCGCCACCTGGGTGATCTTCTGGGGCCCCAAGGGCGGCGAGGGAAACATCAGCTGATTCCGTCCGATTGGACAGGTCGGCGCGAGCAGGTATCATGAGCGGAATGGCGTCGCCGCTCGTTCTGACGAAACATCTCATGCGGCTTGCCGAGCGCAACATACCTCTTGCTTGGGTCGAGCTCGTGGCAGCATCGCCGGATTGGACGGAGCCGGATCTGCGTGATCCGGAGGTCACCAGGGCGTTCGGGCGGGTCAACGAGGGCGGCGGGAAGGTATTGCGTGTCGCGTATGCTGACCGACCAGATGGCCGCTACCTTCTCTCCGGCCATTTCGACGCCAAACCGACGCGGAGACGCGGTCGATGCGCATGACCTACGACCCAGCAGCCGACGCCGTGTATCTGTACCTCACGGAACGCGCCGCCGAGGGTCCCGCGGTAGCGCGCACAGAAGGGTCGCAGCCGGCTTGATGCTCGATTTCGACGGCGACGGCCGAGTGATCGGGATCGAGATCCTTTCGGTCTCGCAGCTCCCAGGCGCCAAACCCATGCAGATGGCGTTCGAGATCCTGACGGCCTCCGCCGCGGCGGCGGCGGCGGAGTAAGACCAGACTCACAAAGTCTTGATCCATCATTCGC
>JBOHKK010000572.1:0-2373 GCA_050729115.1 Geminicoccaceae bacterium | reverse complement strand
CCCCTTAGGTAGACCCGCGGTCCCGGCCCGCTCCCCCTCCCAACCACCCCAAGGGTACCATCGGTGGGTGGTTGGGAGGGAGCGGGCTGGTGCGAGCTGATCGAAAAATGCGCTAGTCGCTGGACGGACTATGCCAGGCAAGACGCCTTCGGCCAACGCGCTGCCGGTGCGCTCGCGGCGCCGAGGAGACCCGGCGCCCCAATCACGGATGGGATGAATCGACGAGCCACGTCTCCCATATTTTGCCATGGCAGCGCTCATCATGTATCAGCATCTGTTAGGCGCGATCGCGCCCGCGCGGTGTGCTCGGCGCACCCAAGCGGGCGCTGCCAGCCGGGAGCGAGAATGGCCAGGCGGGTTTTGATCGTCGTTCACCAGGAGCACTCGACCCCCGGACGGGTCGGGGAGCTGCTGGCGCTGCGCGGTTGCGCGCTCGAGCGGCGCTGCCCGAACCTGGGCGATCCGCTGCCCGCGGAGCTTTCGCCCTATAGTGCGGCGATCGTGTTCGGCGGACCGCAGAGCGCCAACGACGATCATCTGCCGGGGATCCGGGCCGAGCTCGACTGGCTCGAGCGCACGGCGCTGCCGGCGGGGCCGCCGCTCCTCGGGATCTGCCTCGGCGCCCAGATGATCGCGCGCGCGCTCGGCGCCAAGGTCGGGCCGCATCGAGAGGGGCTGGTCGAAATCGGCTACCACCCGGTCTATCCCACCGCCGCCGGCGCGCCGTACTTCGACGGCCCCACGCTGTTCTACCAGTGGCACAAGGAGACCTTCGAGATCCCGGCCGGGACGGTGCATCTCGCCCACAACGACGCGTTCGATGCCCAGGCGTTCTGCTACGACCGCCGCGCCTACGGCATCGAGTTCCACCCCGAGATGACGCTGGCGATGATCGAGCGCTGGACCAGGTCCGAGAAGGGTTCGGCGATGCTCGATCTGCCCGGCGCCCAGCCGCGGGCGGCGCAGCTCGAGGCCTACCGGCGCTGCGTCGCGGCGACCGATCGCTGGCTCGGTCGGTTCCTCGACGGCTGGCTGCTGTGCGGCGACGACCGCGCCGCGGCCACAGGCGCCGCCGCTACCTGAGGTCGTCGTCGCGCGCCTGCGACCAGCCGTTCTCCCAGTCGAGGTAGGCCCGTACGTCCGGTGGATAGGGATTGTCCGCCAGCTTGGCACCGGCGAGGTAGGCCCCGTACCCCCTTTGGTAATCGATCGAGGACGTCCGCGAGGACGACGATACGGCAGTATGATGGCCATTGACCGGCCGCGGCGCCCTCAGCTGCATCAGCACCGTGGCGTCGACACCGCCCGGGTTGTCCGCCAGAACCTGGCGGCCGCACGCGGTGATCCGCAATCGGCCAGCCGCCCCGATCTCGATCAGCCCGGCGCGCCGCAGCTTGGCGCGTGCCGTCTCGAGCTGCGCGCGCACCTCGGCCTCAGGCATCGGCTCGTCCACCTGCGCAAAGCGGCGGAGCTGACGCAGGTGCTCCAGGCAGTCGTCCAGAGTGCCGGAGCCGGCGTTCGCGACCCGCAGCACGGCGAGCATGAGGTCCGGCTCGTGCAACAGAGGTGATTCGTGGAGATCCATGGCCACTCCTCGCGGTCTGCTGGCCAGAATGCCGAAGGCTTCGTGTGTGCTACAACGCGCGCAGGGAAAGCCGGTTCCCCTGCGGTCGACCGCCTAAACGATCGCCGCCCGCTCGGCGCGCGGGGTCTTGCCGTATAGCTGGCGGTAGCAGGTCGAGAAGTGCGAGGCGGAGACGAAGCCCGTGGCGAACGCCGCGTTGATGGCGTTCATCGTCACAAGTTCGAGGTATCCAGGTGCCGGGGTCACACCCGGCTTTGCCGGTTACGCGGCACTGACCTTGCCGCCGTGCGCCATCTGCCACAGCGCGTCGGCACACAGGTCGATCTCGTCGCCCTCGTCGTCGTGCCAGATCAGGGTTCGCCCACGCGCGCCGATTGGCACCGCTTCGAACCGGGCGTGGTCAGCAAGCACTTCGAACACACCGCCTTTGGCAAGCAGAGGGCGCAGATCGACCACCGCTTCCGACTGGTCGGAGCAGGTAAGGCGGAGCCGGGTCTGCGGCAGCGGTTCGACCGCGATGATGGACTGCATCATTCTTCGATCTTTCCAGGCTTTCGGCCTCTCTGGCAGCGATCCCAACATAGCGCCAGATCATGCCGATGTCTTGTAGCCCAACCGCGTACCTTCCGGATCATGTGGTTCGGGGCGGCGCCATCAATCACGCTGAGTTGGCAATAGTCAGTATGATTTCATGCTCCCCCGCGATCGCATGGAAGTGATACCAGGAACACGAAGTCTTGACCCATCGACCGCTCTTCTTGTCACCCCCGGGCTCGACCCCGGGGGTC
>JBOHKK010000571.1:0-2392 GCA_050729115.1 Geminicoccaceae bacterium | reverse complement strand
GCTCGGCTACAACGTCCTGACCGGCGGCAGCCGCTCGACCTTCTCGAACGGCGTCGCGGTCAAGGCGGCGGCGCAGGCGCTGATCAAGGAGGCCTGCGCGCGCGCCGCCAGGATCTGGGAGGTGCCGGAGGACGCCGTGAAGTGGGAGGACGGGTACGCGAGGCCCGCCTCCAGCAACGTCGGCGACTTCGAACCCATGGCGCTCGCCGATATCGCGAAGATGGCGGGCAAGACCGGCGGGCCGATCGCGGGGCATGCCCACATCAACGCCCAGGGCGCCGGTCCGAGCTTCGGCACCCACCTGGTCGACGTCGAGGTCGACCAGGAGACCGGGCGGGTCACCATCCTGCGCTACACGGTGGTCCAGGACGCCGGCAGGGCGGTCCACCCCAGCTACGTCGAGGGCCAGTACCAGGGCGGCGCGGTGCAGGGCATCGGCTGGGCGCTGAACGAGGAGTACATCTACGGCGAGGACGGCCGGCTGCAGAACCCGGGCTTCCTCGACTATCGCATGCCCGTCGCCTCGGACGTGCCGATGATCGACACGGTGATCGTCGAGGTGCCCAACCCGCGCCATCCCTATGGCGTGCGCGGGGTGGGCGAGACCCCGATCGTGCCGCCCATGGCCGCGATCGCCAACGCGATCGAGCAGGCGACCGGCATCCGCTTCACCGAGCTGCCGATGTCGCCGCCCAAGGTCCTGAAGGCGATCGACGCGGCGCGGGCGAACGGCGGCGGCTGAGACGGCGGGAGAAGCGATGAACGCGGCCAGGCTGGCAAGACGCTGGCAGGACGCTGGCGACGACCGCGTCGCCATGGCCGAGGCCCTGGTCGACGAGATCGATCATCCCGATACCGGCCTGGTCAGCCGCGACTTCCTGCGCGCCGAGCTGCAGACGCTGCGCACTGGACTCGAGACACTGCGCGCCGATCTGATCGGCACGATCTGGCGCGTCGTGCTGACGGTGTTCGGTATTCAGGTGGTTCTGGTCGGCGTGCTGGTCGCGGTGCTGATCGAGGCGCTGGCAAGGGCGTGATGGAGGATGGCGATGGCACGACCCCTCGATCGACCCCGGATCGCCAAGGCCTGACGCGATGGCGCGGGTGGTGCTCACCAAAGGGCTCACGCAGTTCACCGGCGGTGAGCGCGAGTTCGAGCTCGAGGTGAGCAACATCCGCCAGCTGCTGCGCCTGCTCGGCGACCGCTTTCCCGCGCTCGAGCCGCATCTGGCGGAGGGCGTAGCGGTCGCCATCGACGGCGAGATCTATCAGGACGCCTGGCTGGAGCCGATCCCGCCCGCAAGCGAGGTCCACGTCATCCCGAAGATCGCCGGCGGCTGACGCCGTCTGCGAGGCGCGCGCTTCGACCGCCAGGCGCCGACGGGGCTGGGCTGTCCCAATGGATTTGGCGCACCGGCCGCCTCGCCGTAGAATGACGGCCGGATTCGCCCAACCGTAGGGGGCGCGCGTGTCAACGTCATCCGCCGAGCACTTGGCCGCGGCGTCGCCCGGCGTCGCCGTGCCGGTGGCGGCGCGCAGCGGGTGGGCCTGGGCGATCGCAGGCCTGGTCGCGGTCGGCGGGGCCGCGGCGTTCCTGCATCGGTCCGCGCTGGTCGCGGCCGCGGCCACCTGGACCGGCTCGGCGACGTACGGCTACGGCATGCTGGTGGTGCCGGTGGTCGGCTTCCTGCTCTGGCAACGACGCGCGGCACTGCGGCAGATGGCGCCACGGCCCTGGCCGTGGGGACTGGCGCTGATCGGCGCCGCGGCGCTCCTCGCGACCGTCGGGCAGGTGATCTCGGCGCTGGTGGTCGAGCAGCTGGCGTTCGTCGCGCTCCTGCAGGCGGCGGCGCTCGTGATCCTCGGCCCCGCCGTCTTCCGGCAGATCGCTTTTCCTGTGTTCTATCTCTATCTGGCGGTGCCGCTCGGGGATCGCCTGATCGCGCCGCTCCAGGCGCTCACGGCCGCCTTCGCGGTCGGCCTGCTCGAGGCGCTGGGCGTTCCGGTCCGGCTCGATGGCCTCTTGATTCGCATTCCCGGCGCGACCTTTCACGTCGCCGAGGCCTGCGCCGGTCTGCGCTTTCTGCTGGCGTCCTTCGCGCTCGGCGTGCTGCTCGCCGCTCTGTTCTTTCGCACCTGGTGGCATCGCCTGCTGTTCGTGCTCGCCGCGATCGCGCTCTCGATCGTCGGCAACGGCCTGCGCGCGGCCGGGCTGGTGCTGATCGCGCACGTGAGCGACCTGCAAATCGCCATGGGCGTCGATCATCTGACCTATGGCTACGGGTTCACCGCCCTGCTGCTCGCCGCCCTGGTGGCGCTTGCCGCCATGCTCGGGACGCCACGACGGCCGAGCGGCGAGCGCGCGGCAGCGGCGCCGCAGCCGCCCCTCGCC
>JBOHKK010000570.1:0-2398 GCA_050729115.1 Geminicoccaceae bacterium | reverse complement strand
ACCTCGAGCCGGTCGCGCCCGAAGGTCGCGGCGACGCCGACGTCCTGCGGCCGGAGCCGGATGCCGGGCTCGAGCGCCACCTGCCCCGCGCGCACGTCCTCGCCGGCGGTGCGCCGATTGGCGCCGCGTTTCACCCCCGGCGGGATCACCACGGCATCGCCGTCGAGCTCGACGTCCTCCCGCATCAGGGCGCAATCGGCGCCCTCGGGCATCGGCGCCCCGGTCAGGACCCGCAGCGCCGCGCCGCGCTGCAGGCGCCCGGTGAACGGATGGCCGGCGGCGGCGCGCCCGGGCACCAGATCGAGCCGGGTGGGTCCCGCCGCGGCGAGGTCGCCGTGGGCGAAGGCGAAGCCATCGACCGCGACGTTGTCGAAGCCCGGGACGTCGCGCGGGCTGATCACCGGCTCGGCCAGGATGCGGCCGTGCGCCTGCGCGAGCGCGACGGTCTCGCGGTCCACGACCGGCCCGACCGCCGCCTTCAGCAGCTCGAGCGCCTGGGCCGCCCTCAGCCGGTCCGGGTGGTGCGCGAAGCAGTCGTCGATCAGAGCCCGTGCCATGAGGGTCGATCACCGTCAGATACCGAACAGCACTAGGTGTCAACAGAACCTAGTGTAGCGCACTTGGGACGCGAATGGCATCATGCCCATCGGGTCAGTCCGATCACCAAGTGGCGCGCATGTCCGACACCATGCTCGACACGCGCGGCCTCAAATGCCCGCTGCCGGTGCTGCGGGCGCGCAAGGCCATGCAGAGCGTCGCCCCCGGCGAGGTGCTCCGGGTGCTCGCCACCGATCCGGGCACGGTCCGGGATTTTCAGGCGTTCTGCGCCGCGACCGGCCACGAGCTGATCGAGCACGCCGAGCACGACGGCGAGCTCACGTTTTGGATCCGCAAGACCCGGTGATCGCGCCAGATGGCGCCAGGCGCCGGACAATTCGGTAATCTTGGTCGAGCCATCGCTCAGCCCGATCGTCGCGGTCTCGGGCCTGGAAAGGAACTTGGTCGCCCCGCCCGGCACCGTCATTGCGCCCGGCACCGTCATTGCGCCCGGCACCGTCATTGCGAGGAGCGCAGCGACGAAGCCATCCAGACCCGCTCCTGGATCGCCACGGGCGCTCGCGCGCCCTCGCGATGACGCCGGCGGCGACCGGCGGTTCGGCACCCGCGCTCGTGGGTCGTCCCGTCGGTGGCAGCTCGTAGCAGGCGCTGCCAGGCCTCAGGCCGCGTCCCGGGGCCTGGAACGCCGACCGCGGCGGGCGCGGGCGGCCAGCAGGTTGAGCGACTCGACCCCCATCGAGAACGCGATCGCGAAATAGAGATAGCCGCGCGGGATGTGGAAGTGCATGCCGTCGGCGACCAGCGCCGCTCCGACCAGCAGCAGGAACGACAGCGCCAGCATCTTGACCGTGGGGTGGGCGTTGACGAAGCGCGCGGTGGGCTCGGCGGCGAGCAGCATGACCGCCATGGCGATCACGATCGCAGCGACCATGATCGGGACGTGCTCGGCGATGCCGATCGCGGTGATCACCGAGTCGAGCGAGAACACCAGGTCGAGCAGTACGATCTGCGTGATCACGGCGGCAAAGCTCGCCGTGCCGGCCACGCTCTCGCCGCCGGAACCCTCGAGCATGTGGTGCGTCTCGATCGTGCCCTTGACGATCAGGAACAGGCCGCCCCCGGCGAGCACGATGTCGCGCCAGGACACCTCGAACTCGCCGATCGCGAAGATCGGCCGGGTGAGCCCGATCATCCAGGTCAGGCTGAGCAGGAGCAGGACGCGCGCCAGCAGGGCAAGCGCGAGGCCGATCCGCCGCGCGGTCGCCTGCTGATGCTCGGGCAGCCGCGCCGAGACGATCGACAAAAAGATGATGTTGTCGATGCCGAGAACGATCTCGAGCACCGAAAGTGTCGCCAGGCTGATCCAGGCCTGTGGGTCGGTCAGGAGCTCGAGCATGGGGGGATCCCGATGGCCTCACTTTGGTTCGCATCAGCGGTGCGAGGTCGAACTGATGACCGGTTTGCTCAGGCCGCGCAACGGGCGCGAGTGTCGCGGCCCAGCCCTGACACCAAGCCTTCTTGATGTGCCGGCCGGAGCCGTAGCCGCGGCCGAGGCGCGTGACCCGGGCGGCGCCAGCGGTATTGCGCTACTGGCGAAGCCCCGGTAAATCACCATCTCTCATGGCGTGCGCGCGTAGCTCAGCCGGATAGAGCGCTTGCCTCCGGAGCAAGAGGTCGTGGGTTCGAGTCCCGCCGTGCGCACCAAACCGCTTCTGTCCGACCCGGAGAGATGGGTGACGTTTTGTACCTAAGACAAGGGTGACAACCTCGGGCCGAAGGGGTTGTCGAGGGGTTGCAGGGTTCGCTGCTCCAGGTCGATGTAACCGAGATCATAGGTCAT
>JBOHKK010000569.1:0-2407 GCA_050729115.1 Geminicoccaceae bacterium | reverse complement strand
CGGTATCGCGCGCGGGGTTGGTTGGTCGGCCGAGCGCCCGAAAAGAAGGATGATGCCGGGCGAACCAAGGTTCAAACTTTGTGAGCCCGGTATCAGCTCGTCGAACCGTGCTGGCCGCGCGGTAGGGGAGGATCATGCACGGCATCGCGGAGGTCCTGACCTTCTGGTTTTCTGAAGAGAGCAGGCGGCAGTGGTTCGCGCCGACACCAGAATTCGATCAGGAGATCCGCAACCGCTTCGCCGCTCCGTCCGCGCGCGCGGCGGTCGGCGAGCTGAGCCCTTGGGCGCAGAGCCCAAAGGGTTGTCTTGCGCTGTGCGTGCTGCTCGATCAGATGCCGCGCAACATGTTTCGCGGCACGCCGCGGGCCTACGCCACCGACCACAAGGCCCTCGAGGTCGCGAAGCGAGCCGTCAGCAAAGGCCTCGATCGGGGATTGCCGCCCGAGCAGAAGCAGTTCCTGTATCTGCCGTTCTCGCACAGCGAGCGGCTCGCCGATCAGGCGCGCGCCCTGGCGTTGTTCGAAGCCGCCGGATTGGACGAAGGCCTGGTCTACGTCCAGGGCCATCTGGCGATCATCCGCCGGTTCGGGCGATTTCCCCATCGGAACGCGATCTTGGGGCGGTCGAGCACGCCCGAGGAGCGGCACTTTCTGGCGCAGAACCCCGAGGACTATGGCCAAGGCGTCGAGCGCTCCGACCGGCCGGCCGGACCGTCCGACCCGGATCGCCCCGACCAGGATCGCCCCGACCCGGATCGCCCCGACCAGGATCGCCCCGACCCGGATCGCCCCGACCCGGATCGCCCCGACCCGGATCGCCCCGACCCGGATCCGGCCGCCAAAGCGGTCGCTGGTCGATAATACCGGGTGAACGAACCTTGTGGCCCGGTATCAGTTGCCACCGACGGGGCCGACCCCGGCGCATGGAACCGGGGCGCGCAAGCGCCACCCGCCTGCGCAGCGTCATCGCGAGGGCGCGCGAGCGGCCCGTGGCGCAAGGGGCGCCGCGTGGCTCCCTTGCGCACGATCAGCGGGAATAGGCGATGTAGTTGCTCCAGTAACGCTCCAGAGCGCTCAGCACCTGATTGGCCGCCGCGAGCTGCTCCTGGCCCACCACCTCGCGCTCCAGCTCGGCGGCGTTGTTCTGGTAGAGCTGGTCGATCCGCTCGCACAGCTCCAGCCCCTTCTCCGACACGCGCACGCGCGTCATGCGCCGATCGTGGGGCGAGCGCTCCTGATTCAGATAGCCGTTCTCGACCAGCTTCTTCACGTTGTAGGACACGTTCGAGCCGAGATAGTAACCGCGTGCGGTCAGCTCGCCCACGGTCAGTTGCTCGTTGCTGATGTTCGAGAGGATCAGCGTCTGCACGTTGTTGATGTCCTCGATCCCGAGACGATCGAGCTCGGTCTTGATGACATCGAGGAAGCGACGGTGCAGGCGCTCGATCAAACGGATCGTCTCTAGATAGCTCTGTTTCACGGTCGCCTCGAATTCCCGGCTCGCGGCCCCTACCTAGCGAATAACGAGCATGTCAGCGGCGAGTTTGCAACCTTTGTTTACAGATTCCCAGCGATCATCCTGATGATTGCCGAGAAATCGAGCCCGCCATGTCCCCGGTTCGCGAACAGCGCGTACAGCGCGCGCGCCTGCGCGCCCATCGGGGTCGGCGCATCGACGCTTTGCGCCGCGTTCTGGGCCAGACGCAGATCCTTGGCCATCATGGCGGCGGTGAAGCCGGCCTGATACTCCCGGTTCGCCGGCGAGCTCGGCACCAGCCCGGGCACCGGGCAATAGCCGGTCAGCGCCCAGCACTGGCCGGACGACCGGCTGCTCACCTCGAACAGCTTGTCGGCCGGCAGCCCCAGGCGCTCGGCGAGGACGAAGGCCTCGCAGACGCCAATCATGGAGATCGCCAGCAGCATGTTGTTGCAGATCTTGGCGGCCTGGCCGGTGCCCGACGGCCCGGTGTACACCACCGTCTTGCCCATCAGCTCCAGGATCGGGCGGGCGCGCGCTGCGCCGGCCTCGCTGCCGCCGACCATGAAGGTGAGCGTCGCGTTCTCGGCGCCGGCGACGCCACCGGACACCGGGGCGTCGAGCACCTCGAGCCCGCGCTCCGCGGCCGCCTGGTTGACCAGGCGCGCGCTGTCGATGTCGATCGTGGAGCAATCGATCAACAGGCTCTGCGGATCGGCGCGCGCGACGATCCCGTCGGCGCCGAGGTAGACCTCGCGGACGTGCCGGCCCTCCGGCAGCATGGTGATCACCACCTCGGCGCCCGCGGCGGCGGCGCTCGCCGAGCCGGCGGCCCTCGCGCCCGCCGCCACCCCGGCATCGAGCGCCGCGCCGACGACGTCGAAGCCCACCAGCTGATGTCCCGCCTTCAGCAGGTTGCGCGCCATGGGCA
>JBOHKK010000568.1:0-2418 GCA_050729115.1 Geminicoccaceae bacterium | reverse complement strand
GCTCGGGCTCGTGCTCCTGGCGCTTTGAGCGGATCTGGTCGCCCGCCGGCGCCGATGCTGGCGGGCGGCCTCTTCGGCCCGAACCTCCTCCGCTCTGGAGTTAGCCCGGCCTGCAGACCGACGTCGCGGTTCACTCGTCTGCAGTCCTGGCGACGTCGGCGGATCGAGAGCGCGGCGAGCGCGAACCCGGGTTCGTTGGCCTGCGCGCTTTTGCTAAGTGGTTGAATCCGCAAGATCTCCTCGGGTTCGTTTGGATTCGCGAGCCAACCTGGGCTCCCGCCTGCCCGCCGCTAGCATCGACGTAATCCCGCCCCGCCGCGAACCTGCGCTCAGCGGGACGATGACCTTGATATGATCGGGATCGACCGCGGTGGCTTGCCGGCGACACCGGCGTCACCATAGCACAACCGAGGAATCTTTTCCATGATCCGAACGCGGGCGCAGTGACAGAACCGACCGTTCTCGTGGCCCATTACCGCCCGTCGACCCGGTAGCCGAACTCCGCGGCGCTCGCGGTCAGCCACGCGAGGAAGTCCACCGCGTAACCGGCGAACACGTAGAGGTCGTAGGTCGGGCGCTCGTCGCACTGGTGCAGAAGGACGCCGATCCGTGCGATCACGGTCTGCGCGCACATTTGGGGCCGGAACACCCGGGGGTGCAGATCGAGACGGCAGCCCTTGGCAAGCACGTCGCGAGCGCACCGGCCGGCGAGGCGCAGCACGGCACGGCCGTGGCTCTGGTCGATCACCGCCGCGAGGTCCCGGAGCTCCTCACGCAGGCTCTGGCAGAGCGCCCCATCCTCCTGGCCTTGCGCGACGACCATCCAGGCGCCGGGTGCCTGCCAGAGCGCCGTGCCGGCCTGGATCCCGGATGCCTGCCCGGGCGCCGGATCGAGCCCGAGCCGCTCGGCCAAGGCCTGCTCACTGCCGCGCCGCGCGATCACCTGCACGAGCGACAGGTCGCGGCGCTCGGTGATCACCACGCCGGCCTCATCGGGCGGCGCGGCGCCATGACGGCCGCCTTCGAGCGCGCCATCGAGAGGCGAGCGGCGGGGCAGCTCAGGCACGGACGCGCGCTCCTTCCGGATCGACGAACACCGGATGCACCACGTCGACGGCCACGGTCTCGTTCCGCAACGGATCGAGCGCGTACAACCGCTGCCCGAAGCGTCTGGGGCCGCCGGAGACGAGCGCGAGCGCGATCCAGTGGCCGAGCGTCGGGCTGCGGGCGACGGAGGTCACGTGGCCGAGGCTGGTCGCGCCGCTCGCGTGGCGCGCATCCTCGACCAGATGGGCGCCGGCGCGCAGGCGGCGGCCGCGCGCGAGCGGTTTCAGCCCGACCAGAGCCGGCCGCGTCGGATCGCTGAGCCCGGGCCGTGCCATGAGCTTCTGGCCGATGAAGGCCTTCTTGGCGCTGAGCATGCGGTCGAGCCCGAGGTCGCGGGCGGTGGTGCGGCCGTCCAGCTCCGGGCCGGCGACATGGCCCTTCTCGATGCGCAGCACGCCGAGCGCCTCCATGCCGTACGGCACGATGCCGAACTCGCCGCCCGCGGCCATCAGCAGCTCCCAGACCGCCTCCCCGTAGCCGGCCGGCACGTTGATCTCGTAAGCGAGCTCGCCCGAGAAGCTGATCCGGAAGATCCCCGCCTGCACCCCACGGATCGTGGTCTCGGCCACGCCCATGTACGGCAACGCCTCGTTGCTCACATCCAAGCCGTCGACGACGCGAGCCAGCACCGCGCGCGACCTCGGACCGGCAAGGGCGATGCTCGCCCACTGCTCGGTCACCGAGCAGAACTGCACGTCGAGCTCCGGCCACACCGTCTGGGCATGGAACTCCATGTGCGCCAGCACCGCAGCCGCACTGGCGGTGGTCGTGGTCATGAAGAAGTGTTCCTGGCCCAGGCGCGAGGTCGTGCCGTCGTCGAACAGGATGCCGTCCTCGCGCAGCATCAGCCCGTAGCGCGCCCGGCCCACCCTGAGCGTCGAGAAGCCGTTGACGTACAGGCGATCGAGGAAGGCGGCGGCATCCGGGCCCTGCAGGTCGATCTTGCCGAGCGTCGAGACGTCGCACAGGCCCACCGCGCGCCGCACGGCTCGCGCCTCGCGCGCGGTCGCTTCGGCCACGCCTTCCCCGGCCTGCGGATAGTGCTGCGGCCGCAGCCACGGCCCCGCCTCGACGAACACGGCGCCGCGCCGCTCGTGCCAGGCATGGAGCGCGGTGCGCCGGATCGGCTGGTAGTGCTTGCCACGCGCGTGCCCGGCGAAGCTGCCGATCGCAACCGGCGTGTACGGCGGCCGGAACGTGGTGATCCCGACCTCGGGGATCGGATCCCCGCGCGCCTCGGCGAGAATGGCGAGACCGTTGACGTTCGCGGTCTTGCCCTGATCGGTCGCCATGCCGAGCGTGGTGTAGCGC
>JBOHKK010000567.1:0-2432 GCA_050729115.1 Geminicoccaceae bacterium | reverse complement strand
CCCTCGTTGCGGTCGCCGGGCTGCCCCGGGCGGGCGGCGGCGCGCCCGTCGCTGCGCCGGGCCCGGGGCCGAGCCTGCCATGACCGCGGCCGCCGCGAACGCGATCGTGATCGAGGGGCTGTGGACGCGCTATGGCACGACCTCGGCGATCGAGGACCTCACGCTCGCGGTCCGGCAGGACGAGACGTTCGGTCTGATGGGTCGCCACGGCGCCGGCAAGACCAGTCTGCTGAAGTCGGTCCTGATGCTGGTCGCCCCGCATGCGGGGACGATCCGGATCTTCGGCGAACCGCATCATCTGCCCGGCAGCCGCTCCCGGCTGGCCTACCTTCCGGAGCGTTTCCAACCGCCGGGCCACCTCTTGGGCCACGATTTCGTACGCCTGACGCTCTTGTTTCACGGCCGCCGGGCCAAGCGCGCCGAGACCACCCTTCTGGCCGAGCAGTTGGAGCTCGATCCGCCGGCCCTCGATCGCCCGATCCGCTGCTACTCGAAGGGAATGGCCCAGAAGCTGGGCCTTCTGGCGACGCTGCTCACCGACCTTCCGGTCCTCCTTCTCGACGAGCCGCTGAGCGGCCTCGACCCCCATGCGCGGCGCCTGCTGAAACGGCAGCTCTCGGCCTATCGCGCGCGCGGCCGCACCATCCTGCTGAGCGCGCACATCCCGAGCGATCACGAGGGGCTGTGCGACCGGGTTGCCGTGCTCCACCAGGGGCGGCTCCGCCATGTCGGGCCGCCGGGCGACCTCCTGGCGCGGCACGGCGCGCCGACGCTCACCAGCGCGTTTCTCGCGGAGATCGAGGAACCGAGGCTCGTCGGCCCTGGTCGAAGCGCCGCCGGTCAGCTGGTTCGCGGCGCGGGCACGACCTGATTCAGTTGGCGCTCGACCTCCCGCAACCCGCAGCCGCTCTCGCCTGGCGCCGGCACCCCGCGATTGAGCGCTTCGGCGATCTCGTTGATCTGCTCCAGGGTCGGCACCGGGGCGACCTCGCCGCCTTCCGCCAGCAACTCCCGGGCGAGCGTCAGGACCCGATCCGCCCGATCCTGCGTGTTTTCGGTGCAGCGTAGCGCGGGCGGCACGTGCTGGCGCAGTGCCGCAGCGGCCGGTCCCTCATCGCTCGCGGCAGCGAGCTCCGCCGCCATGCGATTCAGCGCCCGCCGTAGGCCGTAGCCGTGGCTTGCCCAGCCCGGCACGAAGCCATAGTCCTTGGCGTCCCATGCCGGCGCCTCGGCCGGTTCGATGGCATAGACCACCTCGCCGAGCGCGCTCTCGGTCTCGCCGGGCTCGTCGAGCCGGGCGAGCGCCCGCCCGGCATACACCGCGGCCACTTCGGCATCGCGCATCGAGGTGTACAGCAGCCCCTGCTTGGCCGGCGTGTCGCTGGCGGTCGCCAACACCGCGACCAGCGGGCCCGTGGGCGGGTCGAAGGGGCCGAGGCCCCAGTACACGTTGTGCCGGGCGAGCGGATCCTGCGCACAGCCGGTCAACCACAGAACCGCTGCGGCGCCCAGAATTCGTCCTCGCATGGCGCTGCTCCCTCCTCGCCGCGTGGCCCTGGAGCTCTCGGAGAAGGGCTGGGCAGGCGCCGCGCGCTGGTGATCGTTGGTCGTCCCCGCTAGATTACGCCCGAAGCCGCGGAGGGAGTCCATGGACAATCGCGAGCGGGTCGGACGGGTCGAGCTGGCGGCGGCGTTTCGCCTGGCGGTCCGGCTCGGCTTTCACGAAGGCGTGTGCAACCACTTCAGCCTGGCGCTGACCGACGATGGCCGGGAGTTCCTGGTCAATCCCTACGGCCGCCACTTCGCCGAGCTGCGCGCGTGCGACCTCTTGAGAATCGACGTCGAGGGCGCCGTCCTCGCCGGCGACGGCGAGGTCGAAGCCTCGGCGCTGTACATCCACGGCCGCCTGCACCTCGCCCGGCCCGACCGGCGCTGCATCCTGCACACCCACATGCCCTACGCCACGGCGCTCACCTCGGTCGAGGGCGCCCGCCTCGAGCCGATCAATCAGAATGCGCTGCGTTTCGTGGGCCGGATCGCCTACGACGACGACTACGGCGGCCTCGCCCTGGACGCCATCGAGGGCGACCGGATCGCGGCGGCGCTGGGCGACAGGCAGATCATGTTCATGGCGAATCACGGCGTGCTCGCCGCCGGGGCGAGCGTCGGCGCCGCCTTCGACGACCTCTACTACCTAGAGCGGGCCTGCCAGAACCAGGTCCTCGCCATGGCCACCGGCCGCCCGCTCAAGCGGGTCCCGGACGACGAGGTGCGGCGCACGCGCGCCGAGTTCGACCGCTACGACGGCCACGCCGAGGTGCACTTCGCGGCGCTCAGGCGCCTGCTCGATCGCGAGGAGCCCGACTACGCGACTTAGCGCATTTTTCGATCAGCTCGCACCAGCCCGCTCCCCCTCCCAACCACCCCAAGGG
>JBOHKK010000566.1:0-2440 GCA_050729115.1 Geminicoccaceae bacterium | reverse complement strand
ATCCTCGAGCAAGGACGGGCCGCCGTGGCCGCGGGCGACAAGCCGGCGATGGCCGATGCCGACCTCGCCTTTCACGGTCTCGTCAACGAGCTCGCTGGTAACCCGGTGATCGTCGAGATCGCGCGCCAGCAGTGGAGCCACATCCGCCGGGCGATCGACGTCGTCCTCGATGACCCGACGCTGCACGCGCGCATCTGGGACGAGCATGCCGCGATCCTGGCCGCCATCGAGGGCGGCGACGCCGCGCGCGCCGAACGCCTCGCCCGCGAGCACGCCAGGCGGGCGGGCGATCAGACCTGGCAGCGGCTGATGACCGGGCCGGGGCGCGCCGAGGCGGCGGCCTGACGAACGGCGACGGGAGGGAAGATCATGACGCTCAGCAACGACCAGATCGAGCAGTTCACCGACGCCGGCTACCTGTTCCTGCCGGGCGTGTTCGCCAGTGCGGAGGTCGAGGTCCTGCGGCGCGAAGTGCCGGAGATCCTGGCGCAGCAGCGGCCGGAGGTGGTGCGCGAGAAGGACGGCACGACGCCGCGCACGGCGTTCGCCGCCCACACCTACAACGACCTGTTCGGGCGGCTCGCCCGGCACCCGCGGCTGATCGGCCCGGTCGAGCAGCTCCTCGGCGGCCCGGTCTACATCCACCAGTTCAAGATCAACGCCAAGGCGGCGTTCGACGGCGACGTCTGGCAGTGGCATCAGGACTATGGCACCTGGCAACGCGACGACGACATGCCCGAGGCGCGGGCGATGAACGTCGCCCTGTTCCTGGACGACGTCACCGAGTTCAACGGCCCGCTGATGCTCATCCCGAAGAGCCACAAGCGAGGCGTCCTCGAGGCGGGGCACGACGTGACCACGACCTCGTACCCGCTATGGACCCTGGATCACGCCACCATTCGGGCGCTGGTCGAGGACGGCGGCCTGGTCGCACCCAAGGGCCCGGCCGGCTCGGTCCTGATGTTCCACGGCAATCTGGTGCACGCCTCGCCGAGCAACCTGTCGCCGTGGCACCGGACGATCGTCTACATCAGCGCCTGCCACGTCGACAATCACATCCGCCGCTTCCAGCGTCCGGCGTGGATCGCGCATCGCGACTTCGCGCCGATCGCGGCCCTGCCCGACGACTGCCTGCTCGAGCCGGCCGCGGCCTGACGCCGTCCTGGTGCGCAACCCCGCTCGAGCAGCGCCGTCCGCGACGACGAGCGCTTCTCGACCTTCGCCATCGGCCGGATGCGGCGGATGGACGGCATGGAGTCGCACGCCGAGGCCGAGGGCGCGACGACACCCCTTGGAGGGACGCCGATCGTGGCCTAAGGTGCCACGGCAATCAGGGTTGGCAAACAACGCAGGCGACGCTTGGGAGGCGGCGCGGAACAAGCCGTTTTCAGGGTAGGTCATGAATCTCCACCGCATGCTTGCGCAACGCGCCGCCGCCGGCGCGCCGATCCGGGTCGGCCTGGTCGGCGCCGGCAAGTTCGGCACCATGTTCCTGGCCCAGGCGCGCCTCACCCCTGGGTTGCATGTGCTCGGGGTGGCGGATCTGCAGCCGGCGCGGGCGCGCGGCTTCATGCAGGCTGCCGGCTGGCCCGACGAGCAGATGGCTGCGCCCGACCTCGATGCGGCGCGCGCCACGGGGCGCACCCATCTGACCGACGACAGCATGGCGCTGATCGGCGCCCCGGGGCTGGACGTGGTGGTCGAGGCGACCGGCGATCCCGGCGCGGGCGCGCGCCATGCCCTCGCGGCGATCGAGCACGGGCGTCACCTGGTGATGGTCAACGTCGAGACGGACGTCCTGGTCGGCCCCGCGCTCGCCGAGCGGGCCAGGAAGGCGGGCCTGGTCTACAGCCTCGCCTACGGCGATCAGCCGGCGTTGATCTGCGAGCTGGTCGACTGGGCGCGCGCCTGCGGGTTCGCCGTGGTCTGCGCCGGCAAGGGCACCCGCTACCTTCCGCATTTCCACCAGTCAACCCCGGGGACGGTGTGGGACCACTTCGGCATCGCCCCGGCCGCGGCCGCTGCGGCGGGCATGAACCCCAAGATGTTCAACAGCTTCGTCGACGGCACCAAGTCGGCGATCGAGATGGCGGCGGTCGCCAACGCCACCGGCCTCGAGCCGCAGAGCCGCGGCCTGTCGTTCTTCCCCTGCGGCACCCACGACCTCGCCCGGGTGCTGCGGCCCGCGGCGCAGGGCGGGCAGCTGGAGCGCGAGGGCACGGTCGAGGTGATCTCCGATTTGGAGCGCGACGGCCGCCGCGTCCACGGCGACCTCCGTCAGGGGGTCTACGTGACGTTTCGGGCCCCGACCGGCTACGCCGCCGCCTGCTTTCATCAGTACGGCCTGACCACCGATCCGAGCGGCGAGATCGCGGCGCTGTGGCGCCCGGTCCATCTGATCGGCCTCGAGCTCGGCATCAGCATCGCCTCGGCGGTGCTG
>JBOHKK010000565.1:0-2449 GCA_050729115.1 Geminicoccaceae bacterium | reverse complement strand
GCACCCAGGAGCGCCCGAGATCGGGGCTCTCCTCGGCGAGCCAGTCGGGAATGCGGCCGAGGCGCCAGCCCGGCGCCGCCTCGCGCGCCCGGGTCAAGGTGACGCGATAGCTGAACTTGCCATGCCGCCGGCTGAGCGCGTGCAGCGCGTCGAGCGCGAACACCTCGCTCCGGTCGCGCGCCGACAGGATCAGCTCGATCGGATCCGGATAGCCGCCAGCCAGCGCCCGGCGCACGATCGCCAGGACCGGCGCGAGACCGGAGCCGCCGGCGAGGCAGAGCACCGGACCGCGGGCATCATGGGGCAGCCGGAAGCTGCCGTAGGGCCCGTGCAGGTCGATCGCCGCGCCGAGGCGCAGGGCGCCGTGCAACCAGCCGCTCGCCTGGCCGTTCTCGTGGCGGGTTACGAAGAACTCGAGCAGGCCGTCGGGCGGCAGCCCGTCGTCGTCCGGGGCCGTGGCCATCGAGTAGGTACGCGGCTTGGCGACGCCGGGCGTCCGGACCTCGACGTGCATGCCGGCCCGGTAGCGGAACCGGACGTCCGGCGGTAGCGCGATCACCAGGCGCCGGATCGACGGCGTGACCGGCTCGGCCGCGATCACCTGCCCCCGCACCTCGATCGGCGCAGGCGGCGTCTCCTCCGCCCCCGCCACCGCGTTGTCGGTACGGATGACCAGGGTCGGCGTCAGCGGCCTGGACTGGCAGATCAGGCACTTGCCCGCAGCCTTCTCCTCGTCGCTGATCGCGAAACTCATCACCCAGCCGTGGTCGACCTCGCCGTCCAGCACCTGGGACTTGCAGGTGCCGCAGGCGCCGCCCCGGCAGTTGTGCGGCAGGCCGATCCCGGCCTCGAGCCCGGCATCCAGGATCAGCTCGCCCTCGGGGCAGGTGAACGTCTGGCCGGTGTTGGCAACGGTGACCCGGGTGGCGCCCTGCGCCATTCGCTTCTCCTGCTGTCGGCCGCCTGGTCGCGGTCCGCCTGTAGTTGGCGACCCGGAACCGGCCAGGCAAGCCTCGGCAGCTCACGCCCGGTCCGGCGCGCCGGACGTGGCTTCGGTTCGGGCGCGAGCGCCGCCATGGATGACGGCGCCTTGGGCCCGATCGGCCGTGACGCCGTCATGCTCCCGGCATCGCGGTCGCCACGGACCCGCGAATCAACGACATTGACCTGGCTGCGGCATCGCCTGGAAGATGCGCCTGGGATGTGCCGCATCGGTGTCGCCTCGGATGAGCAGAGCGGTCTTCGACCTGGTGGTGGTCGGCGCGGGCGCCGCCGGTCTCGCGGCGGCGCGCACCGCGCTCGCCTCCGGCCTCACGGTCGTGGTGCTGGAGGCGAAGGGCCGGATCGGCGGCCGGGCGCACACCGAGGGCGCCACCTTCGGCGTGCCGTGGGACCGCGGCGCCCACTGGCTGCACCACGCGAGCCACAATCCGTTCACCGCCTTCGCCGATGCCGAAGGCTTCGCCTACGATCGGACCACGCTGCCGCGCCGGCTGTGGAGCGGCGGCTGGGCCGGCGCCGACCTCCAGGCCGAGCTCGACGCCTACTATGCCCGAGCGTTCGCCGCGATCGCGGCCGCCGGCGCCGCGGGGCTGGACGTGGCGGCATCGGAGGTGATCCCGCCGCACCCGCGCTTTCGCGCGATGTTCGATTCATGGTCGGCGGCGCTCAGCGGCGCCGATCCGGAGCGCGTGTCGACCCTCGACTACGCCCGCTACGAGATGAGCGGCGGCAACTGGCGGGTGGTCGACGGGTTCGGCGCCCTGGTCGCCCGCTTCGGCCAGGGCCTGCCGGTCGAGCGTTCGACCCGCGCGCAGCGGATCCGCTGGGGCGGCCGCGAGGTCGTCGTGGAGACGGCGCGTGGCGCCCTGCGCGGCCGGACGGTCATCGTGACCGCCTCGACCAACGTGCTGGCAAGTGGCCGGATCGCCTTCGCGCCGCCGCTGCCGTCGTCGAAGCAGGAGGCGCTCGCGGCAATCCCGCTCGGCGAGGCCAACAAGGTCGCGCTCGCGCTCGACGGGGAGCTGCCGGGTCCGGCCGGCCCGTACCACCTGCACATCGAGCACCGCACCCACGAAGCGATCCGGTTCGAGCTCCGCACGTTCGGTCGCAACCTCGCGATCGGCTACCTGGGCGGCCGCTTCGCCGCCGAGCTCGAGGCCGCGGGGCCGCGGGCGATGGTGGCGTTCGCCACGGACCAGCTCGCCCAGGTGTTCGGCGCCGATCTCCGCAAGCAGGTCCGCGCCGCCGCCGCGACCGGTTGGGTGCGGGATCCCGACATCCTGGGCGGCTACTCGTGCGCGCTCCCGGGCATGGCGCACCTGCGGCCGCTCCTGGCCGAGCCGCTGGCCGGACGCGTGTTCTTCGCCGGCGAGGCCTGCTCGCTCGAGGCCTTCGGCACCGTGCATGGCGCCCGCGCGAGCGGCGAGGCCGCGGCCCGCGCCGCGGC
>JBOHKK010000564.1:0-2449 GCA_050729115.1 Geminicoccaceae bacterium | reverse complement strand
CGTTAGGTGAGCATGACGAGCATTGCAGCAACCTAAAATTGTCATTGCCGGGCTTGACCCGGCAATCCACGGCCCCCAATGGGCGACGACTTCGCTCGATCGAGCTGTGGATGCGCGGGTCAAGCCCGCGCATGACAACGAAAGGTAGCGCACAATCGGCTCTCCTTCTATCGCTTGCGCTCAACCGGACAGCCGTGGACTTGATCCGGGCATCCACCCGCAAAGCAGGCGCTGCCTCCAGAGTGGATTGCCGGGTCAAGCCCGGCAATGACGAGGGAAACGAGCGAATGCTTCCGTGCACTAGGTCCGCAGACGCTGCTCGAGCATGTGCACCTGGGCCTCGACGTCGATCGGCAGCTGCGAGGTCACCTCGAGCCGGCGATCCTCGTAGGTGTTGACGTCCGGGTACTGCCGTCGCCACGCGCGCACCCGCCCGTCGCGCTGCCGCAGCAGCTCCTCGATCTGCGGCCGGAACAGGCGGAGCATGCCGGTCAGCCAGCGGTTCACCGACCACGACGGCTTGTCCATCCTCATGTCGAAGCCATCCAGCATGGCGGCGACGTCGCGGGCGGCGTACCAGGTCTCGCCGGTGACCCAGCGGTTGGTGGTGAACAGCCCGATCGGCCAACCGCTCCGGTCCATGGACACCGCGACCAGGTGGGACACCAGGTCGTGCTTGTGCTCCTTGGGCTGGAAGTCCGGCAGCGCCGCCGGCTCGATGCCCGGGGGCATGCCGCCGCCGCGCATGAAGGTGTGGAAATGGCCGTGCTCGCCCGGCCGCTCCTTCTTGTCGTGGGCGTGATAGTACCACTGGGCGTGGCTTTCCGGGTCGAACACGTCGCCCTTCGGGTAGTGATCGAGAACGTCGAACGGGCCTTCCTGCCTGAGGACGACGCCGACCATGTTGTCCCCGGTCTTGGCCAGGATGCGCCGCCACTCCAGCACTTCGCGCCCGGCCTCGAGCATCGCGATCAAGGTCTCCCGCGCCAGAGCCTCGAGCCAGATCGGCTCGGGCTTGGGTGGCGCCTCGGGCAGGAGCATGGTACCTCCACCTGTCGCGCGGGCGTCGAGGTTGCCGGATCACCGTGAGCCGGGCAGGGCGCTGGCTCTTCGTGAACGGCAGTGACCCGGTTCGACCGGCCGCCCACTTTACCAGACTGACCACGCACAGAAAAACTCGAGTCGCAGGCGCTGCCGTCGACGGATCGGCTGTGACGGAACCCACGCCAACACCCCGCAGGGCCTGGCCGCGCGACCGCGCGTTGTGGCCGGGTGCGACGCAAATACGCTGCTGGTCGTGTGGTAACGCCGTGTTAACCGTGCCTTAACCATACCCGGCTAACGTCATCCTCCAGGCACGGCTCGAGCAGCCGGTCTTGTTCGAGGAGCGCAGCGCGCCATGGCCGTGGACAAGAGCACGCCGATTCTGGTGGTCGACGACTACAAGACGATGGTCCGGATCGTCCGCAACCTGCTCCACCAACTGGGTTTCGACGACATCGAGGACGCCGCCGACGGGGCGAGCGCCCTGGCCAGGTTGCGGGAGAAGCCCTTCGGCCTGGTGATCTCGGACTGGATGATGGAGCCGATGAGCGGCCTCGAGCTGCTGCAACAGGTCCGGGCCGATCCAAAGCTCAGGGCACTGCCGTTCATCATGATCACCGCCGAGAATCGCAAGGATCGCGTCGCCCAGGCCGAGCAGGCAGGCGCCGACGCCTACATCGTGAAGCCCTTCAACGCCGAGGCGCTCAGCGACCGGATCGCCGCCGTCATGGGTCGCTGATCGGACCAGGCCGGGCCGACGGCCAAGGGGATCGCGCGCCGCCCGGCACGGGCGCCGTCGGCGCGCTATGGTGCCGACCGCGGGTGAGGCATATCATCGGCGCGACCCGGCGGCGAAGGGGAAATGCCGATGTTCGGTTCGGTCGAGGGCCGTGGCTGAGCGCGAGCGCCTGAGCGTGGTGCTGCTGAGCGGCGACTTCGAGCGGGTGCACTATGCGCTCTGCGTGGCCAGCACGGCGGCGGCGCTCGAGCGGCCGGTCACGCTGTTCGTCACCCTGGGCGGCCTGCGGGCCTTCATCGCCGAGGACGCGCAGGGGCGGCCCGGGTGGATGCGGCTGCCGGTCGCAGACCCGGCCCCGCCGGAGGCCGCCGACGGCGGCGCCCTCGATGCCCGCTACCGGGCGCGCGGCGTCGCCGGGTTCGAGGAGCTGCTCGAGGCCTGCCGCGCGCTCGAGGTCGAGTTCATGGTGTGCGAGATGGGAATGCGCGCATTGGGGCTGGAGCCGGGCGAACTCAGAGCCGACCTCGGGCTGCAGCCGGGCGGCCTTGCCACGCTGCTCGCGCGCGGCGGCCAGACCGTCGTGCTGTAACACCGACCCTGCGAGGATCGGCATCGCGCGCGGGGTTGGCGTGCCGCTCCGCACCGACCACCGCGATCGGTGCGGGC
>JBOHKK010000563.1:0-2453 GCA_050729115.1 Geminicoccaceae bacterium | reverse complement strand
CTCTACGAGCGTCACCTCAAGACCGACTGGGTGGTCGACCCGGCCGGCGGCGGCGACGCTCTCTCCATCGCCGACGCCATCGCGCGCGCCGGCGAGGGCGCGACCATCGCCATCCGCCCCGGGACCTACGACGAAAGCCTGACCGTCGACCGGGCGGTCCATCTGGTGCCGGCGGTACCTGGAGACGCTCCCCTGATCGCGCCGAGCGAGGGGGCCTGCGTGCTCGCCACAGGCGCAGGCGGGTCGATCTCCGGGTTGCGGTTCGCCGGCGCGAAGGGCGACGACCCGGAGGCGGCCCCCGAGCCATGCCTGCTGTTGGTCCAATCGAGCCTGCGCGTCGAAGGCAACCAGATCAGCGGCGGCGCCGGCCCGGCCATCCTGATCCAGGGCGGCGGCGCGCCGCAGGTTTCCGACAATCTCATCGAGGGCGGCAGCGGCCATGGCATCGTGGTCACCGCGGGGGCTGCGCCCCAGATCGCTCGGAACAGGCTCGCGAACGTCGGCGGCTCGGCCCTGATCGTGCGCGGCGGCGCCGCGCCGGCGGTCATCGACAACACGATCGAGGACAGCGGTGGTCTGGTGTTCGCCGAGGGCGCCACCGGCAGAATCGAGGGCAACCGGATCAGCTCGAGCGCGACCTCCGGGATCGAGGTCACCAGCGGCGCCGCGCCGGCGGTGGTCGACAACACGATCGAGCGGGCCGCGGGTGCCGGCGTGTTCGTCTACGACCACGGCAAAGGACGCTTCGAGCGCAACTTCATCGTCGGCAGCCGGTTGTCGGGGGTCGTGATCACGGCAGGCGGCGACGCACATCTGGCCGGCAACGTCGTTCGCGAGAGCGCCGAGCACGGCGTGCTGATCGTCGAGGGCGGCCGCGCCGTGCTCGAAGCCAATGCCGTCGCCGACAATCAAGGCAACGGCATCGTCATCGGCGCCGAGGGCGCGGCGGAGCTCACCGACAACGAGCTCACCGGCAACGCCGACCCGCAACTCCTGGACGCGCACGCGCCATGAGATCGGACCCGACGGAGGAACCGAGCTGAGGACGCTCGTCATCGGACGCAGCCCGTCGGCCGACGTGGTGATCGCCGACGCGTCGGTCGCCCCGCACCATGCCGAGCTGGTGCTGACCGACGACGGCCGTCTGTACCTGACCGACTGCGCCACCGCCGGCGGCACCTGGCGGCAGATCGGGGACGGCGCAGGGAGCTGGCATCCGGTGCGCCAGGCTTTCGTCGGTCCGGAGGAGCCGCTCCGCCTGGGCGATCACCGCTGCACCGCGAGCGACCTGTTGCGCCGGAGTGGGGATGCTCCGTTCGCGGCGCCAGCAAGCGGGGCATGGGATGGCCCCGGGCGCGGCCGGATCCACGGGCCGGTCGTCCGCGATCCGGCGACCGGCGAGATCGTACGCCGAAGGCCTTGAGTCATGCTTCACCTTCCCGAGATCTCAGGGGTCGCCCTTTCCCGAGAAGGACCCCGTATCTGGCGGGCCTACAGCCATCCGCTGATCCTGCTCGCCTGTCTCGCCGGCGCCGCTCTCTTGATTCAGCTGATCGACCTCTTCCTTCCGGCAAGCTGGGCGGTGACCCTCCTCGACAAGGGCCGGTCGACCTATCCGTTGACCGTGCAGAACCTCACCTGGCTGGTCTTCGGGCTCGGCGCCGGCGAGCTGATCGTGCGCGCGCGCGACGCCAGGGCGGAGCGCGCCGAGCTGCGCAAAGGTTATCTTCCCGAGGACGAGACCACGCTCCTCCAGGGCCCCGAGCTCCGCCGGATCTATGCTTTGGCGCGGGCGTCGAACCAAGCCGACTCGCCCTCTCACGATCGCTTTCTGCCGCGGCTCATCCACCGCGTGGTGACGCAGTTCCAGACCACCCGGTCGGTGGATCAGGCCAACGCCTTGCTGAACTCGAGCCTCGAGCTGTTCCTGCATGAGATCGATCTGCGCTACAGCATGGTCCGCTACGTCATCTGGGTCATCCCGGCGCTCGGCTTCATCGGCACGGTCATGGGCATCTCGCTCGCGCTCGCCTACGCCGGCGCGGCCGATCTGCAGGATCCATTGCTGCTCGCCGGGCTCACCAAGCAGCTCGCCGTCGCGTTCGACACCACTCTTCTGGCGCTTGTCCTGTCGGCGGTGCTCGTACTGGTTCAGCACCTGGTGCAGGCCTACGAGGAGCGGTCGCTGAACCAGGCAGGCCAGTACTGCTTGGATAACTTGATCAATCGTCTTTACAGCGACTGACTGGCGATGCGGATTGGTCGTCGACAACCTCTGGAGATGTTGACCATATCCGCCCTCGATATTTTTGCGTCCGCGCTTGGGGTGTTCATGCTGATTGCCATCCTGATGTTTCCGTACTACCTCAAGCAGCCCTCGCTCGAGATCGAGCTGGCGGGCGCCCAAGCCGAGCTGGCGGCGGCGGCCGACGACGTGGTCCACGCCCGGCAGG
>JBOHKK010000562.1:0-2462 GCA_050729115.1 Geminicoccaceae bacterium | reverse complement strand
CCCCAAAGAAGGATGATGCCGGGCGAACAAAGGTTCAAACTCTGTGAGCCTGGTATCAGCCGGTAACCTCGATGCCTTTCACCGTCGCCATCGTCGGTCGACCGAACGTCGGCAAGTCCACCTTGTTCAATCGTCTGGCGGGGGCGAGGCGGGCGCTGGTCGATCCCACGCCCGGGGTGACCCGCGACCGGATCGTCGCGGATGCGCGGATCGGCCATCTCGGGTTCACCCTGATCGACACCGCCGGCCTCGACGAGGGGCCGCCGGAAAGCCTGGAAGGGCGGCTGCGCCAGCAGACCGGCGCGGCGCTCGCCGAAGCCGACGTCGCGCTGATGCTGATCGACGCCAAGAGCGGGCTCACCGCGCTCGATCGTCACTTCGCCCGCTGGCTGCGCCGCCAGGACACGCCCGTGATCCTGGTGGCCAACAAATGCGAGGGCCTGGCCGCGGCGAGCCTGGCGAGCGAGGCCTGGGGTCTCGGCCTCGGGCCGCCGATCCCGATCTCGGCACAGAACGGCGAAGGGCTCGCGGACCTCGCCGAGGCGCTGCTCGCCTACGCGCCGGCGGAGCCCGACGCCGAGGCGGGCGAGCGGCTCGAGGCCCGGCCGCTGCGGCTCGCGATCGCCGGACGCCCGAACGTCGGCAAGTCGTCGCTGATCAACCGGCTGCTCGCCGACGAGCGTCTGCTCACCGGACCCGAGCCGGGCCTGACCCGGGATGCCGTGACGATCCGCTGGCAATGGCAGGGGCGGGCGATCGAGCTGGTCGATACCGCCGGGCTGCGCCGCCGGGCGCGGATCGAGCCGGGCGGCCTCGAGCGGCTCTCCAGCCGATCGGCGCTCGCCGCGCTGCGTGAGGCCGAGGTCGTGGTCTTGATGGTTGACGCGAGCGCGCCGCTCGAGCAGCAGGACATCACGATCGCGAACCGGGCGGTCGACGCCGGCCGCGCCCTGATCGTGGCCGCCAACAAATGGGACCTGGTCGAGGGGCCCCAGGCGGCGCTCGCGCTGCTGCGTGAGCGCCTGGAGGGCCGCTTGCCCCACCTCAAGGGCATCGCCTCCCTGCCGATCTCGGTGCGTACCGGCAAGAACCTCGACCGCCTCCTGCCGCTGGTGACCCTGACTTACGATCGCTGGTCGACGCGGATCGCGACCGCGCCGCTCAATCGCTGGCTCGCGGATGCGGTTGCAACGCATCCGCCGCCGATCGCCAAGGGCCGCCGCGTCAAGCTCCGCTACGTCACGCAGGTGAGCGCCCGGCCGCCGACCTTCGTGCTGTTCGTGAGCCAGGCCGGCGCGCTCCCGGATTCGTACCTGCGCTATCTCACCAACAGCCTGCGCGCGGCGTTCGACCTGCCGGGCGTGCCGCTGCGCCTGCGCCCGCGCGCCGGCAAGAACCCGTACGTGTAAACATTCGGCCTCGCCGACATCAGGCGGCGGTGCGGAAATCGTTCGCGACGACCAGGCGCGGCCGCGGCAGCTCGTAGAGGGCCACATCGGGCACCGATTCCTCGGGCGCCGCGACGGCGCGCCCCAGCGGCACCGCACCGATGAGCGCGCCGGACACGTCGGCCCGGCGCACGCCGATGTCGGCGAGCGCCCGATCGCTCAGGCCCATGAAGCCGTGCAGGTAGGCGCGGCGGCGCGTAGCCCGCCGTCGACGCCAGGAACTGAACATCCGCACCAGCCGCATCATTCCAGCCATCGCACCATGGGTACCGCTATCGGCAGGCATCTCGCGTCCTTTCATCCTCGCGTCTCTGATCGGCACCTTGCCTGCTCCGTTCTCCCGGCCGCGCCGTCCTTCCCGGACCTTCGCATGGCAACCGATATCTGGCCTCCTTGTCAGTTCGATGTCCGATGCGGGATGTTTTTGTTTCAATCGTTTCAGACGCCGCCCGCCGCCTCGATCCGCTGGCCGTGCTGCGTGCAGCCGGCCGCGGCCAGAGCGACGAAGGCCTCGACGACGGTGGCCGGCTCGGGCAGCTGCTGCGGGTCCTCGCCCGGATAGGCGGTGGCGCGCAGGCGGGTGCGCAGCGGCCCGGGATCGATCAGGTTGACCCGAAGCGCCAACTTTCTGGTCTCGGCGGCGTACGCCAGGACCAGGGCCTCGAGCGCCGCCTTGCTCGCGGCATAGGCGCCCCAGAACGGCTTGCCCGCGCGCGCCGTTGCGCAGGTCACGAAGGCCGCGCGGCCCGCCTCGGAGGCGCGCAGCAAGGGATCGAGCGAGCGGATCAGGCGGTAGTTCGCCGTGGCGTTCACCGTCATGACGCGCTCGAATGCCTGCGGGCCGACGTGGCCGAGCGGCGACAGCGGACCCAGCTCGGCGGCGCCGCCGATCAGGACGTCGAGCCGGCCGAAGCGCGCCGCGAGCGCGCCGCCGAGCCGATCGATCGCGGCGCCATCGGCCAGATCGAGCGGCACGAGCGTGGCCCGGCCGCCGGCCGCGCGCACCCGGTCGTC
>JBOHKK010000561.1:0-2471 GCA_050729115.1 Geminicoccaceae bacterium | reverse complement strand
CCGGGCCAGCCCGACCCGCTGCTGCATGCCGCCGCTGAGGTGCGCCGGCGCGACGTCGGCCCAGGCCTTGAGGCCCACCATGTCCAGCGCCTCGAGCGCCCGCGCGCGCCGCGCCTCGGCGGCGACGCCGCGCACCTTGAGCCCGAACTCGGCGTTCTCGGCGACCGTCTTGTGCGGCAACAGCGCGAAATGCTGGAACACCATGGCGATCTTGCCGAGCCGGACCTGGCGCAGCTGCTCGTGGTCGAGGGCGAGGATGTCCTGATCGTCGACCAGCAGCTCGCCCGCGCTCGGCTCGAACAGGCGGTTGATGCAGCGCACCAGCGTCGACTTGCCCGACCCGGACAGGCCCATGACCACGAAGATCTCGCCCTGTCCGACCGCGAACGAGACGTCCGCCACCGCGACCACGTTGCCGGTCTCCTGAAAGATCTCGTCCTTGTCGCTTCCGGATGCGAGCTTCGCCAGCGCCAGATCCGGTGCGTCGCCAAAGATCTTGGTCAGATGCCGGACGCGAATCTTGGGCATGCCTTGCGACATGTTTTTCAACCGGAACTTTCGATGCTGGTGCGCACGGGATGCAGAATTCACGATTCGCGGGGCGGCCGACTGCCCATAGACTTGGCCAAGAGGAAAGATTTTTCAACCATGGCAGCCGGCTCGGTCGGACGCAGCGCCGCGTTCAACGCCCCGAACCGGCGTGAGTTCCGCGTGCGCTGCCACGCCGAAAGCCGTTCTGCTTCAGGCTTTTGCTCGCGCTCGCGCGGGCGTCGCGCAAAGAGATTGGGCGCGGGCGGTCTCGATCGGCTCCTGCTTGGTACGAGGCCCAGGTCACCCGCGCCGTGATCGGACGCGCTCACGACTCGCGCACCATCGAGAGTGACCCGGCTTTACGCTTGCCGTAACGGCACGCTGGCACGAGGGCGACGCCTGCGATGTCGAGATCGTGGACTATCGCTGAGGTAAACCCGATGCTGAGCCATGATGAGAAAATCGAATGCGGCATGCGCCCGGTTCATCCTGGCGAGATCCTCCGTGACGAGCTGGTCGAGCTCAGGCTGTCGGCCCGCGCCTTCGCCAGGGCGTTGGACATTCCAGTCAACCGGGTGGCCCAGATTTTGCGGCAGCAGCGCGGCGTCAGTGCCGATACCGCGCTTCGGCTTGCTCGCTATTTCGGCACTTCGCCACAGTTCTGGCTGGACCTGCAGAGCGACTACGAGCTCCGCCGCGCCCAGGGCGAGGCGGGCGACGCCATCGTTCAGGCCGTCCGCCCGCGGGCGGCTTAGGTCGAGACCGCGGATGTTGGCGACCGCATTCTCAACCACTCTCTGACATGTCTTCGGCACGCATTCCCGCCTGCCGCGGGTCACATCCACGGCAAGATGGAGCGGCTCGGCTCACGCCGCCGCTTTGGGCTGGTATCGCCGCATCAGCGGCGCGGCCGCGATGATGGCGAGCGTGATCACCACGATCCAGATGGACAGCGGGCGCTCGATGAAGATCGCGAACGAGCCCCGCGAGATCGTGAGCGTCTGGCGGAGCGCCTCCTCGGCGAGCGGCCCGAGGACCAGTGCCAGGACCACCGCCGCCGGCGAGAAGCCGAGCAGCTTCATGAAGAAGCCGACGATGCCAGCGCCGAACATCAGCCAGGTCTCGATGATGCTGCCGTGCACGCTGTAGGTGCCGATGGTGCAGAGCACGATCACGGCCGGCGCCAGGATCCGATACGGCACGCGCAGCATCAGGACGAACACGGGGATGGCGAAGATGTTGAGCAGCAGGAGCGCGACGTTGCCGAGATACATGCTGGCGATCAGCCCCCAGGCAAACTCGGGGTTCTGGCTCATCAGGAGCGGCCCCGGGCGCAGCCCCCAGAGCAGGAAGGCGGCGAGCAGCACCGCGGTCGAGGCCGACCCGGGGATGCCCAAGGTCAAGAGCGGCACCATGGCCCCGGCCGAGGCGGCGTTGTTGGCCGCTTCCGGTCCGACCAGCCCGGCCATCGCGCCCTTGCCGAACCGCTCGGGCTGCTTGGATGCGGACTTCTCGACCGAATAGGCCATCAGGGACGCGATCGTCGCCCCCGCGCCCGGGATCACCCCGACCGCGAAGCCGAGCAGGGAGGCCCGGACCAAGGTCAACCGGGTCTCGATCCAATCCTGGATCTCCGGCCAGAAGCGCCGCTCCTTCTGGTATTGGATGACGCCGCCGGTGCCGGTCGCGTGCCGACCCTCGTAGAAGGCGTAGTAGAGCTCGCCGAGGCCGAACAGGCCGATCGCGACCGGGATGAAGTCGATGCCGCCGATCAGCTGGGGCGAGCCGAAGGTGAAGCGCTGCTGGCCGGTTTCCAGGTCGATGCCGACGGTGCCCAGCGCGAAGCCGATCAGCCCCGAGATGACGCCGTAGCGCCAGTCGCTGCCGACCATGACCACCAGGCACAGCATGCCCATCATGGCGAGCAGGAAGTATTCGGG
>JBOHKK010000560.1:0-2509 GCA_050729115.1 Geminicoccaceae bacterium | reverse complement strand
CGGCCAGCCAACCCCGCGCGCTGAGGCGTGGCCCCGCGGCTGGCTCCCCGCGGCTGGCTCCCCGCGGCTGGCTCCCCGCGGTTGGCTCCCCGTGGCTGGCTCCCCGCGGCTGGCTCAAAAGAGGCGGCCGCGGTGGTCGGTGCTGAGCGGCACGCCAACCCCGCGCGCGATACCGATCGCGAAGGTCACGACTTGGTGGGATCGGTATTACGCGGCGCTTCGATGGCGCGTACCGCCAGAGGCGTGGCTACGCGGCTGCCACCGGCGGGCCGGAATCGGCGATCGCCGGCGCCGCGGTCGAGCCCCGGTCGGTGCCGCCGTCCGCCGCGATCACCTTCGCGAGCGCCGCGACCACGTTCACGTCGTACCGCTCCGGGCTCTCGGCCAGGTGCAGCAGGGCGTTGCCCGCGCTCAGCTGACCTCGGTAGGCGCGGGCCGCGCTCAGGGCGCAATAGGTGTCGACCACGCCGAGGATGCGCGCGAGCGGATCGATCCGTTCGCCGCGCAGGCCGTTCGGATAGCCGCTGCCGTCGAGGCGCTCGTACATCTGGCCGATGGCCTCGCGGATCGGCAGGTCGAAGTCGATCGGGCCGACCACCCGGAGCGCGTGCTCGACATGGCGGCGCATCGTCTGCGTCTCCGCCTCGCTCAGGCGTCCGCGTTTGGTCAGAATGTCGTCCGGGACGAAGATCTTACCGACCTGGGACAGACAGGCGGCAAGGTCCAAGGTGGCCACGTCGCGGTCGTCCCGCCCCAGCGCGATGCCGACCGCGACCGCATAGCGCTGCACGCGCCGCGTGTGGCCGACCAGGAAGGGATCGCGCAGCTCGATCGCGCGGATCAGGGCGTCCACGGTGGCCCGGATCAGACGCTCGTGCTTGTGCCGCTGCTCGACCAGCTCGGTCTCGTCGCGCGCCACCGCGACCATGCCGGTCACCGCGCCCGCCTCGTCGCAGATCCGGGTCTTCGAGGTCGCCAGATAGCGCGTGCGGCCGCCAAGCGTGATCTGGCCGGGCTCCGCGACCACCGCCCGCCCCTCCAGGGCTTGGCGGTCGCTGCGGGACTGGCGCGCGGCGACCTCGGGGCCGAACAGCTCCGCGTCGGTGCGGCCCAGGATCTGGTCCGTGGACCTGGCGAGGGCTTGGGCGAAGGCAGGGTTGACGTACGCGTACTGGCCGACGGGGGTCTTCAGGCAGAGCATCTCCTGCATGGCGTCGGTGATGCTCGCGAGCAGACGGCGCTGGCGATGGATGCCGGCGGCCAGCTCGCGATATTGCAGGGCCAGCTCCTTCTGATGGGCGCCGGTGCGCCGCCACCAGAAGGCGACGAAGGCGAGCACCAGGACGAGACCCACCAGACCGGCCAGAACCAGCGCCGTGGTCGCGAACTCGCGCAGCGGCGCCAGCGCGGCCGCGGCGTCGATCTCGTGCAGCACGGTCCAGGGCAGCCCCGGCACGGCGGCGGCGACCGTGAAGGTCTCGGTGCCGTCGGCGCGCAGGAGCGGGCCATAGGGCCGCGGCTCGCCCGGCCCGAGCGGCTCGCCGATGGTGAACGGCACGAGGCGCGGATCCGGCCCGGGAATCACCTGCTCGCTGCCGTGCTCGCCCCATTGAATCAGACGGAAGCGCTCGCCGAAGCCGAGAACCGGCGCCGGGTCGAGAAGGCTCGCCAGCTGGTCGGCCACCGGCACGATCATGAACAGGACCGCGGCGGTCTCGGAATCGGCGCCGGCAAACCAGGGCTGGTCGCTGCGGACGGGCAGGGCGACGTCCATGAGCAGACGCGCGCCGAGGATGGCGGCGTCGTCGCGACTGCCGGCGCGCACCGGCGAGACGCCGCGCTCGGTCCGATCGTCCAAGAGATCGGTCGGGTTGTAGCGGAGCGGCGGCGCACCCGTGCTCAGCAACAGCGCGCGCCCGTCGCGGTCGACCAGGCCGGCGCCGACCAGCCCGTTCTGGTGGGCGAAATCGTCGATCATCCGCTGCAGCAGCGGCCGGTCCGCGATCAGCGGGCGAGCCAGCGGTTCGGCCGGGTCGCGCACGGTCACCTCGTTCGCGAACAGCTGCAGCAGGTCCGCGTCGGTCAGCCGCCGCCCGGTCTGGGCAATGCCGTTGAGCCAGGTGGCCAGCACGTCGGCGCGGCCGCGCGCCAGGGCCTCCATGCGCGCGCCCTGCGCCGCATGCAGACTGGCGCTGCGCTCGTCCACCGCGATCTTGACCAGGATCCCGGCGAGCCCGGCGACCAGCGCCAGCGCGATCAGGCTGGCGGCGACGAACGGCGCGGCCCGGGGCCGGCCGGCCTGCTGCTCGAGATCGAGACCGCAGAACGGATCGTCCGCCGCTGAAGCCATGACTGCTTCGGGCCCGATCGTGCCCACGATACCCTCAGTCGGCCTCGGCGCTGGGCGTCACCCGCGGCGACCCTGCCGAGGCCAGCGTGGCGGCCGGCGGCACGTGGGCCCAGCGCGTTTCCTCGTTGATCGAGTAGTACGGCACGTAGTGGCTGATCC
>JBOHKK010000559.1:0-2537 GCA_050729115.1 Geminicoccaceae bacterium | reverse complement strand
AGCCAACCCCGCGCGCTCGGGCGCGCGGCCGACCAGCCAACCCCGCGCGCTCGGGCGCGCGGCCGACCAGCCAACCCCACGCGCGATACCGACCGCGAAGGTCAGGACTTCGCAGGGTCGGTATGAGTGCGCGGGTCAGCCGGCGTGATCGCCGGCCAGGCCCGGACCGGCGTTACTGCTGTCCGGACAACGCGGGCGGCGCCTCCACGGGCTCCGGCTCGCCGGCTTCGCCGATCGGCGCCGCCCCGATCGACGCGCCCTCCTCCGCCGGCACGGTATCGGGATCGACCCAGTCGGCGCCGCCGACCCGCTCGGCCCGCGGGTCCGCGATCACTCGCGTGTATTGGCCGCTCACCTGCACCAGCACCGGCGTGCCATCGGGCAGAGGCGGCTCGTCGGATTGACGATTCTGCACCAGCGTCACGGTCCGGCCGTCGTCCATCTGCAGGACGTACTCGATGCCTTCGCGATTGTTGAGCTGCTTCTGCGCGAGATAGCCCATGCCGGCGCCGAGCACGCCGCCGATCACCGCCACCAGCCCCGAGCCTTGGAACGCCAGCGCGGAGCCGGCCGCACCCAGAGCGCCGCCGGCGACCGGCCCGACGGCGTTGGAGTCACCGGCGATCTTGACCACGCGCGAGGACACGACCGAGGCGTTCGCCGTCTCGATGGTCCGCCCGACGTCTCCGGTTTCGTAAGTGGTGCTCGACGGGTGGGCGCATCCGGCGAGCAGCAGAGCCGCGATCAGCAGACCAGCAACAGCTCTCATCGGACGTCCTCCCGCTGCCCCTCCGATCTCCATGGAACTCCGCTCCAGAGTCTAAGTGGCGCTGGCCGCCGCATTTTGGCAAGCTTGATTTAAGCGATTCCGCTCATGAGATATAGGCAGGGACGCATACAGCGGCCGTATGCTGGCCAGGGAGGGCGTCGGGACCGCCGATGACCATGGGCGACTTTGTACAGTGTTGACGAGTCCTTGCAGGCCGCCGCCGCGCCGGCAGGGCGGGCCGGGCATCAGCCTCGATGGCCGCCGGCGGGTGATCTTGGCCGTGGCGGTGGCGTGCACCCTGATGATCGTCGCGGCGCAGCGGGTCGCCGCCCAGTCGGACGCCGACGAGGAATACGTCGGACCGCTGATCAACCAGGCGCTGGAGAGCGAGAGGACCGGCGTGGAGGTTCCCTGGACCAACCCGGCGACCCGCAGCAGCGGCACCATCGTGGTCGAGCGGACCTTCTACCGCGATCCGGGCACGCCGTGCCGCGACTATCGGCGCACGATCGAACGGACAGGTGGACCGACGCTCGCGATCGAGGGCACCGGCTGCCGGATCGGGCCCGGCCGCTGGTCGCTCGACGAGGAGGAACCGGACCCCGCCAGGGAAGCGCTCTTCCGCAGCCCGCCACCGGCGCCGGAGGCGGCCGAGCCACCCGCAGCGGAGCCGGAGAGCGCCGCCGCCCCGCCGAGTTGTCCACCGCCGCCCGCAGCCCCGGCGGCGTGCGAGGAGCCGGCGCCGCTCGTCGACTACACCCTGCCGACCAAGACCGAGCTGTAGCAGCACCGTGGCGACGACCAGCCGTGCGATCGATCGGAAAGGCGGCGGCGGCGCCGTGCCGCCGGTCGGGACCGTGCTGGCCGGTCGCTATCGCCTGGAGGCGCTTCACCCGGTCGCGTCCGGTTGCTTCGAGGCCACCGACCGCACCACCGGCGGGCGGGTGTTCGTCAAGACCGGGCCGCGGGAGAGGCTCGAGCGCGAGGCGACGCTCCTGTCGAGCCTCGCTCATCCGGGGATCGTTCGGCTGAAGCAATCCGGCAGCGCCGGCGGCCGGCCGTTCATCGTCCTGGAATGGGCCCCGGGCGGCGACCTCGAGGCTTGGCTCGCAGGGCGCAAGGAGCCGCTCCCCGATGCTGCGCTGATCGAGCTCCTGTGCCGGCTGAGCGACGCCGTGGCCGCGATCCACGCCGCGGGCTGGCTGCATCGTGATCTCAAGCCGGCGAACGTCGTCATCCGACCGGACGGGGCGCCGGTGATCGTCGATCTCGGCGCCGCGCTGCCGGTCGGGCAGACCTTCGAGCCGCCGCCGGACAGCGACGTGACCGACGGCTACGGCGCGCCCGAGCAATACCTGACGGCGGCGCCCGAGGGGCCGTGGACCGACGTGTACGGCCTCGGCGCCATCGGCTATCGGGCGCTGTGCGGGCGGCCGCCCGTGCCGGCGCCGGCGCGGCTACGCGGCGAGGCGATGGCGCTCGCCATGGAAGCGGCGGGCAAACACGCCGAATCGCTGTGTCGGGCGGTCGATTGGGCGCTCGCCCTCGACGCTGCCGCGCGCCCGCAGACGGTGCGGGACTGGAGCGCTGCGCTAGGGATCTCCGCGGACGAGGTGGGCTCACCTGCGGCGGCGGCGGTGCGCTCGCCAACGAGTGCGACCCCCGCGCTCGACGACTACCCGCCCACGGTGCGCATCCGGCGCGCGCCGCAGGCTAAGCTGGCGCGATCGGCCGCCGTGCCTCCGGCGCGCCTGGCCCCGCGGTCCAC
>JBOHKK010000558.1:0-2542 GCA_050729115.1 Geminicoccaceae bacterium | reverse complement strand
CCCTGCGGCCGAGGCCAAGGCCGAGGTTTCCCCGGCACCTCGTGAGCCGGCGCCGGTCGCGCGCCGGGGCGAGGGAGCACGCGTGCCGACCGTCACCCAACCCCTGCCGCCCGCGGAGCCGGAGACTGCGGCAACCACCAAGCCGGCCAAGCGGGCTGCCGCCGCGGTGGCCCGCGCTAGCGCGACGCCGCGCGCGCCCCAGCCGGCAGCCACCGACGGTAACGTCGAGACCGGTTCGGAGGGCGCCTTGGTGATCACGTTTGCGACCAACAGCAGCTACTTTCCTCCAGGCACCGGCAAGCGGCTGCGGCAGCTGCTGGCCGAGGTCGACGCCGAGGGGCGCTACGAGGTGTCTCTACGGGTCGCGGTGAGCGGGTCGAGCAAGGTGGTCGGCGCCAAGTCGCCGCAGGAGGCGGCGCGCTACAACAGGTGGCTGGCCGAGCGCCGTCTGGAGCGGGTGCAACAGTGGCTGCTCGAGAACGCCGGCGCGGACAGGTTGTCGATCGAGCCGGCGTACCGGGCCGGCGACGAGTCGCGCCAGGTGATCGTGCGGTTGGTCCCGGTCGGCTAGGGTATTTTCGGTTCAGTTGAGATCGGCGCCGGCCCGCGCCCCCTCCCGACCACCCAATCCCATGGTACGCTGTGGGTGGCCGCGAGGGGGCGTTGGGCTGGGTCCGCCCAAAGAAAGAACGCGCTAGCCCGCATTTCTCACACGTTCTGTGCCGACGAGCCGGAAGTGGCGGACTCCCTCGGCTTTCCGTACGTCGTCGAAAAACAGTGTGTTGGCAAGGCCAGCCCGGCCGTCCCACAGAACTCGGGTCTTTGCCTTGCCCGAGTTGAAGCCAGCCACTCGCTGTGAGAAATGCGGGCTAGAAGCGCTTCTCGATTGGATGGACAGGCCGGGCGTGGGCGCGACTGTACCGGGCCCATTCGGCGGCGGTGACGGCGTCGAGGGCATGGCCGATGGCCTCCCCGCCGGCGTAGGTCGGCCGCGAGCGCGGCGAGGCCCGACATCCCGGACGACGTCGGCTGCCGCCCGCGGCGCGACCCGCATCGCCGATCGCGAGCGTCGGATCCCGTCATGCACTCGATGGGCCGCCGTCGGGTCTCCCTCGGGTTCTCCATCGAGACATACGATTCGGGACGGTAGCCCGAGGGTCGCGCCGCGCTGCGGCATGCCTCTAGATCTAACAAGAAACTAACGACTGATCATGCTGCCGAGGGCGCTGTCATCCTAGCATCAGTTTCATGCGCTGCGGGTCGAGGCCATCGGTGACAACTAACAAGAAACTAACGACTGATCATGCTGCCGAGGGCGCTGTCATCCTAGCATCAGTTTCATGCGCTGCGGGTCGAGGCCATCGGTGACAACTAGAAAGAAACTTGGACGCCACGCTTGGCACCGTCATTGCGAGGAGCGCAGCGACGAAGCGATCCACAACGCCGCTCCTGGATCGCCACGGGCGCTGGCGCGCCCTCGCGATGACGCTGCGCAGGCGAGTTGCGGCTCGCCGCCCCAGTTTCATCCCCAGCGGGCCGGCCTTGCCGGTGGGCAACTGATGCCCGCCCCGCGAAGTCGTGACCTTCGCGGTCGGTATCGCGCCCCGGGTTAGCTGGTCGGCCGCGGGTAAAGAGAAGGATGATGCCGGGCGAACAAAGGTTTGAACCTTGAGGGCCTGGTATGAACCACAACAATCCTAACATTGCGAATCCCGGAACGATTCCGCCAAACCGGAAACCGCTGCCTAGCGCGTTCTTCGTTGGGGCGGACCCAGCCCACTCCCCTCTCGGCCACCCACAGCGTACCATGGGATTGGGTGGCCGGGAGGTGGAGCGGGCTGGCGCTGACCTCAACTGGACCGAAAATGCCCCAGTATTCAGGCCTCTGGCCTCGCCGCCGGCATGCTCTATGCTACCGGGATGACGCTGGCCTTGGGCATCGATCTCGGCGGCACCAAGATCGAGATCATCGGCCTCGACGACGACGGGGCCGTGCTCCTCAGGCGCCGGCGATCGAGCCCGCACGGCAGCTATCAGGAGACCCTGGAGGCGATCCGTCAGGTGGTCGCGGACGCCGAGGCGGAGCTTGGCGCCCGCGCCACGATCGGCATCGGAACCCCCGGTGCGATCTCGCCGGCGACGGGGCTGCTCAAGAATTCGAACTCCACCTGGCTGAACGGCAAGCCGCTGGATCGCGATCTCGCGGCCGTGCTCGAGCGGCCGATCGCGATCGCCAACGACGCCGACTGTCTGGCGCTGTCGGAGGCGACCGACGGCGCCGCGGCGGGCGCGGCCACGGTGTTCGCGGTGATCCTGGGCACCGGCGTCGGCGGCGGTCTCGCGGTGCACGGCAAGGTGCTCGCCGGGCCAAACGCGATCGCCGGCGAATGGGGTCACAACCCGTTGCCCTGGCCGAACCCCGACGAGCTGCCCGGACCGCCCTGCTACTGTGGCCTGTCCGGATGCATCGAGACCTGGCTCTCGGGGCCGGGTCTGGCTCGGGATCACCGCGCGCACACCGGCCTCGAGCGCGACCCGCCGG
>JBOHKK010000557.1:0-2558 GCA_050729115.1 Geminicoccaceae bacterium | reverse complement strand
TGCTCGCCGACCTGAGCGCGGCCGAGATGGACCGGCTGGCTCGTCTGCTGAAGAGGGCAACGGCCTCGATCGAGATGTATGCCCAGCGCCGCGCGGACTCCGGCAGCGCGAGCGACTGACTGCTCGCGCAACGCGCACACCTGCTGGCCCTAAGCAGCCTGGGCCTTCGCAGAAAAAAAAGCTTGACTCTGAGTATTTTGCCTCTAACATATTATCCAAGTTAGGTGACCTGCGGCACGTCCACGCCGGGCCCCACGCCGGCACTCGGAAAGGCACAAACACATGCGATACACACGCAAGACGCTCGTTGCAGGGGCGATCGTCACATCGCTCGCCCTCACCGCATGCGGCGGCGACGGCGAGGGTGAGAGTGACTCGGCCGAGGCGCTGAGCGGAAAGACCTGCGCCGACTTCGATCTCAGCTCTCCCCCTGCGGAGCCGGTCCCGATTCGCATCGGCCACGGCGACCAGACCGACGCCCCGCTGTTCGTGCAGTTCCTGGCGCACGAGGAGGCCGAGCTGGACCACTACGGGCGCTGGTACACGCTCGATGCCCAGCAGTTCGCCCCGCCGGACCGGCTCGCCGCCTACCAGGCAGGCGCGCTGGATGCGGGCACGGCGGCCGCCCCGCAGCTGCTGAGCGGGATCGAGCAGGGTCTCGACATCGCGGCGGTGGCCTCGCTGGCCACCATCATCGACGACGGCGGCGAGACCTACGCCTACTCATACCTCGCGCTGGAGAACAGCGGTATCGACGGCCCAGAGGACCTGAAGGGCAAGAAGATCGGCATCATCGCCCCCAACACCTCCACCGAGTACTGGGCCATCGCCGCCCTGCAGTCGGCAGGTCTCGACGCCCGTGACGCCGAACTCGTGTCGGTGCCGCCGCCGACCGCCGAAGAGGCGCTACGCAGCGGCCAGGTCGACGTCCAGTTCTTCTCCGACGTCTTCTACGCCCTCGCCACCCAGAAAGGTGGACTCGTCGAGGTGTTCGACGGTTTGACGGGGCCCGGCTTCGACCAGGAGTTCCTGTCGATCTGGTTCGACAAGGGATTCGTCGCGGACAACCCCGAGGCCTACTGCGCCTGGGCCGCCGACTACCAGAAGGCGATGCAGTTCTACCTCGACGAGCGGCAGGCAGCGCTGCGCGTGCTGATCGAGGAAGGCTACGACTCGGCACCGTCGGTCGACGCGGCACTCGCGCGAAAGGGTCCTGGCCGCAAGGCGGACGGCCGCATCAACGAGGAGAACTTCCAGAAGCTGATCGACGACTCGGTGGAGACCGGCTTCATGGACCTGACGATCAGCACCGACGACGTGTTCCTCGACGGCTTCTCGCTGACCGAGTAGCGCGACCGCGACGAATTGGAGGCGAGCATGCTCGAGGTAAAGGGCGTTGGCAAGACCTTCGCGACCGGTAGCGGCGACATCGTCGCACTGAAGGGCATCGACCTGGAGGTCAGCCGCGGCGAGTTCGTCACGATCCTCGGCCCGAGTGGCTGCGGCAAGAGCACGCTCCTGCATCTGCTCGGCGGCTTCGACGATCCGACCGAAGGCAGCATCACCCTCGACGGGCGCCCCATCAACGGCCCCGGCCGCGACCGCGGGATGGTGTTCCAGCACGCCACCCTGTTCCCGTGGCGCACGGTCATCGCGAATGTGGCGTGGCCGATCGAGGTGACTGGTGTCGACCGCCGCGCGGCGCGAGCAAGGGCGGCCGAGCTGCTCGAGCTGGTGGGGCTGAGCGGGTTCGGCGGATCACTGCCTGGTGAGCTCTCCGGCGGCATGCGCCAGCGCGCCGCGATCGCGCGGACGCTGGCCATGAACCCCAGCGTGCTGCTCATGGACGAGCCGTTCGGCGCCCTTGACGCGCAGACAAGGGAGCTGATGCAGGAGGAGCTGAACCGGCTCTGGCAGCAGGCCGAGCTGACCGTGGTGTTCATCACCCACGACATCAACGAAGCCATCTTCCTTGGCGACCGTGTCATCACGATGAGCTCGCGACCGGGACGCATCGTGGACGACTGTCCGATTGAGATCCCTCGTCCGCGCGGCGTCGAGGCGAAGCACGACCCCCACGTGCTGGAGTACCACAACCGCTTCTGGGGCCTGATCCGTGACCAGTTGGTCCCGGCCCGCACCGCCTCAGCGAAATCAGGGATCTCAACATGACGGCGGCAACCGCACCGGCGCCAGTCCGTTCGCGCAACAGGTCCATGCTGGACACGATGGTGAGCCGCCGCTGGCCGGTCACCCTGGTCTTCGGCGTGTTCCTGCTCGCGGCCTGGGAGATCGGCACCGCGACCAAGGTGCTGCCCGACGCCGTGCTCGGGCCGTCGACCATCGCGGGGGCGGTTGCCGAGTTCGTGGCATCGGGTGAGCTCCCTGGGCTGCTCGGGCCGAGCCTGCAGCGCTCGTTCGCGGGCTACGCCATCGGCGCAGGCCTCGGTGCGTTCGTCGGGCTGCTCGCGGGCACCGTCAAGGCGGTCGAGGATTCCATCGAGCTGCCGGTGTCGTTCACCTACCCGCTGCCCAAGATCGCGCTGTTCCCTGTGTTC
>JBOHKK010000556.1:0-2561 GCA_050729115.1 Geminicoccaceae bacterium | reverse complement strand
CAGCCCTCAGCTGACGGTACGGGCGTCATCGGCGGCACCGCCGCCGTCGACCCGGCGCCGCAGAGCGCTCCTGGTGCGGCGCCCCAGAGCGCACCTTTGAACGTCGCCCCGCCCGTGGCGCCCGGCGTGTCGCCGAGCCCGGCCGTTGCCACGGCCGCATCCCCGGTCGAGGAGGAGACGCCGGAAGCGGTCGTTGGCGCCGACGTGCCGGAGGATGCTGCCGCCGCGGAGTCGGACGGCACGTCGCCGGACTCCCTCGATGCCACCGCCACATCCTCGGATGAAGACGACGAGGAGCGCTCGAAGGAGGCTGCCGCCGACGCCGATGCGCCCGGGGATTCCGTCGCCGACGGCGCCGAGACCGGCGCATCCGCAGCCGCGCCATCCACCGCCACGACCTCCGCGGCGATCACGGCGGCATCCGATGCGGAACGCGGTCAGATCGAGGCCGGATCCTTCAGCGCGCCGGGTGAAGACGTCCGATACCCGCCCAACGGCAGCTTCGCCATGCATGACGATGTCACCTACGCCGAGCCGGCGGCATCCGGGTTCGGCCTGCTCGAGGATTTCTTCGGGGGCTCGGGGGAGTCTGAGGTCGTCGATCTCGAGGCGGTGCTGGCCGGGCTGTCGGATGCGGCCGGCGCTGTCGCCGCGCCGGTCGGCGGTTTCGAGCTCGGGCGCGCGCGGGGCGGCGCCGCGGCCCCCGAAGTGGCCGTTTCGGGATTGCCGTATCCCGACGAGCCGGGAGCGGACCACGAAGATGCCGAGGACCAGAGATCGCCGGCCGTCCACGATCTCGACATCTGAGGCGGCTGGGGGCCGCGAGCTCACCACACGATAGATCGTCTTTTGCTCCAGCCGATAACGGATGGGCGCGGAAATGCTTTCTGGCCACGCTTTTGGTGGACACCCGTTGGTCACCTTGAGCTCGAGTTTGAGCGCTCTGAAGAAAGTGCTGCTGGTCAACGCCCTCTTCAGCCTCTTCATCAATCTCATCCTGTTCTCATCGCCGCTGTACATGATGCAGATTTACAATCGTGTGTTGCCGAGCCGCAGCGAATCGACGCTGGTGATGCTGACCGGTCTGGTCTGTTTCGCGCTCGCCGCGCTCGCCGCTCTCGAAACCGTACGCGCTCAGGTCATGGTGCGGCTCGGCGCCAAGCTCGAGCATGATCTGAACCAGAGGGTGGTCGAGGCGGCCTTCGCGGCCACGCTGCGGGCCGGCGAGGGGACGAGCCGTCAGGCGCTCGGCGACTTTGACCGCATCCGCAATTTCGTCTGGAGCTCGATGCCCTCTGCGCTGTTCGACATCGTCTGGACGCCCTTGTTCGTCGTGGTCGTCTTCATGTTTCACCCGCTCCTTGGTCTCGTCGCTCTCGGCGGTTCCGCGGTGCTGCTGGCTCTGGCCCTGGTGCACGATCTCGGCACCCGTGCCAAGCTCGAGGAAGCTAGCCGCAAGGCCGGCGATGCCAACGGCTTCATGGAACGCAGCCTGCGCAACGCCCAGACCCTGGAGGCCATGGGCATGCTCGCGAACCTGCAGCAACGCTGGCTCCGGCAACGCAACGAGGCCATCCGGCTACAGGCGAAGGCGGCCGATCGGACCGGCCTGTTCACCGGCCTCACCAAGGCGGTCCGGTTTCTGCTGCAGACCGTGCTGCTGGCGAGCGGGGCTCTGCTGGTCATCGACAACGCGATCACGCCCGGAGCGATCGTGGCGGCGTCGATGCTGATGTCGCGCGCGCTGGCGCCGCTGGAGACCACCATCGCGGCGTGGCGGCAATGCGTCGGCGCGCGCAGCGCCTACCTGCGCCTCAACGCCCTGCTCGAGCAGTGGCCGCGCCGGCCAAGACGGCTCTCCCTGCCCGCGCCGCGGGGCGCGCTCGACGTCGCGGAGGTCGTCGCCTGGCCCGGCGGCGGCGATGCCCCGACGCTCCGGCGCGTGAGCTTCAGCCTCGCCCCGGGCGAGACGCTGGCGGTGGTCGGCGCCAGCGGGTCTGGCAAGTCCACACTCGCGCGTCTGATCGTCGGCGCCGCGCCGCCTTACTCCGGCAAGATCCGGCTCGATGGCGCCGAGATCTCGATGTGGAACAGGGAGGAGCTGGGTCCGCACCTCGGCTATCTGCCCCAGGACGTCGAGCTGTTCGAGGGCACGGTCGCCGAGAACATCGCCCGCTTCGGCGAGCTCGACTCGGCCAAGATCGTGGAGGCCGCCCAGCGCGCCGGCGTTCACGACATGATCCTCGAGCTGCCGCAGGGCTACGAGACCCGCCTGGCGGGCAACGGTGGCGCGCTGTCGGGGGGCCAGCGTCAGCGGATCGCGCTGGCGCGCGCCGTGTACGACGATCCGGTTGTGGTCGTGCTGGACGAGCCGAACTCCAACCTCGATGCCGCAGGCGAGCAGGCGCTGGCGGAGGCCATTCAGCACATGAAGCGCTCGGGGACCACCGTCGTCCTGATGTCGCATCGGAGCAAGGTGCTGCGCCAGGCGGACCACATGCTCATGCTCAAGGATGGCACGGGCGTCTTTCTCGAGAGTTGGCAGCAACTCGGCCTCGCGG
>JBOHKK010000555.1:0-2609 GCA_050729115.1 Geminicoccaceae bacterium | reverse complement strand
ATCGGTGGGTGGTTGGGAGGGGGAGCGGGCCGGGGCCGCGGGTCCACCCAAGGGGAAAATGGTCTAGTCCGAGATGCCGCCGTCGGGGTGCGAGCGGGCACTGCCGAACATCTGCGCGATGTCGGTCGGGAACGGGAACACGATGGTCGAGCTACGCTCGTTGGCGATGGTCATGAGCGTCGACAGATAGCGCAGCTGCATCGCTTCCGGGCGCTCGGCCAGGATGGTCGCGGCGTCGAGGAACTTCTGCGCCGCCTGGAACTCGCCTTCCGACTCGATGATCTTGGCGCGTCGGATCCGCTCGGCCTCGGCCTGGCGGGCAATCACCCGGATCATGCTCTCGTCGATGTCGACGTGCTTGAGCTCGACGTTGCTGACCTTGATGCCCCAGCTCTCGGTCTGCTCGTCGAGAATGCGCTGCAGGTCGGCGTTCAGCTTCTCGCGCTCGGCGAGCATTTCGTCGAGCTCGTGCCGGCCGAGCACCGAGCGCAAGGTGGTCTGCGCCAGCTGGCTCGTGGCGGCGCTGAAATCCTCGACCTGGATGATCGCGTTGCCGGCGTCCATCACCCGGTAGTAGACCACCGCGTTGACCTTCACGAGCACGTTGTCGCGCGAGATGACGTCCTGGCTCGGAATGTCGTGCACCCGGATGCGCAGGTCCACCCTGACCGCCTGCTGGATCACCGGGATGACCAGGATCAGCCCCGGTCCCTTGACCCTCCAGAACCGGCCCAGCTGGAACACCACCGCGCGCTCGTACTCGCGCATGATGCGCAGCGCCGACATCAGGAGCAGCAGCAGAATGACGGCCGGGATCACCCACAGCGCATTGTTGAGCACGAAGGGCATGTTCCGAACTCCCTTAGCCGCGCGCTTCGACCTCGAGCGTGAGGCCGTCGATCGCGATTACCCGAACCTCCTGGCCCGGAGCGAGCTCGGCGGGCCCGCGTGCGCGCCAGACTTCCCCGTGCACCCGGACCCGCCCCGCGCCGCCCTGCCAGTCGACGACCTGCGCGCGGCTGCTCACCATCTCCTCCTGCCCGGTGATCACGGCGCCGCGCTGGCTGCGCGTCAGCATGGCCATCACCAGCAGAAGGAGCGCGGCGGCGGCGAGCGCCACCCCGCCGATCAGCTGCCAGGAGATGCCGAACCCGGGCACATCGGTGTCCATGAGCATGATCGAGCCGACCACGAAGGCGACCACCCCGCCGATCCCGAACGCGCCGAAGCTCGGCATCAGCATCTCCGCGATCATCATCCCGATGCCAAGCGCGATCAGCGCGAGACCAGCGTAGTTCACCGGCAGCACCTGGAAGGCGTACAGGGCGAGGAGCAGGCTGATCGCGCCGGCCACGCCTGGGAACACGAACCCCGGACTCCAGAACTCGAAGATGATGCCGTAGATCCCGATCAGCATCAGGATGTAGGCGACGTTCGGGTTGGTGATGATCCCGAGCAGCTCGGTGCGCCAGTCGGGCTCGAACGTCACGATCGTGCGCTCGGCGGTCTCCAGCCTCAGCTCGCCGCCGTTCAGCTCGACCGTGCGGCCATCGAGCTTGGTGAGCAGGTCGTCGACGTTGGACGCGATCAGGTCGACGACGTTCTTCTCCTTTGCCTCGGCCGCGGGCAGGCTCGCCGCCTGGCGCACCGCCCGCTCCGCCCATTCGACGTTGCGGTCCCGCAACTGGGCGAGGCTTCGGATGTACGCCACGGCGTCGTTGACGATCTTGTCCTCCATGCCGGCGGTCCGCGGCGGCGGCTCGTCTTCGGCCGGATCTTCGGCACCGGATTCGTCGTCGCCTGGCGTCTCTTCCGGCTCGCGCGGCTCTTCCGGGCTGGGAAAGCCGCCGCCGCCGATCTGGACCGGCGTGGCCGCCCCGAGGTTGGTGCCGGGCGCCATCGCCGCGACGTGGCAGGCGTAGAGGATGTACGTGCCGGCGCTTGCCGCATGCGCACCCGAGGGCGCCACGAAGCCGACCACCGGCACCGGCGAGGCCAGAATCCCCTTGATGATGTCGCGCATCGAATCGGCGAGACCGCCCGGGGTGTCCATGCGCAGGACAATGAGATCCGCGCCCTGCGTCAGCGCTTTGTCGAAGCTGCGCTCGACGTAGTCGGCGGTCGCCGGCCCGATCGCACCCTCGAGGTTGAGCAGGGCAACGGTCGCCGGCTGGCTGCTCGCGCGCCAGGAGACCGCCATCAGGCACAGGACGGCGGCGCCAAGAACCGCAAGCCACGGCCGCTCGACTGGACGGCCCAAACGACGCATTCGACCTACCACACCTGCAATATGTGCCGACTCATCCGGCGAGGCCAGAATTTGCTGAACCGCGGGCGCGCGCTCGGCCACTCAGGCGCTGGCCGGAGGAGCGCTCGGCTTGCTGACGAGAGCGGCCATTGGCCCGGTATCGCCCTGACAGGCTCGCCTGCGGCGATCCTTCAAGGTCCGCTCTCGGAGGATAGCGACGAAGGCGCCGGGGTCAGTGCAGGCGGCCGTGGCAGTGCTTGTACTTCTTGCCCGAGCCGCACGGGCAGGGCGCGTTGCGTCCGACCTTGCCCCAGCTCTCCGCTTGGCCACCGCCGGACCCGGTTGCCGCCGCGGCCAGCGC
>JBOHKK010000554.1:0-2615 GCA_050729115.1 Geminicoccaceae bacterium | reverse complement strand
ATGCCACCCTGCGCGCCGGCTCGTGAAGCGGGCCAACTCGAGCCACGCCGGAATCCGATCGAACCCGAAGCAAAGAAATCCTGGCGAATCCGATCGAGGGATGGCTTCAGCGCCTGGGCTCGAACAGCCCCCGGCCGCGCCAGCGCGCGCACGACCGAGCGAACCCGAGCCGTGCGGGCATTCGAAACGGTCCGGCCGGGTCGAAAGCTGTCCGAACCAAGGGCGCCCTGGAATCCGAACGAACCCGAGGCCGGCCAGAGTCGGTACGAAGCCGCGCCGCGCCGGCAGCCGAACGAACCCGGCCTCGTGAGAATTCGGGCATGAGGAGGGGCACGGTACGAGCCCCCGGCGCCTGGCGGCAAGCAAAGGACCGCCCAGGGTAGGTGCGCCACCCGGCCCGATGGCATGCGCTTCCGGCACGGGGTCGTCTTGTGACCTCTTGTTGCTGCCCGGTGCCGGGGCGGGTACTCGTGGAAATAAGCGCCCGCATTGCAGCGAGATCGCGCCCGTGTCGCAGACCATCATCGTCCTGATTGCCTTCATCGCGTTCGCGGCGATCTTCGCGCGGCTCCAGCTCGGCACGGTTCCCGGCTTCCTGATCGGCGGCGCGGCGATCGGGCCGTCGGGCCTCGGGGTGATCCAGGATCTGGAAGGGGTCCACCTGCTCGCCGAGCTCGGCGTGGTCTTCCTCTTGTTCAATCTCGGACTGGAGCTGAAGCTCGAGCGCCTGCGCCTGTTCGGCGCCCGGGTCTACGCACTGGCGCTGGCGCAGCTGCTGGTGACTGGCGCGGTCATCGCCAGCATCGCCGGCGTCGCGGGGCTGTCGCCCGAGGCGGCGATCATCGTCGGCGGCGCGCTCGCGCTGTCGTCGACCGCGGTCGTGCTGCAGGTGCTGCGCGAGCTGGGGCGCACCGTGACCCAGCTCGGTCGCGTCGCGATCGCGATCCTCCTGGTGCAGGACCTTGCCGTGGGTCCACTCCTGGTCCTGGTCGACGCGTTCGGCCAAGCCGGCGGCGCCCTGGCGCTCGGGATCCTGATCGCCTTCGCCAAGGCCGTACTGGTCGTCCTGGTGGTCGGCATCGCGGCGCGTTTCCTGATCCGCCCGGTGCTGCAGTTCGTCGCCGGGGTGGCCGCGGACGAGGTGTTCGCTGCGACCGCGCTGCTGATCGTCCTGGCGTCCAGCTTCGCGACCGAGCAGGCGGGCCTGCCGCTCGAGCTTGGCGCCTTTGTCGCCGGCCTCATGGTCGCCGATACCGAATACCGCCATCAGGTTGCGGCCGACATCGGGCCGATCCGAGGGCTGCTGCTGGGCTTCTTCTTCATGACCGTCGGCATGGCCGTGGACGTCGGAATGGCCGTCCGGCACCTGGGCGCGATCATGCTGATCGCCGTGGGACTCATCCTGCTGAAGGGCGGGCTGCTCGTTGCGTTGGCTCGAGGGTTCGGCTTTGCCAAGCGCCTGTCCGCCGAGCTCGGCGCCATTTTGGCCCAGGGCAGCGAGTTCGCCTTCGTCCTGCTCGGTCTCGCGGCAGCCACCAAGCTGATCGCCGAGCCGGCCAACCAGATCCTGGCGGTCGCGATCGCGCTGACCATGGCCGTGACCCCGGTCGCCGCGAGCGCCGCCCGGCGCTTTTTGGATCGGATCGGGGGGCCGGCGATGGCCTCGCTGGTCGACCTGGATGCCAAAACCGAGGCCGTGCGCAATCACGTGGTGATCGTCGGCTTCGGGCAGGTCGGCATGGCCGTGACGCGCCATCTGGTCGGGCTGCGGATTCCGGTCCTGGCGCTCGATTTCGACCCCAAGCGGGTACGCGACAGTCAGGCCCACCGCCTGCCGGTCTACTTCGGCAACGCGGCGCGCGCCGACGTGCTGCGTGCCGCCCACGTCCGCCAGGCGCGTCTGGTCATCGTGGCGCTGCCGAGCGCTGCTGGCGGTGCGCGCGTGGTCGGCCTGATCCGCCAGCTCTATCCGGAGCTGCGGATTCTTGCCCGCGTGCCGGACACGGACAGCGTCGCGCAGGTGCGCGCCGCCGGGGCGAGCGCGGTCGTGGTCGACGGCCTGACCACCGCCCGCGATCTCGCCGAGCGCGCGATCCTCCTCTACGAGCCGGAGGGGGAGGCCGACCGAGCGAGCGCGCAGGACGCCCAGGACGGGTGAGAGGTCCGGCTGCCCGCAACGTTCTCGTGGGCGCGCGGCCGCGCCAGCGCCCGCGGCGATCCGGGAGCGGCATCGTGGATCGCTTCGTCCCTCGGGTCTCCGCCCGAAGGCAGGCCGCTGCGCTCCTCGCAATGACGGTGCCGAGCTTGGCGTCCAGGCTTCTTTTTTTGGAGCTCAGGCTGCCCGGAACGCATGCCTGACATCGACCGCATGAAGTGGCGACCCATAAGTCGGTGCGGTTTTTTCTGTCGTGCCCGGCTTGACCCCGGGCATCCACAGCTCGATCGAGCGAAGTCGTCGCCCAGCGGAGCCGTGGATTGCCGGGTCAAGCCCGGCAATGACAACTTTGGGCTGCCCCAATGCTCGGCACGCCCATACCAGTGATGAGCGGCCGCTCGTCAACCGGACAGCACTGGGGCTTGACCCGGGCATCCAGACTGGACCCCCGGGTCAAGCC
>JBOHKK010000553.1:0-2617 GCA_050729115.1 Geminicoccaceae bacterium | reverse complement strand
GGCGGCCACCGGGGGGCGAACCAGCTGGCGCGCGCGCTCGCCGCGACGCTCGGGTGCCGACCCGCCATCACCACCGCCGGCGATCTGCGCTTCGATCTCGCCCTCGACGCGCCCCCCGCCGGCTGGCGCGTGCGTAATCCCGAGACGGCGAAGGCGGTGACCAGCGCCCTGCTTCAGGGTCAGGGTGTGCGTCTGCAGGTCGAGGCCGGCGATGCCGGTTGGTTGCGTGCGGGCGGGGCGCCGTTCGGGGCGCACGGCGAGCTCGAGGTGTGTCTCACCGATCGGGACGATCCCGGGTGCGCGACCCGGCTCGTCCTGCACCCCGCGGTCCTGGCACTCGGCGTCGGCTGCGAGCGCGGGGTCGCCGCGGCGGAGCTGATCGGGCTGGTGGTATCGACGCTGGAGCGCCATGGATGCGCCCGGCAGGCGATCGCCTGCGTGGTCTCGCTCGACCTCAAGGCGGCGGAGCCGGCGGTCCACGAGCTCGCCGCACGCCTCGGCGTGCCGGCCCGCTTCTTCCCGGCCGCGCAACTGGAAGCCCTGAGCCCGCGGCTTGCCAATCCGTCGGCCGCGGTGTTCGCGGCGACCGGATGTCACGGCGTCGCCGAAGGCGCGGCGCTCGCCGCGACCGGGCCCGATGGCGTGCTGGTGGTGACCAAGACCAAGTCGGCGCGCGCCACCTGCGCGCTCGCCCGCGCCACAGCACCGCTTGATCCCGGGCGCATCGGCCGGCCCCAGGGGCGCCTCGCGATCGTCGGCCTCGGTCCCGGCAGCACTGGCTGGCGCACCCCCGAGGCCACGGCGCTCCTCGACGACGCCGAGGACTGGGTCGGCTACCGCGGCTATCTCGAGCTTATTGAAGCGAGGCCGCGGCATCGCGTGGTCCGCCGCGCCTTCGCGCTCGGCGAGGAGGAGGCCCGGGCGCGGCGCGCGCTGGATCTGGCGGCCGAGGGCCGCCGCGTCGCCCTGATCAGTTCCGGCGATCCCGGGATCTACGCGATGGCCGCCCTGGTCTTCGAGCTGCTGGAGCGCGGCGAGAATGCCGGCTGGCAGCGCATCGCCGTCGTCGTGAGCCCGGGGGTCTCGGCGCTGCAGGCCGCCGCCGCCCGTGCCGGCGCGCCGCTCGGGCACGACTTCTGCGCCGTCTCCTTGTCCGACCTGCTGACGCCCTGGCCGGAGATCGAGCGCCGGCTCGAGGCGGCGGCCGCCGGCGACTTCGTCACGGTGCTCTACAATCCGGCCTCCGAGCGTCGCCGCCGCGGCCTCCTGCGCGCCCTGGAGGTCCTGCGTTCCGCCCGGCCGCCCGCGACGCCGGTCGTGCACGCGCGCAATCTCGGCCGGGCCGGGGAGACGGTGGCGATTACGCCGCTCGCCGAGATCGACCCGAGCGCCGTCGACATGCTGAGCGTGCTGATCGTCGGCTCGAGCCGGACCCGGTGCCTGCCCGGACCCGGCGGGCGGCAGTTCGCGTATACGCCGCGCGGCTATTCTTCGGGCGGCGGGCGACCGCCATGACGGTTCATTTCATCGGGGCGGGCCCCGGCGCGCCGGATCTGATCACGGTCCGGGGCCTGCGCCTGATCCGGCGTTGCCCGGTGGTGCTCTACGCCGGCTCGCTGGTGCCCGAGGCGGTCGTCGCCCAGGCCGGCGACGACGCCTCGGTGACGCCACGGGTGATCGACACCGCGCCGCTCGACCTCGATGCGATCATCGGCGAGATCGTGGCGGCGCACCGGCGCGGCGACGAGGTCGCCCGGGTGCACTCCGGCGATCCGTCGTTCTACGGCGCGATCGGCGAGCAGATGCGCCGGCTGCAGGCGCTCGGCATCCCCTACGACGTCACCCCGGGCGTGCCGGCGTTTGCCGCCGCCGCCGCGGCGCTGGGGCAGGAGCTGACGCTGCCGGGCGTCGCCCAGTCGGTGGTGCTGACCCGGACCGCGGTGCGCGCCTCGCCCATGCCGCCCGGCGAGACGCTTGCGGCCTTCGCCGCGACCGGCGCGACGCTCGCGATTCACCTCTCGATCAACAACCTCGCGCGGGTGGTGCGGGAGCTGAGCCCGGTGTGCGGCGGCGACTGTCCCGCCCTCGTGCTCCATCGCATCTCCTGGCCGGACCAGCGGATCGTCCGCGGCACGCTCGCCACGATCCGCGCGCAGATGAGAGGCCAAGGAATCACGCGAACCGCCCTGATCCTGGTCGGCCGCGCCCTGGACGCGCCGGATTTCGCCGACAGCCGGCTCTACGCCCCCGACCACGACCACGTGCTGCGCCCCGCACCGCCCGATCGCTAGACTGGACCTTGCGAAGGAGAGCGTCGGGGGCGAACCGCAACGAGCTCACCTCCGCGCCCGCCGTCGGGCGCGCGTGGCTGCTCCAGTCCGGTAGGTTGGGTGGAGCCGCAGGCGAAACCCAACGTCTGGCTCGGCCGGCGACGTCGGATCGTCGGGTTGCGCTGCGCTCCACCTCCGGCGCGCGTGGCTGCTCCAGTCCGGTAGGTTGGGTGGAGCCGCAGGCGAAACCCAACGTCTGGCTCGGCCGGCGACGTCGGATCGTCGGGTTGCGCTGCGCTCCACCCGACCTACGCACTAGAGCAGCATCCGAATGGACGAGATCGCCC
>JBOHKK010000552.1:0-2643 GCA_050729115.1 Geminicoccaceae bacterium | reverse complement strand
CGAGCGCGCGCACGAGCCCTCCCCGTCATCGCGAGACCGCAAGGCGGTCGTGGCGATCCGGACGGGCCCGTACCTTCCCGTCAGGGCGACACCGCAAGGCGGTCGTGGCGATCCGGACGGGCCCGTAGCTTCCCGTCAGGGCGACACCGCGAGGCGGTCGTGGCGATACGGACGGGCCCGTACCTTCCCGTCAGGGCGAGACCGCGAAGCGGTCGTGGCGATCCGGACCAGCCTCTGGATCGCTTCGCGCCCTTCGGGCGCTCGCAATGACGAGGTGCTCATGATGAGGGGCTCGTGACGAGGGGCTCGTGACGCTCAGGATGAGATGGTCATGACGAGGGGCTCAGGACGAGGGGCTCAGGACGAGGGGCTCAGGACGAGGGGCTCAGGACGAGGGGCTCAGGACGAGGGGCTCAGGACGAGGGGCTCGTGGCCCGCTTATCTGCGACGGTGACTACCAGCTTCGATCGGGCGCCGGCTACCCGGAGCGCGCCCGCCGAGCTCTTCGCGCCGGCGCCGCCGGCCGTGGAGCACGATGGCGGCGACGATCGCGACCAGGGCCAACAGGCCGAGCGCGTAGCCCAGGCCGTGGAGCCGCGCCACGACGTGCGCGAGGCTCTGGCCGAAGTAGTAGACGCCAAATCCCCACGCGCTCACCCACAGCGCCGCGCCCGCGGCGTTGTAGGCGAGAAAGCGCCACCAGCGCATGCCGGCGGTGCCGGCGACGATCCCGTTCAGCTGCCGGACCACGGCGAAGAACCGCGCGAAGAGCACGACCTCGCCGCCGAAGCGGTGGAAGAAGCCCTCGACGCTGGCGAGCCGGCGCTCGGTAATCCCGATCCTGGCGCCGTAGCGCACGATCAGCGCCCGGCCGCCGAAACGCCCGATCGCAAAGCCGATGTTGTCGCCGAGCACGGCCGCGAGCCAGGCGCAGATCAGCAGCGGCGCGAGGTGCAGCTCGCCGTCGGCGGCGAGCGCCGCGCCGGCGATCAGCATGGTCTCGCCGGGCAGCGGCAGCCCGAGCGACTCGAGCAGCAGCGCGCCCATCACCGCGGCGTAGCCGTAGCGGTCCACATACGGCGCCACCAGGGCGAGCGCGTCCTGGAGGTCGCTCACGATCGAAACCCCGCGGCGGTCATCACGCCCTGCGTGCCGGCGACGAGGTTCGAGGCGCGAGTGCACTGACGCATTCGCTTGAGTCCCTTGTCATTGCCGGGCCTGACCCGGCAATCCACACTGGACCCAGCGCCTGGCTTGTGGGTGGATGCCCGGGTCGAGCCCGGGCATGACAAGAAGGCACATTCCGTCGCGTCGGCGCACCAGGCATTCAACGACCCCGATAGCGCGGCGGCCGGCGCTCGAGGAACGCCGCCCGGCCTTCCTTCGCGTCCGCGGTCGCGCCGGACAGCGCCCCGGCGTGACCCTCCAGGGTCGCCGCGGGCATGACCGGGATCGCGGCATCGATCAGGCGCTTGCTGGCCTGCACCGAGATCGGGGCGTTGGCGGCGATCTGGGCCGCAAGCTCCCGGGCGCGCGGCAGCAGCGCGTCCGCCGCGAGGACCTCGCTGACGAGGCCCCAGGCCTCGGCGCGGGCGGCATCGATCGGCTGCCCGGTCAGGATCATGTGCTTGGCCCGTCCGGGGCCGATCAGCCGCGGCAGGCGCTGGGTGCCGCCCCAGCCGGGGAGCGCCGCGATGGTGACCTCGGGCAGACCGAAGCGCGCCTGGTCGCTTGCAATCCGGATGTCGGCGCACAGCGCCAGCTCCAGGCCGCCGCCAAATGCGATGCCGTTCAGCGCCGCGATCACCGGCGGCGCCAGCGCCGCCAGGCGATCGAACAGCCCGTGGCCGCGCAGGCCCCAGCTGCGGCCGAACTCGAGCGGCGAGAGCGCGGTCCACTCCTTGATGTCGGCCCCGGCGCTGAACGCGCGGCCGGCACCGGTCAGGATCACCGCGCGGATCTCGGGGTCGCGCTCGATCGCGCCGAGCGCCTCGGCCAGCGCATCCAGCATGGCGCGATCGATCGCGTTCAGCTTGTCCGGCCGGTTCAGGGTGAGCGTAAGGACCGCGTCGTCGCGCTCGAGAAGGATGCGCGCCTCGCTCATCGCTCGCTCCGGCGGGGCTCGCTCCGGCGGGCCTCGCTCCAGCGGGGGTCGCTCCAGCGGGGACGCGCCGGCGCCAGCTCGAGGCCCATCGGCTCGGGCCGGAACAGGCGCGGATCCATCAGGGCGAGATCCGGGCTCACCCTGAGCGCGATCCCCGCCTGCCCCAGCACGTCGCGCTCGAGGTCCACGCCCGGCGCGATCTCGGTGACCATCAGGCCGGCCTCGGTCTGGCGCAGCACGCAGCGCTCGGTGACGACGGTGACGTCCTGGCCCTGCTCGCGCCCGCGGCGGCCGCTGAAGGTCACCTGCTCGACCTCGGGCACGAGCTTTCGGATCTTGCCGTCCGCCCGGATCGCGAGCCGGCCGGCATCGATCGCCACATCCAGTCCCGCGGTCGTGAAGGTGCCGCCGAACACCAGCTTGCGGCCGCGCGCGGTGATGTCGATGAACCCGCCGACGCCCGCGGTGAGATAGGGGCGCTTCGCGAGCTTCGAGACGTTGACGTTGCCGTGCCGGTCGATCTGCAGGAACGACAAAAA
>JBOHKK010000551.1:0-2673 GCA_050729115.1 Geminicoccaceae bacterium | reverse complement strand
GCGTGCGCTCGCCGCCCGGCGCCTCCTGGGCGACCCAGCCGACGCGGGCGTCGCGCCGCAGCCGCACCGCGCCGGCATCCGGCGCCAGCTCGCCCAGGATCAGGCGCAGCAGCGTGGTCTTGCCGCTGCCGTTGGCGCCGACCAGGCCCGTGCGCTGCCCGGCCGGCAGGTGCACGCTCGCCTGCTCGAGCAGCGCCCGGCCGCCGAGCCGCAGGGTGACGTCGTTCAGGTGCAACATGGCGCCCGCGGCATAGCACGGGCGGCGGCTTTGCCCAACGCCTGCGCGCCAGCGCGATCCAGCGGTGTGGCGGCCCACGCCAGTCGGCCTTCCTGGCGTGAACGCTCAGGCGTACTCTGAGGGGCGCACGTTGGAGGGACGCGGGGTGCCGCTTTCGCGACGAGATCGTGGTCGGCAGGGGTGGCAAGCGGGTTCTGGTCGACCACCCTTCGGGCACTCCGGTCGAGCTGTTCGAGCGCGCCTGAACCGGGCGCGATCGAGCCGCCACGACCAGGCTCGGCTGGTCGGCTGCGGGGCGCGGCGCATCTTAGGTGAAGGCGGAGACAACAGGAGCGTTCGAGCGATGGCGGGTGGTCACGACCTCTCAGCTGAGGAGGCATCGCACATGATCGAGAAGCCGTTCACGATCGTCGAGGCCCCGTCCGTGCTCGGCCGAACGGGGTCGAGGCGCTGCCCGACGCGCTGCTTGCCGCGGGTCTGGCCAAGCGGCTCGGCGCCCGCCGCGCCGGTCGCGTCGAGCCGCCGCCGTACGAGCCCGAACGCGATCCCGAGACCTTGCTGCTCAACCCGCGCGGCATTGCCGACTACGCCGTCGCGCTCGCCGATGCCGTCGGCGCCGTCGTCGACAGGGGCGAGTTCCCGGTGGTGCTCGGCGGCGACTGCTCGATCCTGCTCGGCAACCTTCTGGCGCTCAGGCGCCGCGGCCGCTACGGGCTCCTCTTCCTCGACGGGCACGCCGACTTCTACCAGCCCGAGGCCGAACCGAACGGCGAAGCGGCGTCGATGGACCTCGCACTGGCCACCGGCCGCGGCCCGGCGGTCGTGACGGACATCGAGGGCAGATGCCCGCTGGTGCGCGACGAGGACGTCGTCGTGTACGGGCGCCGCGACGCCGCCGACGCCGAGGCGCACGGGAGCCAGCGAATCGAGGACACCGCGATCGCGATGACCGACCTCGCGGCCGTGCGCGCGGCCGGGGTAGAGGCGGCCGCGGCGAGCGCAGTGGAGCGCCTCTCCAAGACCGAACCAGGCGGCTTTTGGATCCACCTCGACGCCGACGTGCTCGACGACGCGGTGATGCCGGCAGTGGACTATCGCATGCCGGAGGGGCTGTCGTGGGACGAGCTCGCTGCCGTGCTGCGCGCGGGCGGCGGCGGCGCCGTCGGGATCGACGTCACCATCTTCAACCCCAAGCTGGATGGCGACGGCGCGATCGCGCGCGCGTTCACGCAGGCCCTCGCCCGAGGGCTCAAGCCGTGATGCTCCCTGGTTCGCACGACCCGACCAATTTGACCAACACCCAGCGGGCAGGGGCGGCCGAGGACATCGTCGCGTGGTCCCTGAGCGGCGGCCTGGACGGGCTGGGCCAGGCCGATCTGCTGGCCGGCTACTGCGACCGCCTGGTCGGGGCCGGGGTGCCGCTCTGGCGCGCCTCGATCGGCGCCGACACGCTGCATCCCCTGATCGTCGCCCAGGGCCACCGCTGGCTGGCCGGCGAGGGCGTCCACGAGGAGTTCTTCGCGCGAGCGCGCACGCCGGAGGGGGAAGCGGAGTGGCGCCAGAGCCCGTGGCACCGGCTGCTCGAGAACCGCGAATGGCAGATGCGCCGGCGGCTCGCGGTCGGCGAGGGCGCCAACGAGTTCCCCCTCCTGGCTGGTCTGGCGGCCCAGGGTGGCACCGACTACTGGGCGCGGATCGTCCGGTTCGGCGAGCGGGGCAGCATCGGCGAGACGCGCGGCCTGACCACGTCCTGGACGACCCGCGATCCCGGCGGCTTCGCCGCGCGCGATCTCGGCCTGATCGACGCGACGCTGCCGGCCTTCGTCCTCGCTTTCAAGGCGACCATGGCGATCGACACGGCGCGCGTGCTGGTGACCACCTATCTGGGGCGCGACGCGGCCGAGCGCATCCTGCGCGGCGAGATCGAGCGCGGCCGGGTCGAGACCTTGCCCACGGTGCTCTGGTTCAGCGACCTGACGGGCTTCACCAAGACCGCCGACACCCTGCCGCGCGAGCAGCTCCTCGACCTGCTCAACGCCTATGCCGACTGCCTGGTCGGGGTCGTCCACGGCCACGGCGGCGAGGTGTTGAAGTTCATGGGCGACGGCATCCTGGCGGTGTTCAGCGGCGCCCAGGGCCACGCCTGCCAGCGCGCGCTCGATGCCGCCGAAGCCGCACGGTCGGCGATCGCCCGGCTCAACCGGGAGCGCTCGGCGACCGGCCTGCCGGTGACCGCCTTCACCCTCGCGCTGCACGAGGGCGAGGTCCTCTATGGCAACGTCGGCAGCCAGGAACGGCTCGACTTCACCGTGGTCGGGCCGGCGGTCAACGAGCTCAGCCGGATTCAGGCGATGAGCCGCTCGCTCGACCAGCCGATCCTGGTCTCGGCGAGCTTCGCCGCCGCCTGCGGCGACCAGCGCCGCCGCCTGGTCTCG
>JBOHKK010000550.1:0-2698 GCA_050729115.1 Geminicoccaceae bacterium | reverse complement strand
GACCTTGACCACGCCTTCCCAGGGATCCTGATGATCATGGAAGGCGACGGCCGGGATACAGCGCAGTCGAGAGCTTCTCGAACTCAGCGGGCGTGAGGCGCCGACCTCGTAGGCGTCGGCCGCTCGCCGACGCGCCGATGGTCCTGCCAGCGCGCCGGGCGAGGGCCGCACTCCAATCGAGCCTCGCTCGACGAGCGAACAGCGGCTCATAGGCGACCAGGCGGGACCGGCCTACGGGGACCGCGTCGATGACCTCGACGAGCGCGGCGTCGCCGTCGACATGGTTTACGACCAAGCCTCGGTCGCCGGCCTTGACCCAGCTCAGGCTCTTGGTGGGGCTGACGAAGAACAAAGCATCGCGGGCAGTGCCGCTGAGAAGTGCGGCCAGCTCCTCGGCGCGGCGCTCACCCAGCACTCGGTCGAGGTTCGCGATGAAGCCGCCGGTAGGTGCGCGGCGCAGGGAGCGAGACCGGCGCCGGCCGCGCAGGGGTGCGGTGCGGATGTCGGGTGCGGGCCGAGCAGCCTCGCTGTATCTGTCGACGAAGGCAGCATCGAGCGCTTGCCCGCGGTCCCACTCACGCAGGAAGAAGCGCCGCAACTGCGCCAGCGTCCCGGCGCCACTTTGATCCCGCAGCTCGAGGACGAGTTCGCCCTCTTCCTGTAGCCCGCCGGCGGTGAAGTTGGACGATCCGATCCAGGCGATCTTGCTGCCGTCCGACATGCGCCACAAGTAGAGCTTTCCGTGGAAGCGGCGGTGCCGTCCAGAGTCCCAGATCCTCGCTTCGAGGCCGCTTCGTTCCTGGAGCTCGAGCAGCCGCTCGTACGTTGCCTTTCGAGTGTTGTTTCCGAAGGTGCCGGTGAGTAGTCGGACCTTCGCACCCGATGCGCGCGCCGTGCTGATGACGTCCTCGACCGCGTCGCCGCCAACGAACGCCGTGGCGATCCAGAACTGCTGCGAGCGTCTGGCGAGTTCGCGCATTCGGTCCGCGAGAGGCAAGAGCGGTCGGTTGACCAGGACCTGCGTGCGCACCCTGTTTCCTCCCCGGCCGCCCAGGACCCCACGCGCCCGGGTCTGCGCTCTCTCGGCCGTGGCCCGGTGGAAAGGCACCGCCTCACGCCGGCCAGAATGACAGGCTAACGATGGCGAGGGGGCTCACCTTGCGCCCGCAGAGTTCGGCTCCTGGCCGACACCCAGCCTCTGACAGGGCATCAACCTGAGCCCCTCTAGCCAAACCAACCTTCACCTGGTCGGCAAACCTCTGTTTCGGGCTCAGGTGCTCGCACCCGCAGCCGGGCGACGACGGCGATGTACGAAGTACAGTGGCAAGGCGCCCTTCGGGGCGCCTTTTGCGTTCGGATCAGCGACACGGTCCGCGGCGGCTCGCGGAGGAGCCGCGCGCGGTCCGGATCGCGATAGTGCCAGGGCGCCACGGGGGCCCTGGGAGGCGTTGCGCTTGCGTGCTAGCAGCGGCGCAGAGAAAGCCCTGAAGGCCTAAAGAGAACTAGACGGCTAGGCGGCGCCCGCCGAAGCGGCCAAGCGCCCACAGGACGATCAGCGCGCCGATGATCGAGCCGACGAGGCCGGCGGCGCTCAGCTGGAGCCCTCCGCCAAAGATGAGCGAGGCGAGCGTCCCGCCGACGAACGAGCCGATCACACCGACGACCATCGTCTGCAGCCAGCTCATCGGCTGGGCGCCCGGCATGATCCAACGTGCGATGAAGCCGGCTATCAGGCCCATGACCAGGAAAACGAGCACTCCGACCAAGTCCACGGATGGACCTCCTTACGTAGCGTCCGGCTGACACCGTGCAGCCACCGTGCCGGAGCCCTTCGGAGTGGCGCGGACGGCCGGCGCTCGGTACGCTGGACGGAGCCCCTGACCAGCGCCGTGGCGCGAGTGAACGCCCTCCGCCGGTCGGTCAGGAAGATCGACCGAAGGAGGCATCCGCATGGACGCACCTCGCACGCTGCCCGAGCCACCCAAGACCGAGGACCTGACCGTCTTCCTGGCGCTCTCGCTGCCCATCTTCGCGGTGACGTTCGCGATCATCGTCCTGATCCTGCAGCTGGGGCCCCGCTAGGTCCTAGGACCTATATCAGTCGCCTCGCATCCGGCGCCGGATGGCGGTCTGCATCTCGCGCTTGGCGTCACGCTCCTTGATCGTCTGGCGCTTTTCGTACTGCCGCTTCCCGCGGGCCAGGCCGAGCTCGACCTTGGCCTTGCCGTCCTTGATGTAGAGACGGATCGGGACGAGGGTGTAGCCACGCTGCGAGACGGCCCCGGCGAGCTCGCCGATCTGGCCGCGGTGCAGCAGGAGCTGGCGCGGGCGCATCGGGTCGTCGGGCTCGAAGGCCGAGGCCTGCGGCCAGCGCGCGATGCGGACGTTCCGGAGCGACGCCTGCCCGCTGTCGATCCTGGCGTAGCCGTCGCGGAGGTCCACCCGGCCGTCGCGGACCGACTTGATCTCGCTGCCGGTGAGGGCGATGCCGGCCTCGAGACGCTCGTCGATGTGGTAGTTGAAGAAGGCGCGGCGGTTGTCGGCGATGACCTTGATCCGATCCTGGCTGTCCTCGGTCTTTACCGGCTCCCTTGTCTTTGGCATTGGCCGAGGATAGAGATAGGCGGACCGAGCGAGCCTACGTGCAGGTCAAGCAGTGCGCGTTGAGCGCGTAAAGGAAGAGCGGCGGCATCTCTGC
>JBOHKK010000549.1:0-2715 GCA_050729115.1 Geminicoccaceae bacterium | reverse complement strand
AGCCCGGATCGATCGTGAGGCTGAGATCGGTGAGGTCGGCGCCGAGCGTCCTTTCCAGCTCCGCCCGGGTCGCCCGCGGGAGAGGCCGGCGCGATCGCCTGCTCGGGCCCGCCCGAGCGCGGTCGGCGCGACCGGCCGCCATCTCGCCACGTGCCGGCATGACATCGCCGATCGGGCCGGTCCCCAGCCGCCGCCTCGGCGGTCGCTCGGGCTCGCCGAACCAGGCCCAGAGCCAGCGCCAGGCGCTCACGGCGGCGTGGCCCCGTTCGACCTGCCGGCGCCCGCAGCATGCTGGCCGAGCAGCTCCCAATAGGGGCCGAACGACCGGCGCACCAGCGGTTGCTTGGCCTTCTCGAGCTCGCGTCCGACCGCGGGCACCAGATGACGCATCGCAACGGCCTGGCCCTCGCCCGCGGCAGCGATCGCGGCGGCCAGCGCGCAGTTGCGGATCAGGCCGCCGGTGAGCGGAAACTGGCGGGCGAGGAAGCCGAGATCGAGGTCGGGCTCCTGCGGCACCGCCGGTCCGAGGAACGACCGCCAGAGCCGCTCGCGATCGACCGCTTCGGGGGCGGGAAAATCGATCGCGGCATGCAGACGCCGGCTGAAGGCGCTGTCCAGGTTGTCCTTGAAGTTGGTCGCGAGGATCGCGACCCCGTCGTAGGCCTCCATCCGCTGCAGCAGATAACTGACCTCGATGTTGGCGTAGCGGTCGTGGGCGTCCTTGACGTCGGAGCGCTTGCCGAACAGCGCATCCGCCTCGTCGAAGAACAGGATGGCGTTGGCGCGCTCGGCGGTATCGAAGATCCGGGCGAGGTTCTTCTCGGTCTCGCCGATGTATTTGCTGACCACGGCCGAGAGATCGATGCGATAGAGGTCGAGGCCGAGCTCGCGCGCAAGGACGCCGGCGGCCATGGTCTTGCCGGTGCCCGAGGGGCCGGCGAACAGGACGGCGAGCCCGCGCCCATTGGCCAGGCGGGCGCCGAACCCCCAGCATTCGAGCACGGTCGCGCGGTTCAGCGCCCAGCCCGCGAGGCTGCGCAGGCGCGCCTCGACGGCGCCCGGCAGGACCAGGTCGTCCCAGCCATGGCCGCACGCGATCCGCTCGGCGAGGCCACCGAGATCGGCCGCGGCCTCGGCCCGGCAGGACGCGAACAGCGCCTCGGCCTCGATCCGCTCGCTGCCGCGCGCCAGCGCATCGGCGCGCGCCGCCGCCGTCGCCGCGACGACCGCCTCGCCATCGAGACGAAAGCGTTCGGCGGCGCTCCGGGCGAGGGTCTCGTCGCCACACCCACCGAGCGCGGCGCGCCAAGTCGCGATTCGGGCATCGAGGCCAGGCGCCGGCAGATCGAGGCGGTGGCAGACGATGGCGCCCGCGAGGCTCGCGAGGCGCAGCGGTCGGCGCGCGATCAGGACCGAGAGCCCCGGTAGCGGCGGCTCGAGGAGGGGAACCAGCTGCTCTGGCGTGGCCTCGACCTCGCTGGAGAGTTCCAGGATCACATGGGCTCCTTCCAGGATCCGCGCGCGCCGCAGGATCCGCAGGTCGATGCGATCGGCCGCCGCGAGCCTGACCTGGAGGCGCGGGCGGTCGGGGTCGGCCCGCCCCGCGAGGTGATGCGCGGCCAGTCGGGCAGCGCCGGGATCCGAGCAGGACAGAGCCACCAGCGAGGGGCTCGAGCGGTCGCGCTCGAGATGCCCAGCGAGGCGCTCGAGCTCGCCGCGCGCCTTGCCCGCCAAGTACGGCGGGGCGGCCTCGCCGGTCTCGAGCCGGGCGCAGCCCGCGAGCGCCGGATCGAGCGCCTGGTCGCCGAGCAGCCGCCCGGCGACGGCCGGCTCCAGCGCGATCGCCTGCGCCTGCAAGGGCGCCGGTCCGTCGCCGGGCGGTGGGCAGAGCGCGATCAGCTTCTCCCGACAGAGCGTGCGGTCGGAGCGGAACGCGCGCCGGTTTTCGAAGCGGGCCCTGCGGTCGGCCGAGAACAGCGCCAGCGCCAGATCTACCGTGGGCAGGCCGCAAGGCAGATCGGCGTTGAGGTAGCCGAACAGTCGCTCGTAGCGACGATCGGTCTCGGCCGCGAGGCTGAGCAGGAGGACCTGGGACTCGAACCCGTCGAGGCCGAAGCTCTGGACGGTCGCCGGCAGCGTGAGTTGCACACCGGCGGCAAGGCTCGTCGCCTCGCGCGCGCGATGTGCCGCCTCGGCCTTGACGATCATCGCGCCGAGCGCAGCGAGCGGGGTGCTGTCGAGCGCATCGGCGCCCGCCGGGGCATGGGCCCGGTACAGACCGTCCAGCAGCTGGTCGGCTTCCGCCCCCGAGACGGCGGCGCCGGCGAGCTCCTCCGGCAGCGCCGCAGCGTGGTGGCGCGCGCGCCAGCGCACCAGCTCGCGATGCAGGCGAAGATTGAGGCAAAGCAGAGCGCCGTCCACGTGCCCGAGCGAGTCGGCGTAGAGATCGGGCCGGCTCATGGCGTGGCGCTACCAGGGGCAGGCTTGAGGAGCAGCGGCCGGTCCAGCCACGGCAGAATCAGCGGTTGGGTCGGGAAGAGCCCGCCACCGACCCCGGCAAGCGGCGCCTGAACGCTGACCAGATGATGATCTCCGAGCGTCTCGAGGGTGGCCGGCTGTGCCAGCACGAGGTTGACGAAAGCGCCCGGCGCCAGCCGGTCGAGCGGCGGGCAGCATGCCGCGGTGGCGCGGATCAGGCCGAGCGCGAGGCGCGAG
>JBOHKK010000548.1:0-2729 GCA_050729115.1 Geminicoccaceae bacterium | reverse complement strand
GCTCGTCGGTGCGGTGATCATGTTCTTTGTCCTCGGCTTCCTGCCGGCCTGGATCCTGGGCGGGATCTTCAAGGCGGCGGGCGTGCTGCGGATTCCGCGCGAGATCGAGCTGGTCGGGCTCGACATCGCCGACTACCACGGGCGCTATCTCGACGACGACGAGGTGCGCCAGGCCGAGGTCAGGGAGGCCCAGGCCGCCGGGATCATTCGCCAACCTGCGCCGGGGGAGTAAGCGCGATGGCCACCACCATGGTCGAGAGCTGGGCGGTCGATCTGACCACGGTCGGGCCGATCTATCCGTGGGTCGGCAGCGAGGGCCTGCTGGTGATCCTCGGCCTGGCGTTCTGGATCGGCTGGCACGTCTGGCAGGGGCGCTTCGAGAGCCGTACTTACGCCGAAGAGCTGCAGCGCCTGAACACGCCGGAGAAGATCGAGCGCGCGATGCGCGAGCAGCGCCTGGAATAGGCGTCCGAGTCGGCACGCGCGAAACCGTGCCGTCGGGTGACTGCCCAAATCCCCGGATAGGCTGATGGGTGCGGGCTGGGGGCGAGGATGGCTGGGCAAGATCGGCGGTCGATAGCGGTTGGAGGGTCGGCTTGCGCGCAATGCGAGAGGATCGACCCACTATGCTCGCCTGACGGGTGTCCGCGGCCAAAGCAGGTCGCCGCGGCTGGGCCGCGCCCAGCAGGCGAGTACGCTCAGGCGGTGCAGGTGACGGGCGGGCCCCGGCCAAGGGCCACCCGGGCACCGTCGGCGAGCTTGCAGCGCGCCTCGCCGACCAGCCTGAGCACGGTCTCGCGGGCGTGACGCACGACCTTGCCGATGCTGTTGAGGAGCACGAAGCGCAGCCGCTTCGGGCGGGCGCTGTGCAGCGCCGCGGGCAAGGCGACCCGCTTGAAGGCGGCGAGCAGGTTATACAACAGCACGTTGAGCCGGAACCAAGCGGCGTTGGCGCCAAACATCTGGCTCGGCAGCGCCTCGGCCGCCAGCTCGTTGGTCAGCACGTGGTGCGCATGCTCGACGGTGCCCGCCTTGCCCCGATGCCAGCGGATCAGGTCGAGGCCCAAGCCGCCGTCCGGGTCGGGCAGATTGGTCACCATCGCGAAATGCTTGACCTCGCCGCCGTCGGCGAACAGTCGGCCCTGCTTCTTGCTGACCCGGCTCACCAAATAGCGCGGCGGCGCGGGCCGGTCCTTGGCGAACATCCCATCGCTGGGCACGTACGGCACCTCGGCCCAATGCCGGATGGCGTCGCCGTCCTCGCGCTCGATCTGCCAGGCGGTCTCGGGCAGCGCCCGGATCGCCGCCGCCAGCTCGCGGCTCATGTCGGCGCTGATCGCGTAGCCGAAGCCGCGCGCGTCGAGCCAGCGCAGCAGGTCGTGCTCATAGGCGGCGCTGTCGGCGCGGACCAGTATCCGCTCGACGCCGGGCGGCAGCGCCACCACGGCGCGCTCGACCAGCCGGCGGTTGCCGGTGCCCGCCGGCACGTTGCCGTCGCGGAACTCGTCGGCGAGCACTACATCCTGCTCGGCCCACAGCGCGATCACCGGCTGGTAGCCGGTCCGTCCGTCATAGGTCGGGCGCGCGGCACGCTTGTGGCTCTCGAGGATGGTCGCGTCCAGATCGATCGTCGCCGTGCTCTGCGGCGCCCGCTCCTGGAGGAAGCCGATCAGCCGGCGGCCGGCCGCGGCCAGGCCCTGGAGCCGCTCGCCCTCGCCCGGGACCTGGCACGCCTCGCCCTGCCACAACGGTGGCACCGTCTCGTCGAACGCCTCCAGAAAGTCCCTGGCCGTCTGTGGCGCCGGAATGCCATGGCCAAGCAGGATCGCGAGCGCCGCGTCCTCACGCAGCGCCGTCAGGTCCTCGCAGCGTTCACCGCCCGCCGCCCAGAGCGCGAGCAGCCCCTCGACCAGCGCCGCCGGCGACAGCCCGCGCTTGCGGCGCTTGATCGAAACCCGCTCGTCCACAATCGCCGCGGCGCCGCTCACCCGAAACGCCTCGATCAGCAGCGGCACCCCGCCATAGGCGGTCAACGTCCCCGCCTCGGCCCGCTGATCCAGCTCGAACGGCAACCGCGTCTGCACCGTCATCCCAAACCCCCGCCACACCCGACGGGTGAAACCTACCGCACCACCATCCCCGCGTCTCGCCTCGCCCCGAGCCCAAAACTGAAAACCTGCTCGGGGATCAGGGGGACGGCCTCCGCGGTTGACAGCCGCGATCTTCACTGGACGGGCTTCCAGGCGAACGATTGTGCCGCGGCCATCCTGACCGCCGGGTTCGAGAACGGGCACGCGCGGATGTACGCGCCGAACCCGGCGGAGCCGGGATCGTCCGTTTCCCACTGGGATGTCGCGCTCACGCCAGACGAGCTGATGGAGCCATTCGCCACGCCCGCCTCCGATCAGCGGCTGAGCGACCGGCTGATGGCCGACATCGGATGGATCGTCGAGTCCGAATCATGCGCGGCTGTCGTAGCGGTCGACATCCGGCCGCGGCAATGCCCGAACCGCGTGCGCGCCGACCGGCGCGGCAACCTGCCGGTGGCGATTGCCGGCACCGATAGCTTCGACGTCCGCGACATCGACCTCAGCTCGATCCGGCTTGCCGGCGTCAGGCCCAAGGGCGACCGCACCCGCTTCCGCGACGTGGCGACCCCGTTCGAGCCGTTCGTCGGCAAGGACGATGCGCGCGATAGCACGCGCGACGGGGCCGATGGCCTCGAGGAC
>JBOHKK010000547.1:0-2733 GCA_050729115.1 Geminicoccaceae bacterium | reverse complement strand
GCTCAATGCGGCGGCGCTCGCGGCCGCGCGGCGCGCCGTCTACATCGAGGCTCAGTACTTGGCCGCCCAGCCCGTCGCCGACCGCCTGGCCGAGCTGCTCGGGCGACCGCACGGGCCGGAGATCGTGATCCTGGTCTGGCGGCAGGCGATCGGCTGGATCGAGCGGTTCGCCATGGGCGCCAATCGCGATCGGCTGCTCCGCCGGCTCGCCGCCGCGGACCGCCACGACCGCCTGCGCGCGTACTGGCTCGGGGTCCCGCACGATCCCGAGGGCGAGATCAACCTGCATGCCAAGCTGGTGATCGTCGACGACGTGTTCGTGCGGATCGGGTCCTCCAACCTCAACCACCGCTCGCTGGGCTTCGACAGCGAGTGCGATCTGGCGATCGAGGCGACGGATGCGCAGGCGAGGGCCGCGATCGCCCGCGTCAGGAGCAGGCTGCTCGCCGAGCACCTGGCCAGGCCGATCGCGGAGGTCGAGCAGGCGGTGGCCGAGGAGGGGCTGATCGCCGCGATCGAGCGCTTGAACCCGGAGCGCGGACGGCTGCGGCGGCACCAGATCCAACCGGATGCCGGCTCCCAGGAGCCGATCGCCGGAACCGCGTTGCTCGACCCGAGCGAACCGCCCGATCTCGACTACCTCCGGCGCTGGCTGCGCGGCTGGTGGCGGGGGGACAGTACTCACTGTCGCAGCAAGAGTGAGCCATGAGCATCTCGTCATGGCGAGCGCCCCGAGGGCGCGAAGCAGTCCGGGGGGTTTGTCTGGATCGCCACGGGCGCGGCGCGCCCTCGCGATGACGGGAACATGTGCGGCCTCGCGATGACGGGAAAGGCCCCGGCGCCCTGTACCCGCCCGCCGCGCATGGTAGGCTGTGGCGGATCGACCGGCACGGAAAGGATGCGGCGGATGCGCCAGGCGTTCGATCACCTGTCGCTCAGGACCGAGGGTCAGCGGCTGTACGAGATCACCGATCGGGTCAGATCGTGGGTGGCGGCGCAGGACATCACGGCGGGGCTGCTCACGGTGTATCTGCACCACACCTCGGCGTCGCTCCTGATCCAGGAGAACGCCGATCCGGACGTGCTGCGCGACCTCAACGACTTCTTTTGCCGCACCGTGCCCGAGGACATGCGCCGCTACCGCCACACAGAGGAAGGCCCGGACGACATGCCGGCGCACATCCGCGCCGCGCTCACCACGACGCACCTCTCGATTCCGGTCGCCGGCGGCCGGCCGGATCTCGGCCGCTGGCAGGGAATCTTCCTGTTCGAGCACCGCACCCGCCCCCACGAGCGCCGGATCACCCTGCACCTGATCGGCGAGTGAGGCGCCGACCGGCGCGGAGGCATCGAGTCTCTACCCGGCCGGATCGCCGGCCGGGGCGAAGACCTCCTGGGGCTCGCGAAAGCCGCGCAGCCGAAACGCGCCGAGCGAGGTCAGGGCCTCGGGGCAGTGCCTCGCGAACGCGGCCGAGGCCACGAGGTCGCGCCCGAGATCGCGCGCCAGCGTCTCGAGCCGCGCGGTCAGGTTGACCGCCGGGCCGATCGTGGTGAAGTCGAGGCGCCCGGCGCTGCCGATGTTGCCGTACAGGACGTCGCCCGAATGGAGCGCCAGGCCATAGCGCAGCCGGGGCTCGCCGGATTCGGCCCGCTCGGCGTTGGTCTGCGCCAGGGTGGCTCTGGCGTTGCCCGCGGCGGCGAGGGCGCCCTGGCAGGCGGCCGCAGGGTCGTGGGCGACCGGGAAGATGCCGAGCAGGCTGTCGCCCATGAACTTCAGCACCTCGCCGCCGTGCCCCTCGATCGCGGGCACCAGGCAATCGAAATAGCCATTCAGCAGCCGCATCACCGCCGCACCCGGCAGGCGGTCGCTCAAGGTCGTGAAGTCGCGCAGATCGGACAGGAGGATCACGGCGTGAATGCGCTCGATGTCGCCGCGCCGGATGCGGCCCTGCAGAATGCGCTCGCCGGCGCCGCGGCCGACATAGGTGTCGAGCAGGGTGGTCGCGATCCGGCGCAGCGCGTAGACCTCGGCGAGGCGCGCAAGCGGCAACCGAACCGCTTCGAGCGCGCCGATGTCGGCGGCGCTGAAGCCGCCCGGGCGCAGCGTGGTCCAGCTGATGGCGTGGACCTCGCCATTGGTGAACGGCATTGGCTGGATCAGATAGTCGGTGACGCCCTCGGCGCGCAGCTCGTCGACGATGTCGTAGTCGTTCGGGCAGTCCGGGTCCTCGATCCGGCGCCGGATCGCCTCGGCCCGCTCGAAGACGATCGGGACCGGGCTCCGCCGATAGGTGTCGCTCTGAAGCATTTCGTAGGGGGCCTCGCTGATCTCGACGCCCACGCCGCACCGCCAGAGAAAGCGCCGCCCCATGACATCGGGATGGAGCGTGGTGACGAACACGGCGACGCGCTGCAGCGGCAGGCCGCAGGCCATGAGCCGATCGCACAGCTCGGCCAGCACGTCCTGGGCCCGGCGCGCCGTGGGCGCACCCTCGATCAGCCAGTCGATCACCGGCTGAACGGTGCCGACATCAGGTGCTCTGCCCATGAAGCGCGCCCGCTTTGGCCTCGACGGATCGCCGCGCCTATCCTATCAGACCAGGACGCGCCAGGACCATCCATGGGAAGCACGATGCTTGCGGCTGACCCAAACTTTTGGCTCACCAGGAAGTCGCGCGTCGAGGGCGGGCAGCCAGCGCGCGGCGCGCGAGCGAGGGGCGCGCGCGCGTGGCG
>JBOHKK010000546.1:0-2739 GCA_050729115.1 Geminicoccaceae bacterium | reverse complement strand
GGTCGGCGGCGCGCCCCGGCGCGCGGGGTTGGCTGGTCGGTCGTGCGCCCAAAGCGAAGGATGATGGCGGGCGAGCAGACTTCGTGAGCACGGCATCAGGCGAAACCGGCTGCCGAGCCGCGCCAGCGTCTCGGTCCCGTGGCACCCAAGCCACTATCCAGGAATCTTCTATCTAAGGCTTGCAATTATACTTTTGGTTGATAGAACTGATTCGCCAATCAGTCACTGCTCGCCACTGGCGGAGGAGGACCACCATGCTTCAGCCGGGCCCCAGGCCGGAGCCGCTCGGCAGTCTGCCGCCGGAGCCTGTCGCTCGTTCCGGACCTGCTCCAGGTGATCAACAACCCACCCGCTTCCTGTTGATCAGGCAGAGGCCGGGCGAGCTGCCATGGTTGGTTCGGGCGCTGATGCGCTACATGGCGCCGGTGCAGGTCGTCTCGGTGGTCGGCATGGCCGATGCGTTGTGGCGCCTCGGCCACGAGCGCTTCGATGCGGTCCTGCTCGACGTCAAGATGGCGGATCGCGCCGTGCTCGACCGTTGTCGCGAGCAGATCGCCGACATCGCCGCGGTGCCTGTGCTCAATCTCCACGATGGACCGCCGAATACCAGCGCCGGCGACCACCGCCAGCGGCCGGGTCGCAAGCGCGACACTGGCAGGGCCATGCCCCCGGCGGACCGCCACGAGGTCGCGCGTCTGCCCTGGGAGCGGCGCGCCAAGCGGCAGGCCCGCAAGGCGGAGCAGGCGGCGTCCGTCGCCTGAGGAGCGCCCCGGCGTCCGGGGGCGGGTCGCGGCAGCATCTCTGGTCGCGGTTCCCGGACTGCTTCGGGCTGTCGCCCGGCCACGAGCGACAGGCTCAATCCGGCAGCCGGGTCTCGTGCGCGCGCCGGCGATGCTCCTGCGCCTGTCCGGCAGGTTCCGCGCGCTCGAGGCCACGCCGTGATGGCAGGCGAGGCGCCTCTCGCCGAGCTCATGCCCCCTGCGAAGTCCTGATTCGCGGTCGAGATTGCGCGCGGGTCGGCCGGTCGGCCGCGCGGCCCAAGAGAAAGATGATGCCGGGCGAACGAAGGTTCGAACTTTGCGAGCCCGGTATCAGGCGCCGGGATCGCTCTCCTTCAACAGGACGAGCTGGCGATCGCGAAGCCCGAACGTGGCCTGGCGGCGCCCGGACGGGCAACACTGCGGATCGTCGGCGCGGGGAACCTGCAAGAGGATCTCGACGGCGCCGCCGGCGACCTCCCGAATCCCGACCTCGGTGAAGTTCTTGTAGTAGGCTTCGAGATTGATGCGGGCGACGGGTTGGAAGGTCTCGCCGTCGAACAGGTAGGCCAGGAGATAGTGGGTCGGCTCGGCCCCGTCGGCGCGATGGGTCAGGAGCACGGCCGCGTCCTCGAGCCCGTCTCCGTTCAAGTCCCCGAGCGCTGCGGTGTCGGTCGCGAAGTCGCCGGACGACCCGGCGGTCAGTTGTTCGAGCCGCCGGATGTCGCGGGCGAGCGCCGCGCGCAGGGTCGCCTGATCGGGTCGGGCCGTGGGACTCGCCGGCGCCGCACCTCGCGAGGCTGTCGCATTGTCGGCATTTCCGGGCTCAGGTGACGATCGCCCGGGAGAAACGGCTGCCGCCGCAGAGCCGATCGGCGTCGCCGCGCAGGCCCAGCCGGCATTCTCGAGCTGCTCGACCATCTCGCGCGCCCTGTCCTGGCAATAATCGAGCTGGTGCTCGGCATTCCACAAGCTCTGGGGCCGGCCGGGCGCCTCGCTGTCCTGCCAGTAGATCACCTCGCAAGGCAGGCGGTCCGCATCGTCGGCGAACCGCACCTCGATGCGGCGGACGAGCTCACCGCGTTGGCACTGAAACTCCTCCGCCACGGCGCCCGCGGCGATGACCGAGACGGCAAGGAAGCTGAGCGTTGCCAGCACCGGTACGGGACGAAACGTCGGCATCATGGGACTCCACGGCGCTTTCGGGGTCAGCATAGCGCGATGACGCTTTTTGTAGAGTCTCCGCAGAATCGCACATGGCACCCGCTCGACACCTAACGGCGCGATGCTTAGAAATGGTGAAGTGGCCGCTGGTTGGCGCGTTTATCCGGCCCGACGGTCCGGTGCTCGCTAGCCGGGCTTGCCGGGCATGCTGCGACAAGGTGCGGGGGCGGCGCGCTCGCAAAGCACGGCCCGTGACCCGGCGCCAGGAGGCGCCTTGCTACGTCCGGTCCCGGGGCGCGACCGCGGGATCCTCCACCTCGACCAGTTGCCCCTCCTTCAGGACGAATGCGGCGCGGCGGGTATCACAGCAGGCCGCGCTCTCATCCAGAGCCTGAAGATCGACGACGATGGCGCGATCGACGATACCGCGGAGATCGGCGCGCAACGCGTCGAGGAAGCGACCACCGACATTCTTGGTCGCGATCGACTGAAAGGTCTCGCCGTCGAACAGATAGGCGACCAGATACTGCACATAGTCGTCGCGGTCGGTCCGGTAGGTCACGAGGACCGCGGCATCATCCCGGCCGTCGTCGTCGAGGTCGCCGAAGGTCGCTTCCTCCGCCTGGAAATCGCCGCCATACATCTGCTGCACGCTGCGCAACGTCTGCTCGACCACCCGTTCGAGGATCGCCGCATTGGGATTTCCGGCGGGCGGGGCAGCGGGCGCCTCGACCGGGGCCGCAGGTGCCACTTTTGCGGTGGCGGCCGGCTGCCGAAGCGGCGTCGTCGGCGCCACCTCCGCGGTGGCGCTGGGCGC
>JBOHKK010000545.1:0-2747 GCA_050729115.1 Geminicoccaceae bacterium | reverse complement strand
CGGCAACGGCTGTCCGGGCGTGTGCTCGCGCGGCGCTCGCGGGCCACGTCGATGACGCCAGGTCGCGCCGGATCACGGCGGGGGGCGGGCCTCGGAGAGCGCGACCGGTGGCCCGCGCTCTCGAGCCCCGCGCGCGCCCGCCGCCAAAGCCGATCTCCCGGTGGTGAGCCCAATCCTGCAATCTGGTAGAGTATGAACACATAAAGCCGAATCCGTCTCCCAGGGATCTTCTGTCATGCCGCAAACATTAAAGGATGATGACTTGAAGGTTGCGCATATTTAATTTGATATCCTGGCGGGGCTTCTCTACATGCCCGCGCAGCTCTTCGCCCTTTCTGGCTTGATGTCCTGAAGACAATGGCGAGCGCAACGGCTCGCGGGGCAGGAAACCTCGATACTGAGCTGCGAGCAGGTCGATAGTCCGGCGCGCCTGGTGATCCGCATCGACAGATGATCCCCATAGGTCTGGTCGTTAAGACTGCCGGGATGTGCCGACCTCATGGTGTAGGCTGTCCATACCGAGCAAAAGGAGGCACCAGGATGCCTATAGTGGATTTAGATATGGTTTTTCAAAGATTGTACAACTTCCCGATCCTGACCTTCGATGAAGGCGACGCCGTGCTGACGGAAGGCAGAACGACTGGTCGTCTGCTGTTTCTGATCCAAGGTGCGGTCGACGTGGTCAAGGACAAATGGCATATCGCCCGGGTCGCCGCGCCCGGCGCGGTCTTCGGCGACATGGCGGCGCTGCGGGGCCAACCGCATTCGGCCAATGTTCTTGCCGTCCGGACCTCGACCTTCTTCGTGGTCGACGCCGCCGCTTCCTGCCTCAGGACCGACCCCTTGATCGCGCTCTACGTGGCGGTGGTCCAATCGGGCCGCCTCGACGCCGCCAACCGCCACCTGATCGCGGCCAGGTGTCAGCTCGCGGCGCAGGGTCAGCGACACCGGACGTGCGTGGCGGCGCTGGACAGGATCGGCGGCGCGCTCCATGAGGCGATCCCTGCGACCGCCTCATCGATCTCGGTGCCGGAGCCGGCCGCAGTCTCGGGGCTGTCCGAGCAAGCCGTTGCCGTGCCTTCGTGCGCTCCGGCGGCGATGATGCAGTGGGTCGGGATCACGAGCGTGCTGGAAACGAGCAATGCCGTTTGCGAGGCGATCCAGGAGGTGACCGGCGCGCCCGGCAAGACGTCCTCCGTCTCGCAGCTCAGCTACCGCTTCGTCGTCAATCGCGTCTTGGTGCCGATGATCAATGAGGCGATCGCCTGCCTCTACGATGGCTTGGCAGAGCCCGAGGATCTCGACGCGATGCTGAGGCTCGGCGCCGAGCCTCCCATGGGTCCGCTGGCGCTGGCCGACCGCATCGGTCTCGACGTCGTGCTCGACATCCTGGACACGCTTTACCAGGCGACGGACGACCCCAGGTACCGGCCCAGCCCGCCGCTGCGGCAACTGGTCGATGCGGGATGCCTTGGCCGCAAGACCGGACAGGGTTTCTACAAGTACAGCCATTGAGCGGAGCGCCCCCCGGCCGAGGCAGCGGAAGACCGAATCCGAGCTGCGGCGGTCTCGGCTCTTGCCGCAAGGGTGGCCCTCACTCACCCTGGGCCTCGGGAGCGTTCGCCCGGTCGGCCGCACCCTCCGGCTGGGATGGAGGAGAACCGCGCGCTCGGTAAGATCGCGGGTCAAGGGCACTCTTTTCGCATCATGGCGTTCTTTGTCCTGGAGAAAGCGTGTAGGTCTTTGCGGTCTGGACGGGGGCGGGGCGCAGCGGCCGGTCAGTGGGTCGCGGTCCGCCCTGGCCGCGCCGCTCGCCACGCGCGCGGTCGCGCCAGACCTTCGGGGCCGGGGTGATGCGGGCACGGTTGCGGATCGAACCGGCGTTGGAGCGCGCGTTTCTGCGGGCGCTGGCGCGGGCATTCGCCGGCGCCATCATCTTCGCCTTGCCGTTGCTCATGACCATGGAGATGTGGGCGCTCGGCTTCTACATGGACCCGCTGCGGCTCGCCCTGCTCCTCGCGGTGATGTTCCCGCTGCTGGTGGTCCTCGCGTACTACGCCGGCTTCGAGGAGAGCTTGCAGTGGCAGCAGCTGGTGCTCAGCGCGGGTGTCGCCTACGCCGTCGCCTTCGTCGCGGCGGCCGCAGGCCTGGCGCTGCTCGGCGTGCTGCGACCGGGCATGTCGCTCGCCGAGATCGTCGGCAAGATCTCGCTGCAGGCGGTCCCGGCGAGCATCGGCGCGATGCTGGCGCGCAGCCAGCTCGGCGAGCGCGACGAGCAGAAGGAGGAGGAGCGGCGGCGGGACACTTACCTCGGCGAGCTGTTCCTGTCGGGGGTCGGGGCGCTGTTCCTGGCGTTCAATGTCGCGCCGACCGAGGAGGTGGTGCTGATCGCCACCATGATGGCCGGGTGGCAGGCGCTGGCGCTGGTCGGGGTGTCGCTTGCGATCATGCACGCCTTCGTCTACGCGGTGGAGTTTCGAGGGCGGACCGTGGTGCACCCTGAAATCTCTTTCTGGAGCGAATTCCTGCGGGTCACGGTCGTGGCTTACGCGCTCGCCCTGCTGATCTGCCTGTACGTGCTCTGGAGCTTCGGGCGCACCGACGGCCTCGCCCTGGGCGAGCTGTTGATGCAGACCGTGGTGCTGGGCGTTCCGGCCGCGATCGGGGCCGCGGCGGCGCGCCTCATCCTATGACCCCCCGGCGCGCGCCGGCGGCGGCCGGCGAATCGGAGGCGCACGGCGGCGACG
>JBOHKK010000544.1:0-2757 GCA_050729115.1 Geminicoccaceae bacterium | reverse complement strand
GTGTTGGTCCCGAGCGCGACGTGGTCGCCGCCCCAGGACGGCCGCGCGAGCTCGGCCCGCAGGCGCTGGGGCAGGTTGACCTTGACCACGATCTCCCGCTCGAAGTCCTCGCGGGCGTTGAAGTCGAGGTAGGTGTGCGTCGGGCGAGCGAAGCAGTTGTGGCTTACAACGCCATTCGCGATGAAATCGCCCGTGCCGGTCGTGATGTCGTAGAGGCGCATCGACCGGTTCGCCGGCTCCACCGACTCGACGCGCATCTGTTGCCCGTATGTCTTCAGGGCAACACCTTCGATCGAACGCTTTCGGGTCGTCGCAGGCCCAGTCGTGAGGAAGAAGCGGAGCTGCTCAGGGACCCCACCCAAGAGGCGAATGAACACGAGTCCGTTTGGGCGGCCGGTCCGGGCCGGTATGAATCGGAACCCAAGCCTCCGCATGCTCAGAGTGATCCAGTCGATGATCATCGGGTCCGTGTTAGCGATCCGCACGAGACCCGCACTGTGCGATCCCTCGGCGTCGTAGATGCCAGCCAAGAATCCTTTGCACCAAGAATCGGTTGGTTGACGTGGCCAGGCGACCGCATCCTGGATCGCGGCCACGCGATCGCCCGCCGCCGACTGAAGAACCGTAAGTGGTAGGTGGCCGGGGCGCTGGTCCACTGATCGATACTGGGCTACCTCGACCCCCATCAAATCCAGATACTCGCGAGCACGACGCAGCGGCTCGATGTCCACCAGCCCAAGGCGGAATACATGGCGTCGTTCTCGCCCCTTTCCCGGGCGGTCGTACCACTGCGACGAAAGATGGCCGTCGCCGCGGATCAGGCCGCAGAGGTACCCAAGACGGTAGTCGTGGTCCAGCCAGCCCTTAGAGCCCCTTTCGAAAAGAGGTTCCGCGGAACCGGCGGCGAATCTCATAACGCGTCAACCCCGAAAAGGGAGGCGCGATGGCAAAGCCGGTCGTCTCGGACGAACTCTGGGAGGTGGTCGAGCCGCTGATTCCGAAGGTGAAGCGCCGCTACCGCTACCCGGGACGCAAGCGGATCCCGGATCGCAAGGTGCTGAGCGGCATCCTCTTCGTTCTGCGGACCGGCATCCCCTGGGAGGAGCTCCCCCAGGAGATGGGCTGCGGCTCGGGGGTGACCTGCTGGCGACGGCTGCGCGATTGGCAAGAGCAGGGCGTGTGGGCGCAGCTTCACGAGCTGCTGCTCGCCCGCCTCAACGCCGCCGACCAGATCGACTGGCAACGGGCCGCGATCGACTCCTCCCACGTGCGCGCCTTTGGGGGGGCGAGAACACCGGCCCGAGCCCAGTAGACCGCCGAAAGCCGGGCTCCAAGCACCACGTCCTCACCTGCGGGCGGGGCACTCCGCTCGTCGCTCAGAACTCGGCCGGCAACGTCAACGACATCACCAGGTTCGTGCCGGTCGTGGACGCCGTGCCGCCGGTGCGCGGCCGGCGAGGGCGTCCGCGGCGAAGACCGAGACGCATCTACGGCGATCGCGCCTACCACTCGCGCGAGTCCCGCCGTGAGCTTCGCCGCCGCAAGATCAAGGTCAGGGTCGCCAGGCCGAGCGATCCCCACGGCTCCGGGCTCGGCCGTCGCCGCTGGGTAGTCGAGCGCACGATCTCTTGGCTACACCAGCACCGCCGCCTGCGGGTCCGCTACGAGCGTCGAGACGACATCCACCAGGCGCTCCTGACCATCGGCTGCTGCCTGATCTGCTTCAGGCAACTCCAGGCGGCAGGCGCTTTATGAAAGGGGCTCTTAGGCTCCTCTACGAATCCCCCCGGCCCCCTTAGATGCGTCCGCTTCGTTAGGTGGGGGCGACCACCTCGGCCGCGGTGGCCAGTGACGTACTTCCAGCCTCGCTCGGTCAGGAAGCGATGGTCACCACTCGACACCAGCTCCGTCCCGTCCTCGAGGGTGATGCGGTAGGCCGGTTTGATCGTCGCCCAATGGGCCAGAACCTCGGTCGTGACGTAGCGCCGGTACCCGCCGTCCCGTCGCGTTCCATAAACGCGGTCGCCGATTCGAAGTTCAGCCAGGGGCTTCGTCCTCCCGTCGGCCATCAGGATCGGTGTTTCCCCCGATACGCAGTACACACATGCGTGTGAGCACCCTCTATATGGATTGATCGTGTACCGGAACGGCATCCGCGACCGCTTCGGAACTTCGTTGATCGCCGATCGGGCATTGACCTCGTAGAAGCGGATGCCGAGGGCCTCGGGTGCATCGAAGGTGCGGACCGCGGCGGGATCGCGGAAGCCGGGCAGTCTCATGCCCGTCTCGTGCTCGACGGTCAGGTTCTCCCAGCGCACGAACACATGTTCGCAGATGGGCCCGACGGCATTGGCGAAATCGATCGCGTGTCGAGCTAGTGCGCAGGGGGCCGACTAACTCGACAACGGATCAGCCCAGGTTGAGCTCGTCCGGGACCACCGTGAACTCGAGCACTGAGCCCTCGCGGACGATCCGCGCCGTTGCCTCGCGACCGATCAGCTCGGCGACCATCAGGCGCTGGAGGTCGGCCGCGCTCTCGGTGCGGGCGCTGTCGAGCTCGAAGATGACGTCGCCCACCCGAAGGCCGGCGCGCTCGGCCGGGCTGCGGTCGATCACCTCCACCACCTCCACCCCGCGATCGGCGCCGGTCTCGGCGCGGGCGCGGGGCGGCAGCGGCCGCGGGCCGCCGGCGATGCCGAGGTAGGCGCGCCGCACGTGGCCGTCGGAGATCAGCGACGAGACGATCCGGCGCGTGGT
>JBOHKK010000543.1:0-2800 GCA_050729115.1 Geminicoccaceae bacterium | reverse complement strand
GGCACGCCCTGGCCCTCCTGCTCGCCGGCCTGGCGGTCGCCGGCGTGCCGCCTGCGGCTCATGCCGCGGTCGAGCGCATCGAGGTGATCGAGCGCGCGCCGTTCGCCGGCGGCGCCACCTTCGGCGCGGTCGGCAGCTACGAGCGCATCGCCGGCCGGCTGCACTTCGCGATCCACCCGGACGACCCGGCGAACGCGCCGATCGTCGATCTGGACCTCGCACCCCGCGACGACCGCGGCCTCGTGACCTTCGCAAGCGATTTCGTTCTTTTGCGCCCCGAGGATCTCGGCCGCGGCAACCACCGCCTCCTCTACGAGGTCAACAACCGCGGCAATCTCGGCGCGCTCGCGTTCTTCAACGAGGCGCCCTGGAGCAACGATCCGAGCACGCTCGAAGATGCCGGCAACGGCTTTCTGCTGCGCCAGGGCTACAGCCTGCTGTGGAGCGGCTGGAACTGGGACGTGCTGCCGGGCGAGCACCGTCTGCAGATCGCGCTGCCGATCGCGACCGAAGGTGACACGCCGATCACCGGAGAGGTGGCCGCCGAATTCGTGGTCGGGCAGTGGACGCAGCTCGCGCCCTTCATGTGGGGCAACTCGCGCGGTTACCCGCCGCTCAGCCTGGATGCGCCGGGCGCGCGCCTGACGGTGCGCGACGAGCCGGGCGGCGAGCGGCAGGCGATCCCACGCGATCTCTGGCGCTTCGCCCGCCTCGAAGGCGACCGGCTGGCGCCCGACCCCAGCCATGTCTTCCACGCGGCGGGCTTCGAGCCGGGGCGGATCTACGAGGTCGTCTACACGGCGCAGGGTCCGGTGGTCGTGGGGCTCGGCCTCGCCGCGATCCGCGATGCCATCGCGTTTTTCCGGTTCGAGGCGGCGGATGCATCAGGGGTCGCGAACCCTTTGGCCGAGGCCGGCGCGCCCGGCCCCGAGTCCGCGTTGATCTTCGGCATCTCCCAGTCCGGACGGGTCATCCAGCACATGCTGTGGCAGGCGCTGCACGTCGACGAGGCGGGCCGGATGACCTTCGATGGCGCCCTCATCCATGTCGCCGGTGCCGGCAAGGGCAGCTTCAACCACCGCTTCGCCCAGACCACGCGCCATCCGAGCCAGCTCGAGGACCATCAGTACCCGGCGGATTTCTTCCCGTTCACGACCACCCCGACGCACGACCCGGTGACCGGTGCCCGCGGCGACGTGCTGGCGCGGGCGCGCGCCGCGGGCGCATTGCCGCGGCTCTTCTACACGACCACCTCGACCGAGTACTGGACGCGCGCGGCATCGCTGCTCCACACCGACGTCACCGGCAGCCGCGACGTCCCGCTCGACCCGCGGGCGCGCCTGTACTTCATCGCCGGCGCCCAGCACGGCAACTGGCGCTTCGCCGCGCGCGCGCCGTTTCAGAACTGCGGCAATCCGCTCGACCACCGGCCGCCGATGCGCGCCCTGCTGCGCGCCCTCGATGCCTGGATCACCGAAGGCCAGGAGCCGCCCCCCAGCGCATACCCAACGCTCGCCGATGGCACGCTCGGCTCGGTCGAGGATTATCGTCGCGCGTTCCCCGAGATCCCCGGGCTCGCCGTGCCGAGCGCGAACCTGCAGCCGCCGCGCCTCGACCTCGGCCCCCGTTTCAAAAGCCAAGGCATCGCCGACCGGCAGCCGCCCGAGCTCGGACCGTCCTACGTCACCCGCGTGCCCCTGCCCGATGCCGACGGCAACGATCTGGGCGGCATCCGCTTGCCCGCGCTCGCCATCCCGCTCGGCACCTATACGGGCTGGAACCTCCGCCGCCCCGAGGTGGGGGCGCCCGGCGCGCTCGCCCGCTGGTCCGGCTCGTTCATCCCGTTCGCCCCGACCGAAGCGACCCGCGAGACCTTGGGCGATCCGCGGCCGTCGCTGGCGGCGGGCTACGCCTCGCGCGACCACTATCGGAGGCGGATCGAAGCCGCCGGGCGCGCCCTCGCTGCCGACGGCTTCCTGCTCGAGGACGACCTCGCGGCGATCACGGAACGCGCCGTCGCCTTCTACGACCGCGTTCTCGCGCACGAGCCAGCCGACCCGTCCTGCGCCTACACGGTCGGCAACTGAGGCTCGAGATGAACTGACCTTCAGCTGCCGCTCCGCCTTGTCCGGTTCGGCGCCGCCGCGCGGGAATAGGCCAGTTGCGCCTTAACCCGAGACCGATCCAGGTCGGCGACCGTTCGTGGCCAAGGGACCCCTCGAGGCCCAGGGCGTCACGCATGGTCGTGCGCAGGCAGGCGCATCGCCCACGCAAGGTCACACCGTCCACCGTCACGAAGCTGCCGCGGGGCGCCAAGGGTCCCGGCTTCACTCCGTTCACGGGGACCGACTTCAACATTCGAGGCAATGTGTACCAGGCCGCCAAGCGCGGCAGGCTGCGCACGATCAGCGACATCAGGAGCGCCGCGAGCATCGAGAACGCGCGCTTTCGGGGCAAGGTGATCAAGAAGGCGCGGCAGCTGGCACTGGACGCGATCCAGGCGGGGCGTTGACCGGCCACCCGAGTGCGCGCTCAGCGCGCACGTCCCCACAAACGACAGTGTGCCCCCGCTGTCCGGTGACGACCACGGCTTCGTTGGTTGCTCATCACCCTCAGCCGACGTGGCCTTGGTCACTCCAGCCGACCCACCGCCCTGCATCAGGGCGCCCGCGCCACGGGCACCTCGCCGCCCGGCGGCGGCCACAATGCCGGCCGCTCGCTTGGCCAGGAGATCTCGGCGAGCAGGGCGGCGTGATCGGAAAGCGCGCCGACCGGCTGGCCGTCGACGATCAGGTCACTC
>JBOHKK010000542.1:0-2822 GCA_050729115.1 Geminicoccaceae bacterium | reverse complement strand
TCGGCGATCCGGTCGCCATCGAGCTGCCGCCGGCCGCCTGCGTGGTCCTGCCGTCGTGACCGGCCCCGCGCCCGCTCCGGCCTCCGAAAGCCTGCGGCCACCAAGCGCGGCCGGCGCGGCGCGGTCCGTCTCGGAAAGCCTGCGCCGGAACGCGGTGCTGAGCTATCCCGCCGTGATGCTCGGCGTGTTCTTCGTCGCCCCGTTCGGGATCATGCTGGCGGTGAGCTTCTTCCATCGGGTCGAGGGCGCGTTCTACGAGCCGGCGTTCGAGCTCGCGAACTACGCGCGGTTCATCTCGCCGTTCTTCGGCCAGGCGCTCGCCTTCTCGGTCTGGATCTCGGGGCTGTCCGCCGCGCTCGTGGTCGGCGTGGCCTTTCCCTTCACCTATCTGCTCACCCGCACGGGCCGCCGGACGCAGGTCGGCTTTCTGGTCTTCATCCTCGCCGTGCTGTCGCTCTCCGAGGTGATCATCGGTTTCTCCTGGTCGACCCTGCTCTCGCGCACCGCGGGCGTCTCGAACCTCCTCTATTTCCTGGGCGTGCTGGCGCAGCCGACCGCCTGGACGCCGAGCTTCGGCGCGCTCCTGGTCGGCCTGTGCTATCTCGGCTTCCCCTACGCGGTGCTGGTGCTCTACCCGGCGCTCTCCCGGCTCGACCCGGAGCTGCCCGAGGCGGCGCGCATGCTCGGCGCGTCGCCGCTTCGCACCTTCTACTCGGTGGTCGTGCCGGTGCTGCGCCGCTCGATCGTCAGCGCGCTGATCATGGTGTTCGTGTTCAATCTCGGGGCGTTCCTGCTGCCACAGGTGCTCGGCCGGCCGGAGCACTGGACGCTGTCGGTCCTGATCACCGACCAGGCGATCTTCCAGTCCAACCTCCCGTTCGCGGCGGCCATGGCCGTCTTCCTGATGCTCACGTGTCTGGCGCTGGTGGGTCTCGCGCTGATGCTCGGCCAGCAGCGGGCCCACGGGCGATGACCAACCCGGGCCGCAACCTATTCATGGCGCTGGTCGCGCTGTTCCTGGCGGCGCCGCTCGTCGTGGTCGCGGGCGTGTCGCTGAACGCCGAGAGGCAGCTCATCTTCCCGCCGCAGGGCCTTTCGCTCGCCTGGTACCTCGACCTGTTCCGCGAGGCCGACTGGCTGAACGCGGTCCAGAACAGCCTGATCATCGCCATGCTCTCCGCGGCGCTCGCGGTGTCGATCGCCTTTCCGCTCGCGTATGCCCTGTGGCGCCGCCGGGTCTGGTACGCCAAGGCGCTGTTCGCGCTGGGTCTCGCGCCCTTCACCCTGCCGCCGGTGATCACCGCGCTGGGCTTCCTGGTGTTCTGGGTCAGCACCGGCTTCTACGGCCAGATGATCGCGACGCTGATCTCGCATGCGATCTTCTTCGTCACTCTGCCGCTGGTCACCATCTCGCTCGGCCTGGAATCCATCGATCGCCAGCTGATCGAGGCCTCGCAGGTCATGGGCGCGGACGAGCGCACGGTCTTTCGCACGATCATCCTGCCGCTGGTCCGCCCGTACGTGATCTCGGGCTACGCGTTCGCCTTCGTGCTCAGCCTGAACGAGTACATCGTCGCCTATATGGTCGCGGGCTTCACCGTCGAGACCCTGCCGATCAAGATCTTCAACAGCCTGCGCTACGGCTACACGCCCGTGATGGCGTCGGTCGCGGTGCTGTTCGTCCTGCTCGCGATCCTGGTTTTCGGACTGATCGCCCGGTTCGGCGATCTGCCGAAGCTGCTCGGCGCGTGGTCGAGCAAGGAAGTCTGAAGGGGCCGGCGCTGCGTGTCGCGTCGCCGACGTCGTAGAGGATACCGAATGCCGCTTCCGAACCGACGCCAGACCGCCCGACCGGCCATGGCAGAGCTCGTGCACCTCGCCCAGGTACACTCAAGCTAGTTCTCGTAGAACGACGGGGGCGGCAGAGCGATGCCGTCGGATCCGGGGAGCAGCCCTCGGCGTGGCCCCGAGACCGGGAACCGGTAGCGCAGCTCGATCCGCGTCCGCACCTCCTGCTCGTAGACGTTCTTCAGATTGACCTCGAACTTCAGCTTGGCGTTGTCCCAGAGCGACTGATTGTAGTTGAGCTTGTGATACTTGTGCACGAACAGCGCGGCGCGATCGAGGAAGGTCAAGAAGAGGAGCGGTCGGTCGAAGCTCAGGTTGAGGCGGTGACGGCAGCGCGGTCCGTACACCGCGTAGGGGCTGGAGCCGCAGCGGTGCTCGTCCGGCAGCCCGGACCTGACCGCGGATGCGATGCTCTGGTCCCACACCACGAAGCCGCCATCGCGCGTCTGCGCCAGAGCCGGCGCCGCAAAGGCGAGGCAAAGAGTCATGACGAGGATCGGCAATTGAGGACGCATGGCGCTTCTCCCCCGATTTCAGAAGCGTCACGAATTCTAAGAACAATTCGAGCAAAATGTCAATAGTATTAACTATAGCTGTTGCAAATTCGACTTAACCATGAATGAGCTCTAGAGCAATTGATTATGGTTAACATATATATTTCTGGTTCAATCAGTCACGATAGCGTTGCATGTTGCGGTTTGTCTTGAACGTTTGGCGATCCACCCCGAAAGCGCCGGCGCCGCAGCGCGGTGCCGGCCGGGCGCAAAGACGCCCCGCCGGACAGCGGACGTCCGAGGTCGGATCGGCTGGCGCCCGGCGGCGGGCGCTCAGTCGGGCGGCCGGCGACCATGCCAGCCCGTCGCCTGCTCGTAGGCGTGCGCGATTCGGAGGATGCCGGCCTCGTCGAACGCCTTGCCGACGATCTGCAGGCCGATCGGCAGACCACCCGCGGTGAAGCCACAGGGTACCGAAAG
>JBOHKK010000541.1:0-2825 GCA_050729115.1 Geminicoccaceae bacterium | reverse complement strand
GCCGCGGCCGACATCATCGGGTTCAAGATGCACTGGCAGCTCGCGGCCGCGCCGGCCGCGGCCCTCGCACGGCACGTCGAGCTGGTCTGGTTCGATGGCGGCTATGCCGGGTTGCAACCGATCGAGAATGGCCAGGCCAACCTGTGTCTGGTGCTCTCGGCCGCAGCGTTCGCCCGGCTCGGCCGGTCCTGGGGGCGCCTGCTCGAGCACCTGGAGGGCATCGCGCCGCACCTCGGCGCGCGCCTGGCCGGCGCCGAGGCCTCATGGCCGCATCCGGCCACCATTGCGGGCGTGCCCTATGGCCATCTGCACCGGGGCGGCGCCGACGGTCCGTATCGGCTCGGCGATCAGTTGGCCGTGATCCCATCGTTTGCGGGCGAGGGGATCGCGCTGGCGTTGCGCACGGCACGCCGTGCTGCTCTGGCCGTGCGCGCCGGCGAGCCGCCTGCCGCCTACCACCGGGCTGCCGCCCGGGACGTGCGGCGACCGCTGCGCGCGGCCTGCACCGTGGCCTACCTCACCCGACCTCGGATCGCGCGCCAGCTGGCCGTCGAGCTGGGCCGCCTGCCGGGCGTGCTCCCGACGCTCGCCCGCGCCGTGCGGGCCGACTGATCGGCAGGCGCACTTTTCCGTAGCTTCAAATCGCAGCGCTCGAACTCCTCGAGCCTGCCGGGTTGGTCGAGGTCACTCGGGCCACGCTGCGGCGCGGGTGCCGTAAGTCACGTTGAGCCGTCGGGTCCGGCCGGTGCTTTCCGAACGATCGCTCCATGGCCCGCGCCTCACTTCACGATTTGTCAACTAACGTGATGGCAGCATTGTCCCCCTCGTTGTCTATCCAAGGTTGTTTCTCATGAAGGTCGATGTCACCTATGAGGCACTGCTGCGGGCGCTGATCGAGGCGATCCGCAACGAGCGCGATCCGGGCAAGGCGGTGATGCGCCTGGTTTCGCGGCTCATGGAAGAGGCGGGCCGACCGACGCCGCCGGCGGCCAAGTCGGCCGTGGCGCGCAAGAAGGGCACCGCCAAGGCCGCCAAGAAGCGCACCACCGCGCGGACTGCCAAGGCTGCCGGCGCCAAGAAGTCGAAGGCGGGGCCGGCCGCCAAGTCCGCTGCGGCGCGCAAGGCGAAAGCCACGGCCAAGGCCGCCAGAAAGCGCATCATCGCGCGGCCTGCCAAGCCTGCCGGCGCCAAGAAGTCGGCGGCGATCGCGAAGGCCCGGCCGGCCGTCAAGTCCGCTGCGGCGAAGGCGAACGGTGCGGCCAAGTCGAAGAAGCGCGTGATCGCGCGGACCGCCAAGGCTGCCGGCGCCAAGAAGTCGGCGGTGATCGCGAAGGCGCGGTCGGCGGTCAAGTCCGCTGCGGCGAAGGCGAACGGCGCGGCCAAGGCGAAGAAGCGCATCATTGCGCGGACTGCCAAGGCTGCCGGCGCGACCAAGTCGGCGGCGATCGCCAAGGCGCGGCCGGCCAAGCGCGCCACGATCCGCAAGGCGAGCGGCCAGACGGCGCGCAAGCACGCGCCGGTGCCGTCGGCCAAGCCTGCGAGCTCGTCGCTGCCGATGCCCGTCGCGAAGGTCCAGCCGACCGTCAAGCCCGTGCAGGCAACCAATACCGCCAACGGGCCAGCGGGCCGGAGCTTCGAGGTGCCGACCAGCGGCGCCTGAGCCGCTGCGTCCCGATCAGGCCTCCTGTTGCAGGAGGCAGCGACGGACGCCCACGCCGCGCGCGCCGCGGCGTGGGCGTGGCGCGCCCATCGAACCATGGCCGGGTGAGGAGAATTCCGGAGCGCCCCGCCATCATGCGCCGGCGCCTCCTGCGGTTGTCCATGTCCGTGGCGGCCGCCGCCGTCGGTCTGGATCTCGGCCGATCCGATACTGACCCTGCGAAGTCCCGACCTTCGCGCTCGGTATTGTGCGCCGGGTTGGCTGGTCGGCCGCGCGCCCGCAAAAGCGCGCGGATTGGATGGTCGGCCGCGCCAAAGAACGATGCCGGGCGGACAAAGGTTCAAACCTTGTGAGCCCGGTAGGAGAGCCGGTTCGGCGCGCAACCCGCAGCGGTCGGGTTGCTTGGGCCGTGGCGGCAGGCTGGTCGAGCGGATCCGGCGCCCGCTCGGACTTGGGCTCGGAGCTGCCGATCAGTCCACGAGCACCGAGAGCAGCACGCTCTCGACCATGCTGCCGGTGTGGTCGTTGAAGCTGCCGTTGCCGGCCGTCGCCAGCGCCTGGAAGAAGGGGCGGGCGCGCTGGCCCGCCGAGAGCGAGGACGGCGTGGTGACGAACAGGGTCGAGAGCGTGCGGAGCTCATGGCCCTGGACGAAGTTCCGGGCGCGCCAGAAGGTCTCGTTCATATACTCGGGATGGGCCTCGGCATCGCCGATCACCACCAGCACCTGCCTGGTGTCGGGGCGCCAGCGCATCAGCGTCGCCGCCTCCAGCCCGAGATGCACGTCCTCCTCGAGGGTCCGGCTGCCGATCGGCGACGCCTCCAGGCTCTCGACGAAGCCCACGATCCGCGGCAGGAAAGGATCGGTCGGGGTGAGCGGAAAGGTGATCACCGGCGGCAGGCCGGTGTCGCGGTCCTTGTAGGCCGAGATGCCGATCCGCACCGAGGGCACGAGGCGCTGCAGGATCCGCACGATGCTGCGCATCGAGACCGCGAGCTCGCGGATCACCGGCGTCATGCTCGCCGTGGTGTCGATCACGAACACCAGATCGATCGCCTCGACCACCTGCTGCTCCGGATCCGGCCCTGCGTTCACGGCCGGCTGCGGTGCGACCCGCTGCCTCGCCGCCTGCTCCAGCGCCGCCGCGCGGGCGTTCAGCTCGGCCG
>JBOHKK010000540.1:0-2827 GCA_050729115.1 Geminicoccaceae bacterium | reverse complement strand
CCTCCCAACCACCCACCGATGGTACCCTTGGGGTGGTTGGGAGGGGGAGCGGGCCGGGACCGCGGGTCTACCTAAGGGGAAAATGGCCTAGGGCCGCCTCCTGGGTCGGTTCCGATGCCAGAGCCTCGGTCGAACCCCGGAGGATGGCTGCCCCGCGGTGGCGGCTTCGAGCTCACGCCGATAGTTCGCCCTCAGCTCCTCGACCAGCGCCTGGAGATCGGCAAGCTCCTGCGCGGTCGCCTCCTGCAGCTGCGCCACGGCGGGACCGACCTCGACGCCCACGACCTTGACCTCGCGCCCTTTGATCAGCTCGACCACGTCCTCGAAGTAGAAGATCGCGAAGGCGACGATGACGACCGGCCACAGGAAGGTCTTGAGATAATCGAGGATCAGGCGCTCGAGCTCGTAGCGCTGCCCGCCTTCCGCCGCCATCATTCTTTCCTATTTGGTGCGGATCTCCTCTTCTTATTCGACCGAAGCGATATGGTCCACGCGGCTTGGCGGCTTGGCGGCTTGGCGGCTTGGCGCCGGGAGGATCAGCTCGCGGCCTTGAGGTTGGCGGCGCCGCCCCAGGCGGCGTCCCATTCCTGGCCGAGCACGTCCGCGATCCGGCCGCCTTCCTCGAAGAACCTGTTCGGCACCTGGAAGATCCCGAGCACGAGGCAGCCGCCGGGCGACCAGGCCTCGTGGCGGCTGCCGGCCGGCCGCCACACGAAATCGCCCGCCGCGCAGCTGCCGTCGTCGTCGGCGAGCACGCCGTCGATCACGTAGCTCTGCTCGCTCAAGGGGTGCTCGTGATCCGGCAGCCGGGCGCCCGGCGCCATCCTGATCAGCGCGGTGACCGAGCCGGTCGCCTGGTCGATGAACAGCGTCTTGATCTCGATCCCCGGAAACCGGGTCTCTTCCCAGGGCAGCTCCTGGACGTCGACGAAGCGCGAGGCGTGCGGCCCCAGGCCCGCGTGATTCTTGGCGTTCGGGGTGACACCCGCCATGGCACTTCTCCCTGATGTCGATCCGATCCGCAGCGAGTGTAGCAGATTCCGCCGGACTGTCTCGCAGCCTCGCGCCCGGCGGAGCGTCACTGGACACAATCCCGGATTGAGACACGAACCGGTCCGGCTTTCGATCCCGCGCGCCGCAGGCGGGCCGGCGCCCGCTTCAGGGCTCGACGATCTGGATCAGGGATCCGAATCGCTGGAAATCGCTGCGGTTCGCGGTCAGCAGGCGAGTTTCGCCATGAGCGAGCATGGTCGCGACGATGTTGGCGTCGTGCACCTGGCGTCCAGAGACCGTCACGGCCCGACAGAGTTGGACGAGCTGTGCCGCCACGGCAGGACCGTCCTCAAGGAGGTCGAAGTCCTTCTCGAAACGGGCCACGTCGGCCAGGGCGGCGGCCATGGGGAGCGGTTCGCTTTCCCCTCCCGGTCGCGTGACCACAGCGAGGTACTCGCGCACTATCTGTCGGCTGATCGCGAGGCGCGGCTCGGTACGCGCTGCGTTCGTGAGCGCAGCATTCGCGCGAGCATAGAACGAACTCGAGGTTCGGGTCGAGTAGATCAGGACATTCGTGTCAACGAACACGTGCCGTCAGCGTCCGTCGGGACCGTAAATGTCCTCGCGGCGGAGCGACACGCTGTCGTCCCAATACGCCTCATGCCTGGGCAGGTCGAGGCGGCGGCGCTTCGGCTTCGGCTCGGGCACCGTGAGCGGCGCCTGGTACTCGCCGGGCGGCACCTCGCGCGGCGCCCGGCCGGAAATGCTGCCGTCTCGGGCGACGCGAATGGTGGCGTGGACGACGGGCATGCGCTGCCTCCTGAGCCTGAGTGCTATTGTACCACGCCCGGCAAGCGGGGGCCCAGCTATTGCTTCTCGACCTCGACCCGCCATTCGGGGCCGGAGGCGATAGCGTAGGTCTGGGCGAAGTTGCCCCAGTTGATCGCGAGCGCGACGTTGTCGACGCTGTTCAGATAGAGCAGCGCCTCGCCCTTCGGCACGTCGCCGAAGGTCGAGACGTACGGCACCCTGCCCTCGAACACCTGCTCGTCCTCGCTGAAGATTCGGACCTCGACCATCTCGCCCTTCGCCACCCGAAGCTGCTCGAAGGTGGCGCGGTCGATGTTGGTCCAGACGTTGCCGAACTGGACATCCAGGATCGGGATGTTGCCGCGCACGAGATCGCCCTGGATCTCGGGCTTTTGATAGGCGATCGTCACCACCTCGGGCGGCAATTCGGGGCCGATCTCTTCGAACGCGATCTTGCCGGATGCGAGGTGCGCCGCGGCGTAGGAGTACACGTCGCGGCCGTGGAAGGTGTAGGACTGCTCCGAGCCCGGCAGGCGGTACCTGCTCTCGTCGATCGCGCGCACCGCCTGGATGCCGAGGTCCTCGGCGACCAGGGTCAGCGTGCCGTTGTCCGGGCTCACGAAGTAGTGCCCCGATCCCGTCCTGAGCACCACCGACTTGCGCGCGGTGCCGACGCCCGGGTCGATCACCGAGACGAACACGGTGCCGGGCGGCCAGTACGGCGCCGTGGTGCTGAGCCGATACGCGCCCTGCCAGATGTCGAACGCCGGGATCTCGTGGGTCAGGTTCTCGAGCCGGAGCGCCGGGTCGACCGATACCGCGACGCCGCGCATCGCCGAGACCGCGCCGTCCTTCAGCCCGAAGTCGGTCTGATAGACGATGATGCCGTTGGGGTCCTGGGCGACGCCGGGCGCCGCGGCGAAAAGCCCGACCAGACAGAGCGCCGCGGCGGCAAGCCGGATCTTGGTCATCGCCCCGCTCATGGCCTTTGCTCCTGCATGGTCGCCGTGCGCCTGCGCGACGC
>JBOHKK010000539.1:0-2830 GCA_050729115.1 Geminicoccaceae bacterium | reverse complement strand
CCCCAAGGGTACCATCGGTGGGTGGTTGGGAGGGGAGCGGGCTGGTGCCGCGGGTCCACCCAAGGGGAAAGTGGTCTAGCGGCGATGGCCAGGCGGCGCCAACCCCATTGTTGATCAGGAAGGACCGCTCTTAGGAGGGCGACAGGAGCCTGATCGGCGTGCCGTCGAGCCACGCGCGCACGGCTGCGACGGTGCCGCGGTAGAACGCTTCATAGGTGCCGAGGGTGACGTAGCCCAGATGCGGCGAGAGCACGGTGTTGCCCTGCCGCCGCAGCGGGTGATCGGCCGGCAGCGGCTCCTGGTCGTAGACGTCGAGCGCGGCGCCCGCGATGGCGTGGCGCTCGAGGGCATCGATCAGCGCGGCCTCGTCGACGATCGGGCCGCGCGACGTGTTCACCAGCCATGCGCTCGTCCTCATGGCGGCGAGTTCGGCGGCGCCGATCAGCCCCCGAGTACGCTCGCCGAGGCGCAGATGGATCGTGACGAAGTCGGCGCCCGCCAGCAGCGCCTCCTTGGCGACCAGCGTTGCGCCGCATGCCTGCGCCCGTTCCGCCGTCAGGTTCTGGCTCCACGCCAGGATGGTCATGCCGAAGGCGCGCCCGATCTCGGCGACGATGCCGCCAATGCGGCCGAGGCCGATCACGCCGAGCGTCCTGCCGGCCAGATCGATGCCGACCGTGCGCTGCCATCCGCCCGCGCGCATGTATCGGTCCTCGGCCGGCAGATGGCGCGCGGCCGCCAGGATCAGCGCCCAGGTGTGCTCGGCGGGGGGCCGGGGGATGGACGCGGTCCCGCAGACGGTTACGCCATGCTCGGCCGCGGCGGCGAGATCGATCGCGGCATTGGCCGCGCCCGTGGTCACCAGGAGACGGAGTCGCGGCAGGCGCTCGAGCAGGGCGCGCGGAAACGGCGTGCGCTCGCGCATCGCGCAGACGATCTCGAAGTCATGCAGCGCCGCCGCGACCGCATCGAGGCCGCCGAGGTGGCGCTCGAACACCGTGATCTCGACCGCATCGCGCAGGAGCGACCAGTCCGCCATGTCGAGGGCCACGCGCTGGTAGTCGTCGAGGATCGCCAGTTTCATGGTGCCGTCTCCCGTTCGAGTCAGTGCCTCTGCCTGACGCACCCGACCGGAATGGGCAAGCGCCGCCGGCTCTGGTCAACCACCGATGCCTTTGGGTTCGGCGGCCGGGGCGACTGGCCGCGCGAGCCGTCGCCGCGTTGGCAGACCGTGCGGCGCGCTCGAGCCCGTAGCGGGTCACGCCGCATTGTTGGCCTCAATGGCCGCCAGATGCCCGGCGCCGACCTGCGCTGCCGCGATTCTGACCGAAGCGCGGGCGACCATCGTCCGTGCCGTCGAGGATTCTACCGTCGGTGTGAACCACTTCACATACGGCTCGACCCGGGTGTGCCATCAGAAGGTGTCATACCAGGCTCACAAAGTTTGAACCTTGGTTCGCCCGGCATCATCCTTCTTTTTGGGGCGCGCGACCGACCAGCCAACCCCGCGCGCGATACCGATCCCGAAGGTCAGGACTTTGTGGGATCGGTATCAGGCCGTGGATTGAGCTGGCGCACGCGATTTCAGCAAGGCCTTGAACGGCACCGTCGATCCCTGCCTCCGGGTGGGGATCGACATTGCCGTGTTGACCACCGCAAATCAGCAAGTGACGCGGGCGTTGAGGATTGCCGCTCGCCCCTGCGGGCTCTTGCAGATCCGCGGATGTCCCATCGCCGTCGTAGCTCAAGGCGCGGACTGCCTGACCGGCAGCCGCGGCTACGGGGAGTCGTGAGCCGCCCTTTTTCGCGTGGGGGGCGCACCAGGGGGAAGTTGAGGGTTCCACAACGTTGACAACGTATACTGGCCTATCATATTGATAGGTGTGTGCCCGACCGAACGCCCAAATCGAACGTGACCGCCTATCGTCTGGCGCCTGGACGCGCAGAAGCGCGCATTCGTCAGATAGCACAAGAGTCGGCCAACGTAATTTTCGGTGATCACGCTCGTGAACGAATGCTGGAACGAGAGATCACCGACATCGACGTATTCCGCGTGCTCCGCACAGGCGGAATCGTTGATGCCCCCGAGCCAGCGGAGCCCGGCGAGTGGAAATGCAAGAATCGTGCAGCGCGTGAGAGGAGGACGAGAAGTAGGCGTGGTGGCGATCATCCTGCTGGGGAAAAAGCTGTTCATAAAAACCGTAGAGTGGGAGGACACAAGATGAAGCCAAGAGCCCACTGGCACCTTGATGGCGACGAGCTGAAGGAGCCACTGCGCTACCCCGAGTGCGGACTTGACGATGTTTACTTGCTGAATGGCTACGAGCGGTACGAGACGCCGTACGGCCGCGGAGTTGCGGTCAAGCGTTTGGACCAGCTGCGTGACGCGATTGGCCTGCACCTGGCCGCGCGCAAGAAAGCATTGACCGGAAAGGAAATCCGGTTCCTGCGTAAGCAGATGGATCTGACGCAATCTGAGCTGGCGCGCCTCTTCGGCGTGGATGCCCAGACCGTAGCGCGCTGGGAAAAGGAAGAAACCACGATCGCCGGGCCGGCCGAGCTGTTGCTGCGCGTCGTGTTCCTTGAGCGCGCGTGCGGGGAAGTGAAGGTCCATGACCTGCTGCAGAAGCTCGACGAGACCGACGCAGAGATGACCGACCGAAAGGTCTTCGAGAGCACCGATGAAGGTTGGCGCCCCGCAGCATAGCGCGAATGAGCGTCCCGAGACACAGGTGACGGTTCGTGCCGGACACATGGGTAACACCTTCCCCCTGCAATTGCAGGGGGAAGGTGTGGATGCCGTGGAAAGAGAGTTCGGTGATGGACGAGC
>JBOHKK010000538.1:0-2834 GCA_050729115.1 Geminicoccaceae bacterium | reverse complement strand
GGGTTGGCTGGTCGGCGGCGCGCCCCAGCGCGTGGGGTTGGCTGGTCGGCGGCGCGCCCCAGCGCGTCGGGTTGGCTGGTCGGCGGCGCGCCCCAGCGCGTCGGGTTGGCTGGTCGGCGGCGCGCCCGAAGAAAGGATGATGCCGGGGCAACGAACTTTGTGAGCCCGGTATCAACGCGGTCAGTTTGCGGCTTGCGTCTCGGCAAACTCAGGTGCCTCACCCGAGCTCCAGGCTCGGAACGCCAGCCGGGCCACGGCAACGGCGCCCGCGCCCGGACAGTGCCTCAGCTGCCGCGGTCGTACGGCAGGCAGCAGGAGCTCACGAGGGTTGGCGCGTATTCCGGAAACGCCGCCCGGAGCCGCCCGAGAACCCGATCGCGCGCAGCCTCGATCTCCTGGCGCAGCTTGTCGACGTCGACCCCGACCAGCTCGTGGTTCCATTTCATGAGCCGGCCGCCGATGAGCACGTTCTTGACGTTGCTCGTGTCCATCATGGTGACCACGGCGCCGGGCGCGTTGTTGAGCGGCATGGCGTTGATCCGGCGCCCATCCAGCATGATGACGTCGGCGTCCTTGCCCGGCGTCAGCGCGCCGACCTTGTGGTCGAGCTGCGCCGCCCGCGCGCCCGCGATCGTGGCCATCTCGAGCACCTGCCGGCAGCTCACCAGCTGCGGCAGATCGTGCTCGCCCGCGATGTAGCGCTCGTTCAGCAGCGCGCGCTGCAAGGTGAAGGTCGCGCGCATCACCGTGAACATGTCGGCCGCCATGTTGGTCTCGACGTCGGTGCTGAGGCTCGGGAGGATGCCGTGCGCGAGCGCCTGCTGGATCGGCGGCATGCCGTGGCGCATCGACATCTCGATGGCGGTGGCGATCGAGACGTGGCCGCCGGAGTCCGCGATCCTTTGGAAGGTCGCGTCGACGAACTGCGTGCAGTGGATGTAGACTTGGTCCGGTCCCAGGAGCTCGGCGGCATCGACCGCATCGATCGCGGCGGTGCCGGACTCCCCGAGCGCATGGGAGACCAGCGGCACCTCGAAATCGCGCGCGAGCAGGAGATTGTCGGCGCTCACGGCGCCGCCGAGCGCCAGCGTGACGAGCTGGTCGTCGGTGGCAAAATGCTCCGACCTCAGGCGGCCGAGGCCGGTCGACAGATCGCCGGTTTTGCCGGGATACTCGTAGCCCGGGGCATCGCCGCGTCCGGCGGAGTAGGCGAACAGGGTCCGGCGGCCCGAGTCCATCAGGCCGGCGATCATCGCATCGGTGTGCTCGGGCGTGTGCGAGCTCTGCGAGGTATCGATCCCCGTGGTGACGCCGGCGTTGATCTGGCTGAGCGACGCCACCAGCTCCGAGATGTAGTTGTCCTCCGGCTCGTAGGGCGAATGCCCCAGGTCGAACTGCGCGTTCCGGCCCTGGGTCCAGATCGCCTGAACCACCGAGAAATAGGTGCGCTCCGGCCAGTCGGCGCGCAGGATCCCGTCGGCGAGGATGCCGCGTTGGATGGTCTCGTACTGGTGATGATGGGTATCGATGAACCCTGGCATCACGATCATGCCCGAAGCGTCGATCACCTGCGCCGGCGCGTCGATGCGCGGCGCGACCGCCACGATCGTCGAGCCTTCGATCAGGACGTCGGCCTGCTCGAAGTCGCCGAGGTCCGGGTCCATGGTGAGGACGACACCGCCCTTCAGCAGAACCCGGCGTCGATTGGGGCGGCCGGGGCCCGGGGCCTGGAAATCCGCCGAGAGCGCGGTGCCGGCGAGGCCGGAGCTTGCGAGGGTGCCGCCGGCAAACCCGGCCGCGCTCGAGGCGAGAAAGCCGCGGCGCGACATCGCCGCCTGGCGGCCGTCCCCAGTGTCGGAGCTGTCCGGTCGCTCGGACCGTGGCGCTCGGAACCTGAAATCACTCATCCCTCACCTCCCCGCGCTTGGCGCATGCGCCTACCCGTTGCAGGAATCCGCAGCGCCGGCAACGCCGATCTGCCGGCTGACCCCCGCGTATCTGCCGGCAGTCACGGTCCGCTCCGGCCACAGGCGCGCCGCAGACCTCCAGCGGAACCCGGTCTGTTGAGGATCGGTGCTCCGCCCGCAGCGAAGCTCCTGTCGATCGCCGGTGAAGCTAGAAAGAAACTTGGACGCCACGCTCGGCACTGTCATTGCGAGGAGCGCAGCGACGCAGCCATCCAGAGGCCGCTCCTGGATCGCCACGGGCGCGGGCGCGCCCTCGCGATGACGCTGTGCAGGCGAGTTGCGGTTCGGCGCCCCGGTCTCCTGCGCCGGGGTCGGCCCCGTCGGTGGCAACTCATGCCGGGCTCACAAGGTCCCGACCTACGGGATCGGTAGCGCGCGCGGGGTTGGCGTGCCGCTCCGCACCCACCACCGAGGTCGGTGCTCGGAGCCGGGCATGCGGCCGCGCGCCCGAGGGAAGATGATGCCGGGCGAACGAACTTTGTGAGCCCCGGGATCAGTTTGCCACCGACAAGGCCGGCCCGCTGGGATGAAACTGTGGCAAGCTGTTGGGGCGGCGTCGGCATCGGGATCGGCCATGTCACTCCCCACGCCGCATGACCACAGATCGGTTTCTCTTTCGTGCCTCCGGACCGGTCCTCGCGCAGGGCGCTTACGCTCGCAGCAGCGACGGCGCCGGCGCGATCGAGCGGCCGGTCGGGCCGAGCGTCAACAGCTTCCTGAAGTCGATGTCTCGCGCCGGTGGTCGCAGATCCGACAGCGCAACAGGGGGTTCAGGCTGGAGCGAAGCTTAGACCATTTTCGCCTTGGGTGGACCCGCGGCCCCGGCCCGCTCCCCCTCCCAACCACCCAGCGATGGTACCCTTGGGG
>JBOHKK010000537.1:0-2844 GCA_050729115.1 Geminicoccaceae bacterium | reverse complement strand
GGAGCGGGCCGCGCGCGACCTCGACCCCGCGATCGGCGCGGCCGCCGAGCAGGCGCTCGCCGCCTGGCCTGGTGACTGAGATGGCTCCGGCAGCGCGAACAGGGGGTCGCTCCTGCCCGCTGGCCGGACATGGGGGCGCGAGATTGTAAAGCCGTTCTGGCGGGCCTGAGCGGGGTGGAGTACCCTCCCGTCCTTGCCCAGGGGCCTCGAGGGAGGTTCGATGCACGTCGCAAAGTACGATCTGATCGTGATCGGCGGTGGGCCGGCCGGCGAGAAAGGCGCTGCCCAGGCCGCCTACTTCGGCAAGCGGGTGGCTCTGGTCCAGGGAGCCCCGTCCCTGGGGCGGCGCGGTCGCGAATGCCGGCATCCCGTTCAAGGCGCTGCGGGAGACGGCGCTGTATCTGGCGGGCTTTCGCACCCGCAAGCTGCACGGCGTCGACGTCCGGATGAAGGAGCAGGCGACGCTGCGGGATTTCCTCGCGCAGGAGCACGGGCTGGTGCGCGACTACCGGCTCAAGGTCGCGACCAACCTCGACCAGCACAACGTCGACGTCGTGCCCGGCCAGGCTTCGTTCGTCGATCCGCACACGGTCAGGGTCGAGCACGCGCGCAGGCCGGCGGCCCTGCTTTCGGCGGACGTGATCCTGATCGCCTGCGGCTCGCGTCCCTACCACCCGCCGCAGTTCGATTTCGATGGCGGCGGGATCTACGACGCCAACACCTTCATGCAGGCGGACGGCATGCCCAAGCGCCTCGCCGTGGTCGGCGCCGGCCCGATCGGCTGCGAATACGCCTGCGTCATGGCGCTGCTCGGCTGCTCGGTCACCCTGATCGATGCCAACGACACGTTCCTGCCCTTCCTCGACTCCGAGATCGCGGCGCAGCTGCAGCAGAGCCTGATGGAAGCCGGCATCGATCTGGTGGCGGCGACCCGGGTGGACCGGGTGAGCGCAGGCCCGCCGTTCACGCTCGCGTTCGACAACGGCCGCGCCCTCGGGGCCGACGCCGTCGTCGTCACCGCGGGTCGCATCGGCAACACCGACGGCCTGGCGCTGGAGAACGCCGGGCTCGAGGCCGACGCCCGCGGTCTCCTCTGCGTCAACGAGCGCTTCCAGACCAGAGCGGCGCACATCTATGCCGCCGGCGACGTGATCGGGTTCCCGGCGCTCGCCTCGAGCTCCATGGAGCAGGCGCGCCTCGCGATGGTCCACGCCTTCGATCTCAAGTACAAGCAGCAGGTCGCGACCCCGCTGCCCTACGGCATCTACACCATCCCCGAGTGCTCGATGGTGGGCGAGACCGAGGACTCGGCGCAACGCCGGGGCATTCCCCACGTGGTCGGGCGGGCGCGCTACCGGCACAACGCCCGCGGCGGCATCATCGGCGACGACGCCGGGTTCCTGAAGCTCATCTATGCCGCGGACGACATGCGCCTGATCGGCGCGCACATGCTCGGCGAACAGTCGATCGAGCTGATCGACATCGGTCTCCTCGCGATCCAGATGAACGCGACCTTCCAGGCGTTCATCGACGCCTGCTTCAATTTCCCGAGCCTCGCCGAGCTGTACAAATACGCGACCTACGACGCCATGAAGCGCAAGCAGCAGGGCCACGTGCAGGGAGTGCCGGCACCCTCCGATGCCCCGAGACTCAGCGTGGTTCCCGGTGGCCGATGAGGGGGCCGCTTCGCGCCATGCCAGCACGTGCCGACCGCGGCACGGACGCCACGCCGGCGCCTTGCAATATGGATCTGCTACGCCCCGACGGGGCTCATCGATAGGGAGAGAAGCCGTGAAATCGCGAAGAAGTACCGTAAAGCGTTCGCTCGTCGTGACAGCGCTCGTGCTGCCCTTGGCGTGGCCGGCGGTCGGCAACGCCGACGGCCCGCGCCCGCGAGCGGCCGATTTCATCGGCCTGTGGGCAGGCGTCGATATCGAGGACGGCAGCTTCTACCAGCGCGCCATCACCTGCGAGGAGGACGGCACCTGCGAGGTGCTTGGCTCGGACCAGTTCTTCACGTCCTGCGACGATCTCGGGGGGCGCGGGCTTCTCATAGGCTCGGGACGGCTCGAAGACGACGTCCTGCACCTGCCAGAGTTCACCTTGATCTGTGGTGATGGCACCGAGATCAGCTTTCGGACCACCTACTCGATTGGTCGGAAGAACGGCACCCTGGTCGAGGTGACGGACGGGCCACCGGCGAGCCAGACCTTCCATCGGCTGAGCCCGCAGATCAGAAGTGGGCGCTAGCAATGTCGGGGGCGCGCGACCTCGGGACCCGAGATCGCCGCCCTTCGTGGCGCGGCGGGCGCGCCGGGCTGCGCGGCTCGATCCGGTGCTTGGCGCCCGCCGACCGGCTCGGGGCCATATCGGGCGGCCCGCTGGCCCGGCGCTGGCCTGAGGATACTGGGTTTTGCCTCGTCGAAGGCGATACCGCTCCGTCACTGGATTGCGGCAAAGCGCTCCGGGCTGGAGCGCAAGATCAGGAGGAACGACCATGACCGGAATTACCGACCGACGGCTGCGGCTCGGCACGCTCGCAGCCTTTGGCCTGCTCCTGCTGGCCGCGGGGCCGGCGCTGGCGGTCGAATGCGGCGACGTCGTCACGGGAGCCGCGCGCCTCGACCGCGACCTGATCTGCACGGCCGACCCGGCGCTCACGGTCGAGGGCGGACTGCTCGACCTGAACGGCTTCGCGGTGGTCTGCGACCACGACCCGACCGTGGAGGGCGTGGGCGTCCTGCTGGATGGCAGCGGCGCGCGCCTGCGGGGCGGCGCGGTCACCGGCTGCTTCCTCGCGGTCCACGTCGCCGGCGAGGGCGGCCACACGGTCCGCCACCTGAC
>JBOHKK010000536.1:0-2864 GCA_050729115.1 Geminicoccaceae bacterium | reverse complement strand
CGCTGGGGGCGCGCGGCCGGCCCATCCAACCCCGCGCGCTGGGGGCGCGCGGCCGGCCCATGCAACCCCGCGTGCTGGGGACGCGCGGTCGGCCATCCAACCCCGCGCGCGACGCCGATCCCCAAGCTCAGGACCTTGTGGGGCGTTACGCGTTCGACCGGCTGGCGCGGATGCGGTCGAACAGCACGGCCAATATGATGAAGCTGCCGACGAAGGCGCCCTGCCAGAAGGTGCTGATGCCGAGCAGGATCAGGCTGTTGCGGATCACCTCGATCAGGGCGGCGCCGACCACCGCGCCGAACGCGGTGCCGATCCCGCCCGCGAGATTGGCCCCGCCGATGACCGCCGCGGCGATCACGCTGAGCTCCATGCCCTGGCCGAGGTTGGTGGTCACGCCGCCGAGCCAGCCGACCTCGAGCACGCCGGTGATCCCGGCGGTGAGCGAGGCGAACATGTAGACGCTGATCTTGATCCGCGTCACCGGCACGCCGGTCAAGGTCGCCGCCTGCTCGTTGCCGCCGATCGCGAAGACGTGTCGGCCCCATGCCGTCCAGTTGAAGGCGAAGCCGGTGATCAATGCCAAAATGGCCAGCACGATCAGCGGGTTGGGCACCCCCAGGATCGAGCCGCCGCCGAGCCAGAGAAGCTTGTCGTGGTCGGGGCCGAACTGATAGACCATCTTGTTGTCGGAGAGCACCATCGCCAGGCTGCGCGCCAGCGACAGCATGCCGAGCGTGACCACGAACGGCGGCATCGTGACGTAGGCGATCAGGACGCCGTTGACGAACCCGACCAGGAGCGCGGCGCCGATCGCCAACGCCACGCCGATCCAGATCGAATGGCCGGCCGCCATCGTCATCCCCGCGACCATGCCGGACAGGACGACCACCGAGCCCACCGACAGATCGATGCCGGCGGTGATGATGACCGCGGTCATCCCGACCGCGATGATCCCGACGAAGGCGAAGTTGCGGGTGACGTTGAACAGGTTGCGCTCGGTCGCGAAGGTGTCGGTCGCGAGCGTCAGGGCGAGGCAGGCCAGAACCGCCGCCAGGAACACCCAAAACGTCTGGCGGCTCAGCAGCCAGCTGATCGGGCCGCCGTGCGCTCGCTGGTCGATGCTCTGCTCGAGGGTCTCATTCATGACGTCTTGCCTCGTGGCGGCGCCTTCGTTCGGCTCAGTGTCGGCATTCGCACCTTCGATGAGGCCGGCGACCTCCTCGGCGAGCGATCGACGATCGTGGTACGATTAGGAAGAAGAACGGCCGGCCGCAAGGCGCTCTTCTGAGGTGGCCGCGGCCGCCTGGATCGCGCGCGAGGGCTGGCAACGCTGGCGTTGGCCCGGCGATTCGGTCCGGCAAGGGGATCACCGCGCGTGTTTCGCCGAGCGGAGCGCCTGCCATCGGCTTGGAAGGCCATCGCCGAAGCGCGGCGATGGCGCGGCGACTGCTTGATGAAATTCCTAAGATGCGGTACGCTCGGCTCTCGTGTGCGGCCCGCCGCACCGGGCGTAGAACCGCGGGCGTTCTGGTGGCGCGCGAGATCAAACGAACCCGGCCTTGGGGAATGCGGCATTAGGACCGGGTGCCCGGGACGGCCCATGCCGGCACGCCTGGCTGATGCCGATGCCTAACGGAGGTGGTCGAGCTCGGCCAGCACCGCGGGAAGGGCATCAGGCAGGTCCTCGGCGATCAGCCCGGTCCCCGCGTGGTATCCCGCCCGGGCATGGACCCATACCCCGGCCGCGGCGGCAGCGAACGCCGGCATGCCCTGGACCAGAAATCCGAGCACGATGCCGGCGAGCACGTCGCCCGATCCCGCGGTAGCCAGGCTCGGCGGCGCCTCGGGCTGGATCATCGCCCGCCCGTCGGCGCCGGCGACCACGGTATCGGCGCCTTTGAGCAGGACCACGGCACCGCTCTCTGCCGCGGCGGCGCGGGTGCGCGTCACCTTGTCGCCGGTGTGCGCGAACAGGCGTTTGAACTCGCCCTCGTGGGGGGTCATCACGCAGGGGCTGTTGATCGCATCGAACAACGTCTTTGGCTGCTCGGCGAAGCTGGTGAGCGCATCGGCATCGAGGACAGAGGCCTTCTTCGCCTCGAGCACGCGCAGCACCCGCTGGCGCAACGTCTGGCCGATACCACCACCCGGCCCCAGCAGGATGCCGTTGCGTCGAGGATCGGCGAGCATGCGGGCGAATTCCTCCTCATCGGCGAACGGCGCCACCATGACCGCGGTCAGCTGTGCGGCGTAGACGGCAAGGGCGTCCTTGGGGCAGAGCACGGTGACCAGCCCGGCGCCCGCGCGCAGCGCGGCGCGCGCCGCCATGCGCGCGGCGCCCGAGGACGCCATCCCGCCGCCGACAACCAGCGCGTGACCGTGGAGGTACTTGTGACTGGCCGAGGTGCGTCGCGGCAGCAGCTCGCGCCAGAGCCGAGGATGATTGGCGAACAGGCGGCCTTTTGAAGCCGGGCTCGCGGCGTCGGGGATCCCGATGGCGGCGACCACCAGCTCACCGACGTGCTCGCGCCCCGGCAGCAGGAGATGCCCGGGCTTGGCGCGGTGAAAGGTCACGGTGAGGGCGCAATGGGCCGCCGCGCCCAGCACGTCGCCGCTGTCGCCGTGGATCCCCGAGGGGACGTCGATCGCGACCACCGGGGCGGCGGCGGGTGCGGCGGCCTCGATCACCTCGCGTGCGACCCCGTCCAGCGCCCGGCTGAGGCCGGCGCCGAACAAGGCGTCGATCACCAGGCGGGCGTCCTCGAGCAAGCTTGGCTCCAGCGGCAAAGTCTCGCCCTGCCAGGAGCCCGCGGCCCGCGCGGCATCGCCGCGGAGCGTCGTGCGCGCGCCGAGCAGGGCCACCC
>JBOHKK010000535.1:0-2869 GCA_050729115.1 Geminicoccaceae bacterium | reverse complement strand
CGCCGGCCCGCGCCGCCGCCCGAGCCCGCCCCGGAGGGCGGCCGGCCGGACCAGCCGGACAAGCTGGTCTGCGAGCAATGCGGCGCGGTGCTGAGCTACCAGCCGGGCACCGCCCAGCTGGTCTGCCAATATTGCGGGCACGCCAATCGCATCGCCGAGCAGCCGATCGAGATCATCGAGAACGACCTTCGCGCCGCGCTGGAGCGCGGTCTCGCGCAGGCGCCGCAGGAAGAGACCCGCACGGTCAAATGCCAGAGCTGCGCGGCCGAGTTCACCTTCGATCCCCACCGCCACGCCGGCGCCTGCCCGTTCTGCGGCCAGTCGATCGTCACCGACACCGGTACCCATCGCCGGATCAAGCCGGCCGCCGTCCTGCCTTTCCTGGTCGAGCAGCGGGACGCCCGGGAGCGCGTGCGCAAATGGCTGGGCGGCCTGTGGTTCGCGCCCTCCAAGCTCAAGCGCTTCGCCCGCACCGAGGGCCGGCTGTCGGGCATGTACCTGCCGTACTGGACCTACGACAGCCGGACCCGCACCGCCTATGCCGGCCAGCGCGGCACCGTCTACCACGAACCGGTGCGCGTGCGCGCGATCGTCGACGGCAAGTCGGTGGTCCAGACCCGGATGGTGCAAAAGGTGCGCTGGCGCCCGGTGCGCGGCCGCGTGGCGCGCGACTTCGACGATGTCCTGGTGCTCGCCAGCCGCTCGTTGCCGACCTGGATCACCGATCGCCTCGAGCCCTGGGATCTGTTGGGCCTGAAGGCATACACCCCGGAGTATGTCGCCGGCTTCCAGAGCGAGGCCTACCAGGTGCCTCTCGATGACGGCTTCGCGGTCGCCAATGACAAGATGCACGCGGTAATCGCCGGCGACGTGAAGGCCGACATCGGCGGCGACGCCCAGCGGATCGAGCGCATGGAGGTCGAGCACGCCGATCCCAGCTTCAAGCACGTCCTGCTGCCGGTGTGGCTCGGCGCGTTCCGTTACGGCGGCAAGGTCTACCGGATGTGCGTCAACGGCCGCACCGGCGAGGTCCAGGGCGAGCGACCTTACAGCGTCTGGAAGATCGCGTTCGCGGTGCTCGTCGCCGCCATCCTGCTCGGCATCTTCCTCTACGCCTACGCCGGCCAGCTGGATTGAACGCGTTTGCCTCCTTTTTGCCCGAATGGAGGTGCGGCAGGAAGTACCGGTGAGCGCGCTTGGAGCGTCAGACGGTCGGCTCGAGGCCGAGCGCGGGCAGGATCACCTCGAGGAAGCGATCGGCGATCTCCCGATGCCCGTCGTTGTTGGGGTGAAAGCCGTCCCGGTCGCTCACCAAGTCGTCCTCGACCGGCTCGCTGTAAAGGTCGACCAGGAGCACGTCGTGATCCTCGGCCTGCTCCGCGATGGCTTCGTTGAACGCCTCGATGCGCTCGCGCGTCACGTTATCGTCCGGATCCTCGCGAAAGCGCGGTAGCTTCGTGAGGTCGGGAATGTTGGCCGCGACGATCACACCGTCGGTCCGATCGCGCAGGCGCTCGAAGATGTCCTCGAGCTCGTCCGCGAAGTCGTCGGCGTCCTCGCCGCGGATGACGTCGTTGGCGCCGGTCCAGACGGTCACCAGGTCGGGCTCGACCTCGGACCCGAGAAACAACTCCAGCGCTTGATCGAGCTGTTCGGTATTCGCGCCGGGCACGCCGAGATTGGCGAGGAAGGCCTCGTCGAACCGTTCGTCCAGCTCGTCGGCAATCCGAAAGACGTAACCACGGGTGATCGGATCGGCCCCGACGCCCGCGGCGTCGCTCGCGCCAAGGGCGACATAGACGATCCGTTCCGGCGGCTCCGGGCGCGCACCGGCACAGGCCGTCAGGCTGGCACCTGAAATTGCCACGGCGACGAGCGTCAGCCACCTCATCGCGGTTCTCCCAGCACGAGAGCGCCCTCACGGCGATGAAACGCCAGCGCGGTTCGCCAGGTTCCCGGGCGATCACACCGCCGGGCTTGACCCGTGATGGCGGGCGACTCATCCTTTGGACAAGGACCACATACGGGAGCTTTGCCATGTCCGAGCCCTCTGCTCTCCTGGCTGGCTTGGCGGCGCAACTGCCGGTCCAGCTCCAGAGCTACGCGCTGGCCGGGCGCGCCGCGGGCCTCGTGATCGTCCATGAGGTGAACGGCTTTTGCACGGTCGGTGCCGGCAATCTGGCCCCTCGGGAGCCCAACGCGCAGATCAGCCGAATGGTGACCGAGACCGACCGCCTGGCCCGCCAGTTCGTCGAGGCCAAACAGCCGATCCTCGCCTTCCTCGACACCCACGAGCCCGACAAGCCCGAGCCGCCCTACCCGCCGCATTGCATCCGCGGCAGCGGCGAGGAGAACCACGTGCCGGAGCTGCTGTGGCTCGACGACTGCAGCTACGTGACCAACCTGCGCACCGATTGCATCAACTGCTACGTCGGGGCGACCGAGGCGAGCTACCTGGGCGGCGGTCATGGCCAGAGCCATAACAAGATCGTCGACTGGGTCAACCGCCACCGGCTCGACAGCATCGTGACGGTCGGTATCTGCACCGATATCTGCGTGCTCGATTTCGTGGCGACCATGTTGTCGGTGCGCAATCACGGTCTCACGCCGACACTCAAGGAGGTCGTGGTCTACGAGCCCGGCTGCTCGACCTACGACCTGCCGCTCGCAGCGACCGAGGAGCTGGGACTACCGCCGACCGCGGCCCACCCGCAGGCGCCGACCCACCACATCGGGCTGTATGTCATGGCCGGGCGCGGCGCCGTGCTCGCCTCAGAGCTGGGCTGAGGCGAGCAGCGCTGCCCCGCTCAGGCGGCCCTCGGCTCGCCGGTCTCCTCCTCGGGCGGCTCGGGCGCGCGCGGGTCGAGCT
>JBOHKK010000534.1:0-2874 GCA_050729115.1 Geminicoccaceae bacterium | reverse complement strand
GGGTACCATCGGTGGGTGGTTGGGAGGGGGAGCGGGCTGGTGCGAGCTGATCGAAAAATGCGCTAGTGCATCGACGCAAATGGAACGTACCTTTGTTTGTCATGCCCGGACTCGATCCAATGCTATGATTTGGCTCCACCAGAAATTGTCATCGCCGGGCTTGACCCGGCGATCCAGCTATCCGCCACAGCCGGGCTGACCCATGGATGCGCGGGTCAAGCCCGCGCATGACAATGAGGGGTTGGGCCTCGCCCTTGATCTCTCAACCGCGCTCGCTAAGCCGGACAGCGTTGGACTCGATCCGGGCATCCACCCGCAAGGCAGCCGCTGGCTCCAGAGTGGATTGCCGGGTCAAGCCCGGCAATGACAAGGGCATCAAGCGAATGCGTCAGTGCTCTAGGCCACCTCCCCCGAAGTCGCCCGCGCGCGCCGCGACCTTGGCGTGCGCACGACGGCGCGGCTATGGTGCTGCGCCAACGGGGCCGCGAGCATGACCAATCTGTACGAGCTGATCCATCGCCGGGTCCAGGCGGCGCCCGGGCGCGTCGCGATCGAGACGCTGGACGGCGAGGCGCTGACCTACGCCGACCTCGATGAGCGCTGCGCGCGCCTTGCGGGGCGCCTCGCCCGCCTGGGCGTCGGTCGCGGCGATCGGGTCGCGGCGCAGATCGAGAAGAGCGTGGCGAATGCGCTGCTCTACCTCGCCTGCCTGCGCCGAGGCGCGGTGTACCTGCCGCTGAATACCGCCTACACCCAGGGTGAGCTCGACTATTTCTTCGGCGATGCCGCGCCGGCCCTGATCGTCTGCGACCGGGCCAGGCGAGCCGCGATCCTGGCGCGCGGCGGGGCGGGCGCCGCCCGCGTGGCGACCCTGGATCAGGACGGTCGGGGCGACCTGGTCGAGGGTCTCGAGCGCGAGGTCGCGCGTTTGGAGATCGCCCCGGTCGCGGCCGACGATCTCGCGGCGCTGCTCTATACCTCGGGCACCACCGGGCGCTCCAAGGGCGCCATGCTGACGCATGGCAACCTCGCCTCCAACGCGCTCACCCTGGTGGACGCGTGGGGCTTTTCCGATGCCGACGTGCTCCTGCACGTCCTGCCGCTGTACCACGTGCACGGCCTGTTCGTCGCCCTCAACACGGTGCTGCTCGCGGGCGCGCGCCTGCTGTTCGTGGCGCGCTTCGATGCCGCGCAGGCGGTCGAGATGCTGCCGCGCGCGACCGTGATGATGGGCGTGCCGACCTACTACACCCGCCTGCTCGCCCAGGACGGGCTCTGCGCCGCGCGCTGCGCCGGGGTCCGCCTGTTCGTCTCGGGCTCGGCGCCGCTGCTCGAGGACACCTTCTCGCAGTTCGAGGCGCGCGCGGGGCAGCGCATTCTCGAGCGCTACGGCATGACCGAGACCGGCATGAGCACCGCCAATCCGCTCCATGGCGAGCGGCGGCCCGGGACGGTCGGCCGCGCGCTTGCCGACGTCGAGCTGCGGGTCGCGGACGCCGCCGGGCGCCTGCTCGGCCATGGCGAGATCGGGGTGCTCGAGGTGCGCGGCCCGAACGTGTTCAAGGGCTACTGGCGCATGCCCGAGAAGACCGCGCTCGAGTTCCGCGAGGACGGCTTCTTCATCACCGGCGATCTCGCGCGCATCGGCGCCGACGGCTACGTCGCGATCGTGGGCCGCGCCAAGGACCTGATCATCTCAGGCGGGCTCAATGTCTATCCGAAGGAGATCGAGAGCGTGATCGACGACATCGACGGCGTGGTCGAGAGCGCGGTGATCGGCCTGCCGCATGCCGACTTCGGCGAGGCGGTGAGCGCGGTGGTGGTGCCGGCACCCGGCGCCGAGCTCGACGAGGCCGCCGTGATCGCCGCGGTCCGCGACCGGCTCGCCAGCTTCAAGGTGCCAAAGCGCGTCTGGTTCGCCCCGAGCCTGCCGCGCAATGCCATGGGCAAGGTGCAAAAGAACGCGCTCCGCGAGCAGCACCAGGACGCCTTCGCGGCCCCGTCCTGAGCTGCCGGTAGCTGCCAAGAACGTGGACGCCACGCTCGGCACCGTCATTGCGAGGGCGGCGACGAAGCAATCCAGCCCCCCGCTCCTGGATCGGCACGGGCGCTGGCGCGCCCTCGCGATCACGCTGCGACGGCGCGTGGCAGTACGGCGCCCCCGGTTTCATGCGCCGGCGACCGGCGAAAAGGGGTCTGACCCCGTTTCCCGTTCGAGAAAAGGGAGAAAAGGGGTCTGACCCCGTTTCCCCGTTCGAGAAAAGGGAGAAAAGGGGTCTGACCCCGTTTCCCGTTTCCCCGTTTCACCCCGTTTCATGCGCCGGGGTGGGCCCCGCAGGCGGCAACGCCTGCCTGGCTCGCAAGGCTCCGAGCCAGGCTTCAGGCCAGGTCGATCAGCGGCGCCGGCACGGCGCCGCGCAGCAATGCCTTGCGCGCCTGCCACGCGCTGCCGGCGTCCAGCGTCTCGAGAAAATCCACCTCGCCGCCGGCGAGCAAGGCGACCGGCAGGCCGTCCCGGTAGAGCAGGCGGTTGCCGGTCAGCGCGGCGAGCCGCGGCCCCGGCGTCAGGATGCCCACGAGGTTGAGCGGGTCGGCGCCGGATACCGAGACCCAGGCATCGGAGGCTGGTTTGCGCCGAACCTCGCGCAACATGCCGACCGCATCCGGCAGCGCGAACTGCTCGCCCGAGAAGCCCGCGACGAAACGGCCGCCGCGGATCTCGCCGCGCGCCTCGAGCCGGCGATAGACGCGCAGCAGCTCGCGCCACGGCGGCAGCCAGTCGGCCTCGCGCTCGAGCAGGCGCCAGAACACGACGCCGTAGCGGAGCAGCAGCCGGCGCGCCGCGTGCTCGACCGCCGCGGGGTTGGCCTGCGG
>JBOHKK010000533.1:0-2901 GCA_050729115.1 Geminicoccaceae bacterium | reverse complement strand
CTCGATGCCGGAGCGCCGTCCGGCGGCGCCGCGGCGGGACGGCCGGCTTGTTCGGCGGCAGCCCCGTCGGCGAGCCGCCTGACCAGCTCCGAAGCCAGCTCCGAAGGGGGCGGCAGGTCGGCGACGTAGGCGAGCCGCACCAGGACCATCTCGACCGCCAGCAACGGGCTCGGCGCGAGCCGCACGTCATCCAGGCCCTTCAGCAACATCTGCCACGTCCGGGCGAGCACCGGCATGCTCGAACTCTCGGCCAGAGCGCGACCGCGCGCCACGTCCTGCTGCGCCACGCCAAAGCCTTCCGCCGCCTCCGGCGCCACCTTGATCCGGGTCAGCCAATGGCTGATCTCCAGGAGGTCCTGGAGCACCGCCTCGGGCTCGGTGCCGAGCGCGTACAGCTCGGCCAGGGTGTCGAGCGCCTCCCTGACCCTGCCGCGGGCGAGGTGCTCGAACAGGTCGAGGACGCGCGAGCGGTCGGCCAGACCGAGCATCGCCTGCACCTGCGCCGCGGCGATCGCGGCGCCGTCGCCGGCAAGCGCGATCGCCTGGTCCAAGAGCGACAGGCCGTCACGCACGGAACCCTCGGCCGCGCGCACGATCAGCGCGAGCGCGCCCGGCTCGATCGGCACCCCCTCCTTGGCCGCGATCTCGCCGAGGTGACGTTGCAGCAGCTCGCCCTCGACCCGCCGGAGATCGAACCTCTGACAACGCGACAGCACCGTGACCGGCACCTTGCGCACCTCGGTGGTCGCGAAGATGAAGATGGTCTGCGGCGGCGGCTCCTCCAGGGTTTTCAAGAGGCCGTTGAAGGCCTTCTCCGACAGCATGTGCACTTCATCGATGATGTAGACCTTGTGGCGGGCCGAGCTCGGCGCGTAGCGGACGCTGTCGACGATCTCGCGAATGTCGTCGATGCCGGTGCGGGTCGCGGCGTCCATCTCCAGGACGTCGATGTGCCGCCCCTCGGCGATCGCCACGCACGGCTCGCACACGCCGCAGGGCTCCGGCGTCGGCTCGCCGCGGCCGTCGACGCCGATGCAATTCAGCGCGCGCGCGATGATCCGGGCGGTGGTGGTCTTGCCGACGCCCCGGATGCCGGTCAGCAGGAACGCATGCGCCACCCGCCCGCTCTGCAAGGCGTTGCCGAGGGTGCGCACCAGGGCGTCCTGGCCGATCAGCTCCGACAGCCGCTGCGGCCGATGGGTGCGCGCCAGGACGCGGTACGCGCGCACCGGCTGCTGGTCGGTCGAACCGCCGAGGCTTGGAGCGTCTTGTGCGGGCATGCCGGGCATCGCCTCGAGGGCGGGTGGGGCGGACGTGACGAGGGAGCTGGCACTGCGACCCGGCTCGAGCTCGTTACGGCTGCTTCCTTCCGGACCTGACCGGGTTGGCGAGTGAACCGTCCGCCGCCAACTCCCCGAGCCCAATATCGGGCTTTGTGGACAGCAGCGCAAGGCAAGAGGTCACGGTTGGTGCGGCCTCGCCGATCGCCTAAGCTGGCGCCAGCGCCCAGCAACGAGGAGGGCCGATGAGCCGCCTGTCCAACCCGCCGCCGCACCGTTACAGCGGCGCCGGTTTCGATCGCGCCGCCCACCGCCGGCTGCACGCCGAGTGGCTCAGCGCACGCCGGGCAGACCCGCGAACTCGGGTCGTCCTGATGTCCGGGCTCGAGGTCCTGGTGAGCGCGAGCGATCAGCCGTGCGCCGAGATTCTGAGCGTGGAGCGGCTCGGGCAACCGCTTCCCGAGGAGGCGATCTTCCTCGGCGAGGAGGATGGCGTCGCCCTGTTCGTCACCGACTTCGGACACGCCGCGGCGCCGAGCGGCCGGTTCGCCGAGGTCCGCACCGTCGGCGCCTTGCTGTCGGCCAAGGAGGCCGGCTGGTGCGCCTATGCCCGCGCGTTGGCCTTCTGGCACGGCCGGCACCGCTATTGCGGTCTGTGCGGCGGCGCCACGGTCAGCGCCCAGGGCGGCCACATCCGGCGCTGCCAGATCTGCGCCGCCCAGCATTTCCCGCGCAGCGATCCCGCCGTGATCGTGCTCGTCGTCCATGGCCATCCCGAATACGGCGAGCGCTGCCTGCTCGGCCGCTCGACCCGCTTTCCCGCCGGCCTCTATTCGACCCTGGCCGGGTTCGTCGAGCCCGGCGAGTCCCTCGAGGAGACGGTGCGCCGGGAGGTTTACGAGGAGTCCGGCATCGAGGTGGCGGACGTGCAGTACCGCTCCTCGCAGCCCTGGCCGTTCCCGGCTTCCCTGATGCTCGGCTTTCGGGCCAGAGCACGCGACGACACGCTGCGCATCGACCGCGACGAGCTGGTCGATGCCGGCTGGTACACCCGCGCCCAGCTGATCGACCCCGAGCGGCGGCCGATCAAGCTGCCGAACCCCGACTCGATCGCCCGCCACCTGATCGAGGACTGGCTGTACGAGGGACAAGGCTGAGCTCTCGCGCTGGCGCGTTCTTCCTTTGGGCGGACCACCCACAGCGTACCATGGGATTGGGTGGTCGGGAGGGGGAGCGGGCTGGCGCCGATCTCAACTGAACCCAAAATGCCCTAGTGTCGTGTCACGAAAGGCCATGCACGGCCGCAGTCGTAGGTTGGGTGGAGCGCAGCGCAACCCAATCCACAAAGCCAGGTCGTTGGGTTTCATCTTCGGCTCACCCAACCTACCCGTCTTTGCTGCAACGCCGAGGGCGAGGACCTGCTCGCCAAGATCCGACGCGCGGGCGCCGCCCTCCAGCATCACACCACGCTGCTTGGCTATTTGTGAGATACTACGCTAGAGCAGCATCCGAATGGATGAGATCGCCAACGGCGATCGTCGTCCGGATAAAGCTGCTCCAATCATTTGGAATAGAGCAATTTTTCCCCGATGAGCGGAAGATGTCGCGATCCGCGGCGGGT
>JBOHKK010000532.1:0-2952 GCA_050729115.1 Geminicoccaceae bacterium | reverse complement strand
GCGTCGTTGTGCTCCGCGATGCGCCAGAAGCCGAAGGCGTCCTGCAGATAGAAGTTCGCCAGGTGATCCAGGCGCTGACCGTCCTTGCGGCGGTGGTCGCCGAGATGCGCCTGCGCGGGCCGCTCCGCCGGGGTCAGGGCGGCGACCGTGCGGCCGCGGCGGTCGGTCGTGACGTAGGTCGTGGCGTTCAGGACGTAGCGGCTCTTCTTGTCGAAGGTGGCCATGCGGCTTTCCTTGCGAACACTCAGAACGGCAGCAGCGCGCGAATGGCGTCGACGTTGTTGGCGACATTCAGCAGCGCGTTGGCGTCTTCCTGCAGCCGGGTGAAGTTGTAGGCGGCGATCGCGATCTTGCCGGCGATGTCCTCCTGGCAGCGGAAGACGTCGGGCGTGAGCACCTCCAGCTCCATCGTCACCGTGGCGTGCAGCGGGTAGTAGACGGGCGAGAACAGCGTCTCCTCGACCGAGAAGGTCTTGACCCGCACCGGCAGGATCAGGCGCGGGCCCAGCACCAAGAGAATCGGCGCAACGGTCGGGCGGCGCGCCTCGTCCTCGGCGGCGCCCACCAGCGACTTCGCGCTCTCGATCAGATCGCCCAGCAGGCCCTGCGAGGCCTGGGTCAGCTTGCGCAGGGCGGCCAGCCGGGTCTCGATCCCGGTCGCCTCCGCGAGGACCTTGCCATCCTCCAGATCGTCGGTGGCATCCAGCTCGATCTTGAAGTTGGAGAAGGTCTCCTGGACGTCGAACGGCTGGACCGTCGGCGCCTGGCTGCCGCGCTGGCTCTGGTCGACCGCGAACGGGTCCCAGGGCGTGAGCTGGCGAGTGAGCGTGGTCGGGTTGTACTGGAACACGATGATGTTGGGGATCACGCCGATGATGTCCTGCAGCAGCTGGACGAGCGCGCCCTTGGCGACCTTGGGGCTGCGGGAATAGCCGGTCTCAGGCATCGGGATCGCGCCTCGCGCGAGCGAGGGCCTCTGCGAGAGCCGCGCGGTCGATCCCGCCGGTTGCATCGAGAACCGCAGCCGGTAGCCGGATGGTCAGCCCGCCGATGCGCTCGCTGCGGCCGGGAAGCTGCCCCGCCAGCACGGCGGCGACGGCGGTCGCGAGGCTGCGCCCGGTTGCCGGTGAGAGGCCGCGGCCACGCACCGTCATGCTGCCGATACGGAGCTCGCCTTGCCCGCTCGGGTGTTCAGCCATGGCGTGCGCGCCTCTCCTTTCCGCGACGGTCATGGCAGCTCGATCCAAAACGGTTGGCTCTCCGCGCCTTCGACGATCACCCGGAACGGATGGGTGCCGGGCACGGCCGGGTCGAACCGGGCGCGGAAGTCCAGCGTGTCGTTCGCGGGCTCGAACTCGCCGGTGTCGAAGGTCGCGCCGGCCACCGCCGGGTCGAAGCGCGCGTAGCTCTCGCCGTCGACCACCACGATGATGTCGAGCGGCCCCGGCGCGCCGGCGGGCGTCAGATCCATTGACGGATCGAGATCGACGCGGATGCGCCGCTGCGCCGGATCGACCACGGTGGCGCCGATGACGCGCGGTGCCGCCGCGAACGGCGTCTCGTTGGAGGTGTCGGTGATCTCCTTGAGCTGGCCCTGGATGACGCGCAGCTCTTTTACGACCTCGACCCGCGCGTGATAGATGCCGGGCTCGACCGGCAGCACGATGGCTGGCGCGGCCGGCACGGCCACCGTGAGCTGGGTGCCGAGGGTGACGTCGATCCGGTCGCTCGCCTCGGCGATCGTCCAGCCGGCGGCGGCGTTTTGCGGCAGGTCGGGATCGACCAGCACGCGCTCGAGTGCGGGCACGCGCTCGCGCCAGCGGGCGTTGCGCAGGAAGAGCCGACGCGCCTGGCCGATCGCGAGGTTGGTGCCGAGCAGCGTGAGACGGTTGGCATTCGGCGGCCCCGGCGGCCCGACGCGGGCGGGCGAGGCCACGATGGTCTGCTGACCGCCGCCGGCCTGGGCGGGCAGCGTGAAGGTCACCTCGCTGCGGCTGCCGGCCAGCTGCGGCGACGCGATGTCCACGATGAACGTGCCGAGGCTCAGCACCACCCCGGGCAGCCGCCGCGGCGGGTCCGGCTCGAGCAGCACGTAGCGGACCTCGTAGTAGGCGGACAGGCGCGCGGTCTGGCGGTCCTCGGCCGACCAGAACGCGATCGAGTCCTCGGGCGTCACTGGCCGGAGCGTCACCTCCAGCCGGTTGTCGCGGCCGCGCAGCTCGGCGTGCAGCACCTCCGTGCCGCTGATCTCGGTGTCGTCGTCGATCACCGCGTAGTCGTGCAGGGTCTTGAGCGCATAGCCTATCAGCCGCTGCTCGGTGACGGTGTCGAAGCTCGAGTTCACCTCGTGATGGGTGGTCAGGATGTAGTACAGGATCAGCGACATCGGCTTGGTCTGCACCGGCCGCGCATCGCTGAGATTGCCCACGAGATTGCGGTAATGGGGGTCCTCGGCGACGTGATAGAGGTAAAGGTTGATCGTGTTCATCTCGCCGCTGACGCGCTCCGGCGGCAGCGTGCTGACCACGAGCTGCCCGGCGAGCGTGGGCTCGAGCCGGATGATGTTGAGCCGCAGCGCCTCGGCCAACGAGCTCGTCACATGGGACAGGTCGAACAGCGGCATGACTAGAGCCGGCTCAGCGCGAACAGGCGCCGCCGCGCCCGGCGGTTGCCGAGGAGCCCGATCATCGACGCCGTCGCGGCGGTCCGGGGAGCACGCGCCGGCTTGGCGGCGGGCGCGGGGTCGGGCACCAGCTCGACGGTGACGCGGCCGATCGTGATGCTCGGCGGCGCCTGCAGCGGCTCGGGCCGGGGCTGGTGCGGTTCCGGATCGCGGTCATCGAAATCCGGGCGCGGCCGCGGCTCGAGATCGCGCGGCAGGAGGGGCGCATCGGCGGCGCGCCCGATCGGCCGGGCGTCGCCCGGCGCGTCACGAATGACGCTGCTTGGCGC
>JBOHKK010000531.1:0-2957 GCA_050729115.1 Geminicoccaceae bacterium | reverse complement strand
GTCCCGCAGCCGGGGCGCGGCGCCGGGCAAGGGCGTCTCGATCCGATGCAGGCGCGCCATGAGCCGCAGCACGTTGCCGTCGACCGGGATGTCCGGGGCGCAAAACGCGATCGCCCGGATCGCGCTCGCGGTGTACGGCCCGATCCCCGGCAGGGCGCGCAGCGCCGCCTCGTCGTTCGGCAAGCGGCCGCCGTGCCGTTCGAGGACGGCGCGGGCGCAGGCGTGCAGGGCGCGGGCACGGCGATAGTAGCCGAGCCCCTGCCAGGCGTGCAGGACGTCGGCCTCATTCGCCGCGGCGAGCGCCTCGAAGCTGGGGAAGCGCGCGAGGAACGATGCGAACCGCGCGCTCACGGTCGCGACCGTGGTCTGCTGGAGCATGAACTCGCTGAGCAGCACCCGGTACGGCGCCGCGGCGGCGCCGGCAGCGGCGCGCCACGGCAGCTCGCGGCGATGCGCGTCGTACCAGGTGAGCAGCCGATCGGTCAGCCACGCCGGCGCCATTTGCTGCATCAGCTTGTCCCGCCCCCGCGGCCCACCAATCTTAAGTAGATCCTAGCCGTTCCCTCCGATGGCCAAAAGACGGCGCGTGAACAGTTGACCGAGCGACCCATGAGCGAGCCACGACCGCAGCGACGAAAGCGTGCGCCGCGCCAGCGTGGGATGATCGATGCCCAGATGCGCCGGGGCGGTGGCCTGCGCCGGCTGCCGGACCTGCTCGGTCGCGTCCTCGATCCGGCGGCGCGCCGGCGCGGCCTCGCCGAGGCCAGGCTGCTGACCGAATGGCCGACCATCGTCGGCCCGGATCTTGCCGCCCGTTCGCAGCCGGTGCGCTTGACCCACCGGCCCGATCGACCCGGCGGCGTCCTGTCGCTGCATGTCGCCGGCACCGCCGCGCTCGAGCTGCAGCACAGCGAGCCCCAGGTGCTGGAGCGGATCAACGGCTTTTTCGGCTATCCCGCGGTCGCCCGGCTGTATCTGATTCAAGCGCCGTTGCAACGAGTCGGCGCGCGCCTCCCGCCGGCCCGGAGCCGCTGCCTGACGCGCGCCGAAGAGAACGAGGTCGCCGCCGCCGTGCGCGCGGTCGGTGATCCGCGTCTGCAGGCGGCGCTCGCCGCGCTCGGTCGGACGCTCAAGGGCCGACCGGCCGAAAGCGAGGCAGGTTGACCGGCGAGCGGACCCGGGGTCGCGCGGTGATCGTCGGTGACGCCGTTGAACGACAGCGCGGCCGGCGCGGCCGTTCAGGCCCGGTTAAGGCGGCACAGCTACCTTGACGGCCGCTTGTCGGGACGCGGGGCGAAGCCTATTCTGAAATTGGCGGCGCACAACCATCCGGGGAGAGAATCAGTGCGAAACCTCCTGCTGCGGCTGTCCGGTAGCCTGGTGGCGGTGATCGGCCTGTGGATGCTGGTCTGGCTGCCGCTGGTGCTGAGCGAGACCTCGGCCGCCGAGCCGCAGGAGCAGATCCTCGGCGACCCGCAGGCGCCGGTGACGATCATCGAATACGCCTCGCTCACCTGCCCGCACTGCGCGCAGTTCCACAACGAGGTTCTGCCGGAGCTGAAGGAGCGTTACATCGCGCCGGGCAAGGTCCGCATGATCTACCGCGACTTTCCGCTCGACCAGAGGGCGCTGACCGCGGCCGCTTTGGCCCATTGCGCCGGTCCGGACCGCTATTTCAGCTTTCTCGACGTGCTGTTTCAGACCCAGGCCAGCTGGGCGCAGGCCGACGATCACGTCGCGGCGTTGAAGCGGCTCGGCAAGCTCGGCGGCCTCAGCGAGGAGGAGATGGACGCCTGCCTCGTCGACCAGGAACTGGCCGACGGCATTCTGCGCACCCGCCTGGAGGGGCAGAACCAGCATCAGATCGGCTCGACCCCGACCTTCATCATCGATGGCCAGGCCTATGCGGGCGCGCGCGACATCGAGGAGTTCGCCGCCCTGATCGATCCCCTCGTCGACGGCTCCTAGATGGCACTGCGGCATCGCCTCTGGGGCCACATGTTGTATTTGCGCCCCACCACACCGACGAAATACGCGAATGGGGCTTTTCAACGCGCGCGTTCCGCTGGTATAGCTCGACCCATGTCAGCGCTCCCCATGCTCTGAGCCGGTGCAAGTCACCAAGCTTCGCCTCTCCGGCTTCAAGTCGTTCGGGCACCCGACCGACCTGCTGATCGAACCTGGCCTCACCGGCATCGTCGGACCCAATGGCTGCGGCAAGTCGAATCTGATCGACGCGCTGCGCTGGGTCATGGGCGAGACCTCGGCGCGCGGCTTGCGCGGCGGCGAGATGGACGACGTGATCTTCGCCGGCACCGCCGCGAGGGCGCCGTTCGATCTCGCCGAGGTCGAGCTCCATCTGCGCGGCGCGGCCCTCGTGGTGCCCGGGCTCGGCGAGGTCGACGAGCTCCAGCTGTGCAGGCGGATCGGCCGCGGCACGGGCTCGGTATTCCGGGTGAACGGCCGGGAGCTGCGGGCGCGCGACGTCCAGGTGCTGTTCGCGGATGCCGCCTCCGGCGCCCGCAGCGCCGCGATCGTCAGCCAGGGCCAGATCGGCGCCCTGGTCGACGCCAAGCCGCCGGAGCGCCGGCGGCTGCTCGAGGAAGCCGCCGGGATCGGCGGCCTGCAGGCCCGGCGCCACGAGGCCGAGCTCAAGCTCCAGGCGGCCGAGAACAATCTGCTCCGGGTCCAGGATCTGCTGGTCACGCTTAGCGAGCAGCACCGCCATCTGCGCAAGCAGGCGCGCGAAGCCAAGCGCTATCGGGAGCTGAGCGCGGCGCATCGCGAGGTCGAGGCGGCGCTGCTCGTCTGCCGCTGGCGGCTCGCGTGCAGCGAGCTGGCCGCCGCCGAGGCGATCTTGCGCGAGGGGCGCTCGTCGATTGCCGTGCGGTCGGAGCGCCTGAGCGAAGCCCGTGCCGCGCGCGATCGGGCCGCGGCCGAGCTCGATCGCCTGCGCC
>JBOHKK010000530.1:0-2961 GCA_050729115.1 Geminicoccaceae bacterium | reverse complement strand
GTGCAGTCGCTCGAGCATGAGGGGGCTGATCGCAAGCATGCGGGCGCGTTCCATCGAGTCGAGGCGGACGTGCCGGCTCCTGGCGGCGAGCTCGGCGAGCGCCTGGGCCACGCGTGCCCGCCGCTCGCGCACCTCTGCCGCGCGCGCCAACAGGCGCGGCACGAGGTAGTCGAGCCGCTGCTCCAGCGCGAGCGCGTCCTGACGCTGCGATCGAAGCACGCCGGAAATCTGCTCGTGCTGACGGCCGAGCGCCTCGATTTCCGCCGTGAGCGCCCGCACCTGGCGGCGCAGCGCGTGTTGCGAGGCCCGCTGGCGCTCCAGCCGCTCGCGGACCTCTGGCAATCGCTGCTCGGCGCGCTCGGCCGTTGGATCGCTGCTCCGCGCCCAGGTCACCGCCACCGAGTCCGGCAGAGGGAGCAGTCCTGCGGCGACAGCGCCAACGATCAGGGCCGCCAGAAGCGTCGGGCCTCGGGCAACCGACCGCCCCGACGCTCCAGCCTGACGGCCGCGGTCGGGCTCCCGACGATCCCCTGGTCGCCGTCGTGGCGCTGCCACGGCCATGGCGAGGGCCTGGATCTGGCGTCGCTCGACCAGCTGCATCAAGGGGAGCCCGACCCGGCGCCACCCCCGGTATTGGTTCTCAGGCACGCTCAGCGCTCTGGTGAAGTCAGCCAATGCATCAGGTTGTCCGCGATGGGGAAAGCTGCTCCGGCCAAACCGGGCCACCTAGTCCCAGGGCAACATCAGAAACTGCCAGCGGCGCGGCGTTCGAACCCCGCTCAACCGGGATGCCGCATCCGTGCTGGCTCGGGCCGGGCTGCGATCACCCGCATCGAGGACGCCGAGAGTCCAGGGCGCGGCCAGCCCGGCAGGTTGGCGTCGCCGACGAGCTTGCAGGCCGGCTCAGCCAGGGCAACGTTCCGTCGTCGAGGTGGTGTCGCCCGCCGCTCGGTTGGCTCCATGGGTTCGTCTCCGCCACGTCCAACCGACGATTTATGCGTAGTTGGTTAACAGAGCCCTAATGCTTGGCTTTCGACAGAGGCTGCAGCGCGGGGGCTGCGCGTCGCCCGCGGCAGCTCGGATCGCCGGCTCTGTCGATGGCGACCGCGGGGTTGATGGCGACCGCGGGCGGGCCGGGGTGGCCCACCGAGCTTCAGGCGTGGCGGGGTGCCGCTACTCCGGCTCGCCGATGCTGATCATCTCGCGGACCGGCTCCTCACGCTCCCGATAGATGCTGATCGCCTCCTTCGGCCGCTCGATGCTCAGCGTGTCCAGGAGCGTGCCGATGATCGCGAGCACCCGATACGCGGCGAACATCTCGGTGAAATCGGCGGTCACCAGGTTGGAGCGGTCGTTGAACAGCTCGTTCTCGGCGTCGAGCAGATCGAGCAGGCCGCGCTGCCCGAGATCGAACTGCTGGGCATAGATGTCGCGGGTCGCCCGCTGCGCCTCGACGCCCCGGCCCAGCGCCGCCACTCGGGCCCGCGCCGTGGTCAGGGCGTTGAACGCGACCCGCGCCTCCTCCTCGGCGTCACGCTGCGCCACCCGCACCGCCTCCCGCGCCTCCTCGAGGCGGGAGAATGCCTCCCGCTCGCGCGCGATGTCGGCGCCGCCGCGGAACAGGTTGTAGCGCAGGACCAGGAGCGCCTGCGCGCTGACGTCGCTGCCTTCGACGCCGTCCAGATCCTCACCGGCCGAGGCGCCGAGCTCGATATCCAGGTTCGGATAGTAGCCGGCGCGCGCGCCCCGCAGCTCGGCCTTGGCGACGTCGACGTCGGCGTCGGCGATCAGGACGGTCGGGTTGGTCACCGACGCCACGGCCGCCGACGCCTCCTCGCTCTCGGGCAGGGCGGCGACCGGCGGCACCGCGTCCTGCAGTTCCTCAGGCGGCAGGCCCACGACCGCCTGATAGAAGGCGGCGGCGTCGCGCAGGTTGCCGATGGCGAGCGCAAGCGAGCTTTCCGCGTCGGCGAGGCGGGATTCGGCCTGACGGACGTCGCCGAGGGAACCCGCGCCCTGGCGCTCCAGAAGCCCGACCTGGCCCAGGATCCGTTGATGCTGCGCGAGGTTCTCCCGCGCCAGCTCGAGGAGCTCCTGATTGCGCAGCACGTCGAGGTGGGCTTCGACCGCATCCAGGGCGACGAACTCCGCGGTCTCCTGCACCCGGTAGGCGGCGGAGTCGATCCGCGCGGTCTGACGCTGGACCTCGCTCTGGGTCGCGAACCCGTCGAACAGCATCTGGGTCAGGGTCAGCTGCGACTCCAGGCGCAGCAGCGTTTGCGCGTCGCCCGCATTGCGGCCGCGACCGCGCCGATTGCGGGTCGCCGGACTGTCGGTGTATTCCGGCCCGGCGGCGCCGCGGACGTCGATCGATGGCAGATACCCGGCGCGCGCCTGGCGCAGTTCCTGATCGATCGCCTCGCGGTCCGCGGCGACGACGCCGATCTCGGGGTTGGTCGCCAGCGCCCCCTGGATGCTTTCCTCGAGCGAGGTGGCGAGCGCGACGTCGCTGGTGGCGAGCAGCCCGAACAGGAGCCCAAGCAAGGACAATGAGCCCGCGCTCGCACGAGTGCCGGACGACCACGAGGCGCTGCCACGATCTACCATCTACCGTCTCTCACCAGACTTGAAGCGTTGCTGCCGCGCCGAGTGGTTCCACGCAACGTGGAGCCCAGGCTCGACACGACCAAGTTCTTAAGCCAACATACAGTGAAGGTTGATAGGGCCTGACCAAAATTGCGTCAATCGCTCAACTGATCTGTCGGCTGATTACGCCGGATCGCGGCGCCAGCCGCCGCTGGCAACATCAGGCCTTGTCAAATCCTTGCCGAACGTCTCAATCTGAGACGGAATCGGCCGCTTCGACTGACCTGCGTCAGTTGGCGGCGCAACCGAGGCAGACCAGAGCACGAGCGTGACGGCGCAACCCATCCGAAGGCATCTGCAGGACAGGGATTCTGC
>JBOHKK010000529.1:312-2973 GCA_050729115.1 Geminicoccaceae bacterium | reverse complement strand
CGACCGGATCGCCGGCCAAAATCGCGAGCGCCGCGAGGCCGCGCGCGCGGCCGCACGGGCCGGCAACGGCACGCCGATGAGCGCCGGCTGGGTCAGCTACTGCCTCGATCGGGCGAAGGACGAAGACGCCATCCTGTTCAACGAGCTGGGCGCCGAGCCCGGGGTCCTGACCTTCGAGCGTCCCGGGACGTTCTTCAGCCATTCGCTCGCGGGCGGCCTCGGCTGGGGCCTGCCGGCCGCGCTCGGGGCCAAGCTCGCGTGGCGCGACCGGCTGGTGATCGCCGCCATCGGTGACGGCTCGTACATGTTCGCCAATCCGGTCGCCTGCCATCAGGTGGGCGAGGCGCTCGAGCTGCCGGTGCTGACCGTCGTGTTCAACAACGGCATCTGGAACGCCGTGCGCAAGTCGACGGAGGCGGTCTACCCGGACGGCCACGCCGTGCGCGCCAATCGCATGCCGCTCACCTCGCTGGAGCCGGCGCCCCGCTACGAGACGATCGTCGAGGCGAGTGGCGGCTATGGCGAGCGGGTCGAGACCGCGGCCGACCTGCCGGCGGCGCTCGAGCGCGCGCTCCATGCGGTCAAGCGCGAGAGGCGCCAGGCGCTCCTCAACGTCGTCTGCCGGTAGTCTGGGGCATTTTCGGTTCAGTTGAGATCGGCGCCAGCCCGCTCCCCCTCCCGGCCACCCGATCCCATGGTACGCTGTGGGGAAGAACGCGCTGGACGAACGACATGAGCCGTGGCGCCACCTCCGCGGCCGCGGCGAGGACGTTGGTACGGCTGAACCCCGTCTTTCCCGAGCTCCATCCGCCTCCGCCGCTACGGCCCAAATGATCCGTTAAGATCGGGTGCGCATCATGGCGGCATGACCCGTCTTGCTGCTTTCCCTCGTGCCACCCCGCCGCCTCCTTCACTGCCTGATGACCGGCTCTCCCGTCGAAGGTTCGGTCGAGTTCGGCAGGGCCGGACCGGCATGGCGCTATGTGCCGCGGTCGTCGCCGCACTCCTGCATCCCATGGGTGGCTCCGCCGCACCGACCCCCGATCGCCTGGCCGAGCGCGCCAGGGACGCGCTCGGGCGCGCCGCCGCCTACTTTCGCGACGAGGTCGCGGTCCAGGGCAGCTACGGCTGGCGCTACTCGGCCGATCTGACCTACCGACGCGGCGAAGACCTGTTGACGCCGAGCCAGGGCTGGGTGCAGCCGCCCGGGACGCCTGCGGTCGGGCTCGTGCTGATGCAGGCCTACGCGGCCACCGGAGCCCGCGAGTTCCTCGACGGCGCGGTCGAAACGGCGCGCGCCCTCGCCGCGACCCAGCTCGAATCCGGCGGCTGGCACTACATGATCGAGTTCGACCCCGAGCAGCAGAAGGCCTGGTGCTACCGGCACGTTCCGGCGGATCGAAGGGACCGCGCGGCGCGGGCCGAGAACCAGCGCTGCGATGCCTCGACCGTCGACGACAACATCTCGCAGAGCGCGCTCGTGCTCCTGATGCGGGTCGACGTCGCGCTGGGTGGCGACGATCCGCTGATCCGCGATGCGGTCGCTTACGGGCTCGAGAAGTTCATCGAGGCCCAGTACCCGAACGGCGCCTGGCCGGTCCGCTTCGACCGGCGCGTCCCGAGCAGCCACGCCTGGGCGGCCTGGCGCGCCCGCTACCCCGAGACCTGGTCGCGCACCCAGGTCGAGATCAACGACCGGCTGTTCTACGGCACCAACGACAACCTGATCGGCGACATCATCCGGGTGTTCCTGATCGCCCATCGACTGTACGGCCGCGAGGCGTATCTCGCGACCGCGATCCGCGCCGGCGAGTTCCTGCTGGCGGCCCAGATGCCCGAGCCGCAGCCCGGCTGGGCGCAGCTGTACAACCGCGACCTGGAACCGATCTGGGGCCGCAAGTTCGAGCCGCCGGCGCTCGCCTCATGGGAGACCCGTCGCGCGATCGACACGTTGCTGGACCTCCACCTCCACACCGGCAAGGAGCGCTATCGGGAAGCCGCCGGGCGCGCCGCGGCCTGGCTCGAGGCATCGCAGCTGCCGGACGGGCAGTGGGCACGCTACTACGAGCTGCGGACCAACCGGCCGCTCTACATGACGTCGGACTACCTTCTGACCTACGACGATGACGACACGCCGCGGCACTACGGCTTCAAAGGCCGGTTCGACGTGCCGCGCACGCTCGCGCGCCATCGGGAGTTGACCTCGCGCGAGGCTGCGCCCGCCGCGCCCGCCGCCGCGGACCCTGCGGCGCTGGCAGCCGAGCTCGCCCCAGAGGTGGCGCGCGTCGTGGCGGCGCTCGACGACCAGGGGCGCTGGCTCGAGGACGACATGATCAACTCGGCGACCTTCATCGCCAACGTCGACCTGCTCGCCCGCTACCTCGCGGCGACGAACGGCGAGGTGCTGCCGCGCCTCGCACTGCTCGATCGGTAAGGGGCGGACCACCGCCGCGGCCATCGGCCGCTCTCGCCCGCCCGGCGCCGCTTTCGAGTTGCGGGACGGGCGGCCGTCTTGCTATGAGCCCCGGATGCAATCCAGCCTCGAGCGCGGGAAGCCCGGCCGTGAACGACTGCGTCTTCGTTCACACCAACCACCGCCAGATGATCGGCGCCCTGGTCTCGCAATACTCGATCAGGCGCATTGGCAGTGTTTCGGTTTGA
>JBOHKK010000529.1:0-302 GCA_050729115.1 Geminicoccaceae bacterium | reverse complement strand
CCTTTGCTTGTCGTAAAAGTCGGTCGCAGAATTGAGCTTTTCGAGAGGGGCGTTTTCGACAGCAATTGGTCTGCGATTGCAACAGACGCCGATTTATCGCGAATGTTAGGACTTTCGCTAAACTAGCTATCCATGACGATCAGGTAGAGCTTGCTCCGGCGGCGGGTTGAGGTCGTCAGGCGGCGCTGACGCGTAGGTTGGAGGAGCGCGATGTGGCAGCAAGCTGATCGAGCGCGCTTACCCTGTGTAATTAGCGAAACTAGCGCATTTTTCGATCAGCTCGCACCAGCCCGCTCCCCCTC
>JBOHKK010000528.1:0-2976 GCA_050729115.1 Geminicoccaceae bacterium | reverse complement strand
CGCCATCCGTTGCGAGGACATCCCCCCTGCCGTCATCGCGGCGGCAAAGGACCAGTTCCTCGACCAGCTCGGCGTGGGGCTGGCGGCCGCGACGCTCGCCCACGCCCGGGCGCTCACCGCAGCCGTGCCGCGCCTCGGCGCCGGCGGCGCCAGCACCGCGCTCGGGCTTGGAGATCCGCTGCCCGCGGCGTCGGCGGCGCTCCGCAACGGTGCGCTCATGCATTCGCTGGAGTTCGACGGCACCCATGCCGCCTCGATCGTCCACGCGGGATCGGTGGCGGCGCCCGCTGCGCTTGCGGTGGCCGAGGAGACGGGCGCCTCGGGGCCGCAGTTGCTGCGCGCCTTCGTGCTCGGCTGGGAGTTCCACATTCGCCTCGGCCTCGCGGCGCCGGGGTGCTTCCAGGACCGGGGATTCCAGCTCACCGCCGTCGGCGGGCCGTTCGCCGCCGCCCTGATTGCGGGGCTCCTGCTCGACCTGCCGGCGCGGGAGCTGACGCACGCGCTCGGCATCGCCGGCAGCCAGGCGAGCGGGGTGTTCGAGTTCGTCTTCGAGGGTGCCACGGTCAAGGGACTGCACACCGGCTGGGCGGCCCATGCGGGGCTGGTCGCGGCCGAGCTCGCGCGCGCCGGGATGACCGGCCCCTCGACGATCCTCGAGGGGCCCTACGGGCTCTACCGCGCCTATGCGGGCGCGTCCGCCGCGCCCGCAGAGCTACGCGCGCTGCTCGACGGCCTCGGCCGCGACTGGTGCCTGCCCGAGGTGGCGGTCAAGCAGTATCCCTGCTGTCACTACATCCAGCCCTTCCTCGAGTGCCTGGCTACCCTGATGGGACGCGGCCTCGATCCGCGCGTGATCCGCGAGCTTCGCTGCGAGGTTCCCCGCGGCGAGGAGTTCCTGATCTGCGAGCCATGGCAGCGCAAGCTCCGGCCCGGCTCGGCCTACGAGGCCAAGTTCAGCCTCCCCTATGCCCTCGCCGCGCTGATGGTGGATCGGCGGGTCACCGTCGAGACGTTCGAGGGACCGGCGCGGCTCGATCTCATGGAGGCGGCGCGGCGCGTCTTTTGTGTCCCCATGGAGGATGGCGGCTTTCCCCAGCGCTTCCGTGCGCGCATCACCGTGACCACCGCGGCCGGCGAGACGCTCGGGTGCGAGGTGGACGACGTGCTCGGCGGCCCGCGCCGGCCGCTTCCTCGCAGCGCCATCTACGACAAGTTCCGCGACAATGCCGCGCGGGCGCTCGAAGCCGGCGCCGTCGAGGCCGTCTTCGCGGCCGTCGCGAGCCTGGATGTGGCCGCCTCCTGCCGCACGCTCACCGACGCCCTGCGCCGCGTGCGTGGGCTGGCTTGACGGGTATGCGGCATTGCCGGCACCTTTGAGGGAAGCGACGCCGACGGCGACGCCAAAGCGGCGCGAGCAAAGGGAGGACGTCGTGGCCACCGAGACCAGCCTCATCGTCGGCGGACGCCTGATCGACGGTACGGGTCGCGACCCTGTGGACCAGGCCGGCGTGCTCATCGAAGACGGCCGGATCGCGGCGGTCGGGCAGACCGACACCCTCCCTCGCGCACCCGACGCTCGCGTGATCGAGGCAGAGGGGCGCACCATCATGCCCGCTCTGATCGACGCGCACACGCACCTCACCTACCACGGCGACCAGCCCGACGTGTGGCAGCTCGAGTTCCAGGAGAGCGTGGAGCTCAACACACTCAAGGCTGCGCGCAACGCCCGCATGATTCTCGAGATGGGGTTCGCCACCATCGGCGATGGCGGCTGCCGCAGCTACATCGGCCCGGCCGTGCGCGATGCGATCCGCCAGGGCGTGATCCCGGGGCCACGGGTGTTCGCCGCGGGGCCGATTCTATGCGGCTCGGCCGGGCTTCTCGATTCCATGCCGGCCTGGATCCGGCTCGAGAGCGACCATGCCCTCGGCATGGTGGTGAACGGCGCCGACGAGGTGCGCCGCGCCGTGCGCACGCAGGTCAAGGGCGGGGTGGACTGGATCAAGGTCTCGGCCAGCGGGGTCGCGGGCTCGCGCTACGCCACTGCCGAGACCGACGACCTGAGCGGCGATGAGATCATGGCCGCCGTGGCCGAGGCCCGAAAGTTCGGCAAGCCCGTGCACGCGCACGCCCATTCCCTGGAGGGTATCCGGGCGTCGGTGGCGGCGGGCGTGCTCTCGCTCCATTCCGGCGAGTTCGCCGACGAAGAGCTCCTGGCGCTGATGCGCGACAAGGGCGTGATCTTCAGCCCGACCATCGCCTGGCTGCACGCGCGCTGTCTGCCCGGCTACAAGCTGGCCGAGGACCCGGCCTTCGTGAAGGAAGCGTGGCGTGCGTACGCCGCGGCGCGGGTCTCCGTGGTCAAGGCGCGCGAGCTTGGGGTCAGGATCGCCATCGGCACGGACGCCGCGCACCGCTTCCACCATGCGCCGGACGGCGTGCTCGAGATGGCGTATCTCCAGGCTCTCGGCTATCCGGCCCTCGAGGTCGTGACGGCTGCCACGCGCACGGCCGCCGAGGCGGTCAATCTCGGCCACGAGGTCGGCACGCTCGAGCCGGGCAAGCGAGCCGACGTCCTGGTCGTCGACGGCGAGGTCGCCGAGGACGTGCGGGTGCTGCGCGACAAGAGCAACATCTGGCGGATGCTCAAGGACGGCCGCGAGGTCGCCCTGCCGGCAGGGCGTGGCTGTGTCGGCGCGGACTTCGACGTGGCCAGCTCGCTGGACCGGCCGCCCGGTGCGGCGGGCGACGTTGGCCCAGACTAGTGCACCGACGCAAACGGAACGTACCTTTGTTTGTCATGCCCGGACTCGATCCGGGCATCCACCGGCAAGGCAGCCGCTGGCTCCAGAGTGGATTGCCGGGTCAAGCCCGGCAATGACAAGGGAATCAAGCGAATGCGTCAGTGCACTAGCGCATTTTTCGATCGGCTCGCACCAGCCCGCTCCCCCTCCCAACCACCCCAAGGGTACCATC
>JBOHKK010000527.1:0-2983 GCA_050729115.1 Geminicoccaceae bacterium | reverse complement strand
CAATGACGGCGCAAGGCGTGGCGCTGGAATCGATCGCGGTCCGGGCGCTGCTTGACTAGCCCGGCAAGCGGTGGCGTGCTGGCGAGATCCGGCGCCGGCGGCGTAGGTTGGGTGAGCCGGCAGGCGAAACCCAACACCGCGGGGTGGCCCGCGCCCATCGTCGGGTTTCGCTCCGCTCCACCCGACCTACGGGCTGTGCCGGAGATCGGCGCGGCCAGAGGTGAACGATCGGCAGCCGACATTGCACCAGGGTTGGCACGGGACCAGGATGGCACGCGAGCCTCGGACCTTCCTTTGCGGGTTGCTGGATGCCGCGACCCTGGCGGCCCGCCCGGATGCCATTCTCGCGCCGCATCTGCCCCCGCCGCCCTCCGGGCGCACCATCGTGCTCGGCGCCGGCAAGGCGGCGGCGGCGATGGCGCGCGCGGTCGAGCGCCACATGGGCGGGCCGATCGCAGGCCTGGTCGTGACCCGCTACGGCCACGCCGTGGCTTGCGCCGCGGTCGAGGTGGTCGAGGCGGCGCATCCGGTCCCCGATGCCGCCGGCCGTGACGCCGCGCGGCGGATGCTCGACTATGCCCAGAGCGCCGGTCCCGACGATCTGGTCCTGTGCCTGATCTCCGGCGGCGCTTCGGCGCTGCTGGCGCTGCCGGCCAAAGGCCTCTCGCTCGAGGACAAGCAGGCGGTCAACCGCGCGCTGCTCGCGTCCGGCGCCGACATCGCGCAGATGAACGCGGTGCGCAAGCACCTCTCGGCGATCAAGGGCGGCCGCCTCGCCGCCGCCGCCCATCCGGCCAAGGTCGTGAGCCTGCTGATCTCGGACGTGCCGGGCGACGACCCGGCGGTGATCGGCTCGGGCCCGACCGTGGCCGATCCGACCACGTTTGCCGATGCCCGCGCGATCCTCTGCGCTTACGGCATCGAGCCGCCCGCGGCCGTTTGGCAGCATCTGAGCGAGGCCCGGGACGAGACGCCGAAGCCGGGCGATCCCCGCCTCGCGCGCGCCGAGACCATCATCGTCGCCCGCCCCCAGACCTCGCTCGAGGCCGCCGCCGCCCGGGCGCGACAGACCGGCATCACCCCGGTGATCCTTGGCGATGCGCTCGAGGGCGAGGCGCGCGAGGTCGCCAAGGTCCTGGCCGGCATTGCCCTCCAGGTGCGCCGCCACGGCCAGCCGGCGCCGCCCCCTTGCGTGCTGCTGTCCGGCGGCGAGACCACGGTCACGGTGCGCGGCGCCGGCCGCGGCGGCCGCAACGCCGAGTTTCTTCTGGCGCTCGCGCTCCATCTGGACGGCGCCGCCGGCATCAGCGCGCTCGCGGCCGATACCGACGGCATCGACGGCAGCGAGGACAACGCCGGCGCGATCGCGCTGCCGGACTCCCTCGCCCGCGCCCGGGCGCAGGGCCTGGACGCCCGGGCGATGCTCGCCGATAACGACGGCTACGGCTTCTTCGCCGCGCTCGGCGATCTCGTGATCACCGGGCCGACGCTCACCAACGTCAACGACTTCAGGGCGATCCTGATCGAGGCCTGAGGGGAGCCCCGATCGAGACACAGGGATCAAGGCATAGGGGGAGGCAAGGCATGCGCAGCTATCAGATCGTCGAGTGGGGCCAGCCGATCGAGCTCCGCGAGTATCCGACGCCCACGCCCCAGGGCACCCAGGTGCTGCTCCGGGTCACCGCGGCCGGCATCTGCCACAGCGACCTGCACATCAACGACGGCTTCTTCGACCTCGGCGAGGGCAAGCGCGCGGAGCTCGCCAAGCTCGGCGCCACCCTGCCGCTCACGCTCGGCCACGAGATCGTGGGCGTGGTCGAGGCGCTCGGTCCCGAGGCGGACGGCGTCGAAGTCGGCGCTGCCCGGGTCGCGTTCCCCTGGATCGGCTGCCGGCAGTGCCGGGTGTGCGCGCGCGAGCCCGAGCACTATTGCCTGTCGCCGAAGTTCCTCGGCACCCGGACCAACGGCGGCTATGCCGACTACGTGCTCGTGCCGCATCCCAAATATCTGGTCGCGTACGAGGGCATTCCGACCGAGCTCGCCTGCACCTACGCCTGCGCCGGGCTCACCGCCTACAGCGCGCTGAAGAAGCTGATGCCGCTCGAGGGCGACGAGTACCTGGTCACGATCGGCGCGGGCGGCGTGGGCCTTTCCGGCGTGCACATCGCCCCCGCGCTCACCGACGCGAAGCTGGTGGTCGCCGACGTCGACCCCGAGAAGCGCGCGGTCGCCCGCCAGGCCGGCGCCTACGAGACGGTCGACAACGGCGACCCCGACGCGGTCGCCAAGGTCAAGGAGCTGAGCCAGGGCGGGGTCAAGGCGGTGATCGACTTCGTCGGCGCCCCGGCCACCGCCCAGTTCGGCCTGGACGTCATGAGGAAGGGCGGCACGCTCGTCGCCGTCGGGCTGTACGGCGGGGCGCTGTCGTTCCCCATGCCCTTCTTCCCCCAGCGCGCGCTCGCCATCCGCGGCTCCTACGTCGGCACGCTTGCCGAGCTGCACGAGCTGGTCGCCCTCGGCCGCGCCGGCAAGATCCCCCCGATCCCCCTCGACCTCCGCCCGCTCGACGCCGCGCCCCAGGCCCTCGACGATCTCCGCGCCGGGCACATCCGCGGCCGCGTGATCCTCAAGCCCGACGGGTGAGCCAGACGCCACCTCCAGAAGGTGCCATGCGGGCACCTTGAAGACCCGGCTTGGAGGGCTGACGAGAGCGCAGGATCGCCCGTGCGAGGCGGTTCTGATCGGCGGTCGGTGCGGGATGTGTTGGTTGCGGCGGTTGCGCCGCGCCGACTTGGTAGGAGGCGCTTCAGGGCGGTGCCGGTCGGCGGGCGAACCCGGCGAGGCGGGTCATGCCCTGATTCCTGCGCTCTACAGTTCGGTGAGACACCGCCTTGTGCTTATTGAAGCAGTGCAAGGAGGTGGGGATGACGGACACGACGGCACGGGGCGCTGGCCCGGCGCAGCGCGCCCATCACGCTGGCGG
>JBOHKK010000526.1:0-2988 GCA_050729115.1 Geminicoccaceae bacterium | reverse complement strand
GGCTAGCATCGGACCTCGGGCGCAGCGCGCCGCCGGACAGAGTCCGAAAAGTCGGCGGACAGCGTGAGTCGCTGGTTGCTTTCGAGCCAGGCATGACCGAGCAGCTGATCGTCGAGAACCTCTGGGTGCGCTATCCGACGCCCGCCCGCGTGGTCGAGGCGGTGCGTGGCGTCTCGTTCACTCTCGGGCGGGAAAAGCTCGGCATCGTCGGCGAGTCGGGATCGGGCAAATCGACCGTGGGCCGGGCGATCCTCCGCCTGGTGCCATCGCCCGGCCGGGTCAGCGCCGATCGCCTGACCTTCGAGGGCATCTCTCTGCGCGACGCCAACGAGGCGACGCTGCGCGACGTCCGCGGTCGGCGCATCGCCATGGTCATGCAGGACCCGAAGTACTCCCTCAATCCGGTGATGACGGTCGGCAAGCAGATCCGCGAGGCGTATCGGGCGCACGCCCGCGTGTCGCGTGCGCAGGCCGAGCGGCGTGCGCTCGACGTCCTCGCCGCCGTCCGGATCCGTGACCCGGAGCGGGTCTACCACTGCTACCCCCATGAGGTCTCGGGCGGCATGGGTCAGCGGGTCATGATCGCCATGATGCTGGTCGGCGACCCGGACATCCTGATCGCCGATGAGCCGACCTCGGCGCTCGACGTCACGGTGCAGATGCAGGTGCTGGCGATCCTGGACGACCTGGTGAGCGCGCGCGGCCTCGGCCTGATCCTGATCAGCCACGACCTCAACCTGGTCGCCTCGTTCTGCGATCGGGTGCTGATCATGTACGCCGGCCGGATCGTCGAGAGCTGCCCGGCGGGCGAGCTGCACGCCGCCAGGCATCCCTATACCCGAGGCCTGCTCGCGGCGCTGCCGCGGATCGAGGGCCCGGCCGGCCCTCTGCCCGTGCTCCGCCGCGACCCCGCCTGGCTGGATGGGCCGATCGACTCCCGTGCCTGATCAGGACCCGCGCGGCGCTCGGCCGTGCGGCGGGCCATGCGGTTGCGGAGCCGTTGATATCCGATATGTTTGACGGTCATGGGGGTGACACCGACCCGTTCTCGGGCCGGTCCAAGCAACGTCTGGAGAGGTGGAATGCGCAGAACTTGGAACAGCTTGCTCGCGTTGACCGTTGCCGCGGCTCTGCAACTGGGCACGACGGCGACGGGTCACGCTCAGGACGCCCGTCAATACATCCTCACGACCGCCACCACCGGCGGCACCTACTACCCGGTCGGGGTGGCGCTCGCGACCTTGACCAAGGTCAAGCTCGAGCCCTCCGAAGGAATCGCCATGTCGGCGATCAGCTCCGCCGGCTCCGGCGAGAACGTCAAGCTGCTGCGGGAGAATCAGGCGCAGTTCGGGATCCTGCAGGGCCTGTTCGGCGCCTGGGCGGCGGACGGCACCGGCATGCTCGAGCCCGAAGGGCCGCAGCCGCACCTGCGGTCGATCTCGATGCTCTGGGTCAACGTCGAGCACTTCGTGGTCACCAACGACATGGTCGACAGCGGCACGGTCGCGGACCTCGCGAACTTCGACGGCGCGCCGTTCTCGATCGGCGCCCGCAATTCCGGGACCGAGGGCTCCGGCCGGACCATCCTCGAGGGGCTCGGCATCGATCCGGAGCAGACGTTCGATGTCGTCTACATGGGCTACACCCCGACCGCCGAGGCGCTCCAGAACGGCACGATCGTGGGCGCGAACATGCCGGGCGGGGTGCCGGTCTCCGCGGTCTCGCAGGCGTTTGCGGCGATGGGCGACGACCTCACGATCCTCGACTTCACCGAGGAGCAGATCGCCCAGGCGAACAGCGAGTTCGAGCTGTGGCCGCCCTACGAGATCCCGGCCGGCACCTACCCCGGCCAGGACGAGCCGGTGCAGACGATCGCGCAGCCCAACTTCCTCGCCGTCCGCGACGACATCCCCGAGGAGGACGTGTACCTGGTGGTCAAGACCATCTACGAGAACCTGCCGTTCCTCCACAACATCCACGCCGCGACCAAGGACATGGCGCTGGAGAAGGCGATCGCCGGCCTGCCGGTGCCGTTGCACCCGGGGGCGGTGCGGTTCTACGAGGAGCAGGGCATGGAGATCCCGGACCGGCTGAGGCCGCCGGCCTGAGGCGCAGACCGGCGCGGGGCGGCGCCCGGCCGCCCCGACCCGGTCCCAGCCGCTCGGCATGAGCGCCGATCCCGATCGCGCCGACCCGCGCGCCCGCCTCGGCTGGCTGATCACCGGCTGGGGCGTCGTCGTCTCGCTCGCCCACATCTACTTCAACACCATCGCGACCCTGCCGGAGCTCTGGGTCTCGGCGCTGCACTTCGGCGGCCTCGCCGTCCTCGGCGCGCTGCTGTACCCGGCCTTCCCGGCGCGCGGTCCAGCCGCCCGGCGGGCGGTGCTCGGGCTCGACCTGGTCCTCGGCCTGCTGGCGATGGCTGCCGCAATCTACCTGATCCTCTACGAGCAGGCACTGTACGACCGCGGTCAGACCTTCAGTCCCGCCGACTGGGTGTTCAGCACCATCGCGGTGCTGCTCGCGATCGAGCTCACGCGCCGCACCACCGGCGCGATCATCCCGATCATGATCGTGGTGGCGCTGACCTATGTCGCCTGGTGGGGCAAGTACGTGGACGGCGTGTTCCACTTCCCGGGCCTGACCTGGGAGACCGTGCTCTACCGCAGCTACTACGGGCTCGATGGCATGTTCGGGCCGATCGCGCGGATCTCCTCGACCTACGTCTTCATGTTCGTGCTGTTCGGCGCCTTTCTGCTGCGCTCGGGCGCCGGCGAGTTCATGATCGACCTGGCGCGCGCCGCCGCCGGCCGGTTCGTCGGTGGGCCGGGCCAGGTCGCCGTGCTGTCCTCCGGGCTCATGGGCTCGATCTCGGGCTCCGCGGTCGCGAACGTCGTCACCACCGGGGTGATCACCATCCCGCTGATGAAGCGGGCCGGGTTCCCGCCCAGGTTCGCGGCCGGGGTCGAGGCGGCCGCCTCGACCGGC
>JBOHKK010000525.1:0-3006 GCA_050729115.1 Geminicoccaceae bacterium | reverse complement strand
ACGCGGCGCCGGTCGCGGGCCGCTGTGTCCTCTACGTCGGCGGGCGGTGCCAGCTGCTGCCGCATCTGCGCGCCCGCGCCGAGGCGTGCAACGCCTGCCTGCTGCACCACGACGGCGGCCAGGAGGAGACGCTGCACTCGCTGGGCGGCCTGGTCGATCGCGCCGACGTCGTGTTCTGCCCGATCGACGGCGTGAGCCACCAGGCGTGCCTCAAGGTCAAGTCCCTGTGCCGGCGCCGCGCCAAGCCGTTCGTGCCGTTGCGCAGCAGCAGCGCAACCTGCTTCTCTCAGGCGATGAAGGTGCTGCAGAGGATTCCGACGCCGGACGGGCGCCCTCATGAGCTGATGCGGATCATCGGTCGGGCGCCGCCGGCTGGCGCCGGGAAAGAGCTGGGTTAGGAGCGCACGCGGCGCCGTTGCTGCGGAGCCTGGCGGGCCGCGGGCGGCGAAAGCGCGGCCGGTGCATCGGGGGCGCGCTCCGGGTGCGCGCGGGCGATCGCCCGGCTCAAGAGGATCACCGGCAACAGGCCGACCAGCACGATCGCGAGCGCCGCGGTCGAGGCCTCGGCCAGACGCTCGTCGGCGGCGAAGCGGTAGACCCGGACCGCCAGCGTCTCGAAATTGAAGGGGCGCAGGATCAGCGTCGCCGGCAGCTCCTTCAGCACGTCGACGAACACCAGGATCACCGCGGTGAGCACGCTGCCCCAGAGCAGCGGCACGTGGACGCGGGCAAGGGTGCCCGCGGGACTGCGGCCGAGGATGCGGGCGGCATCGTCGAGGTTGCGATTGATCTTGGCCAGGCCCGCCTCGACGGTGTTGAGCGCGAGCGCGAGGAAGCGCACCAGATAGGCGAACACCAGGACCGCGATGGTGCCGGTGAACAGCAGGCCGGTAGAGATCCCGAAGGTGGCGCGCATCCAGGCATCGAGCGCGTTGTCGAAACGGGCGAACGGCAGGAGCACGCCGACCGCGATCACGGCGCCGGGGATCGCGTAGCCGAGCCCGGCGATCCGGGCCGAGGCGCGCATCGCGGGCGTCGGGCGCAGCCGCAGGCCGTAGCCGACCACCAGCGCCACGGCGGCGGTCACGAGCGCGGCGAGCGCCGCGAGGCCGAAGCTGTTGGAGGCGAGCTCGAGGAACATGCCGCCGAGCAGGGCGTCGCCCTGATCGAGGCTCATGTCCGCGAGCAGCAGCACCGGCAGGGCGAAGCCCAGCGCCACCGGCAGCGCGCAGGCGCTCGTGGCGAGCAGCCCGCGGGCGCCGGTCAGCCGGTAGCTGGAGCGCTGCCGCGACTGCGCCGTGTGCTGGTACCTGGCAAGGCCCCTCGAGACGCGCTCGAGGGTGAGCACGAGCAGCACGAACAGCATCAGCACCCCGGCGAGCTGGGCCGCCGCAATCGGCTCGCCGAGCGCGAACCAGGTCCGGTAGATCCCGGTGGTGAAGGTACTGACGCCGAAGTACTGGACGGTGCCGAAATCGGCGAGCGTCTCCATCAGCGCGAGCGCGACGCCGCCGGCGATCGCCGGCCGGGCGAGCGGCATCGCGACCTTGAAGAAGCTGCCCCAGGCGCCGCGCCCGAGCGTGCGGCTGACGTCGAGCATGCAGGTGCACTGCTCGAGAAAGGCGGCCCGCGCCAGGAGATAGACATACGGGTAGAACACCAGGCTCATGACCACGATCGCGCCGCCGAGCGAGCGGATCTCCGGGAACCAGTAGTCGTCGCGGCCCCAGCCCATGGCCTCGCGCAGCAGGCTCTGCACCGGCCCCGCATATTCCAGCAGGCCGGCGTAGGTGTAGCCGATGATGTAGGCCGGGACGGCGAGCGGCAGCAGCAACGCCCACTCGAACAGCCGCTGGCCGGGGAACCGGCACATGCTGACCAGCCAGGCGGTGCCGACGCCGATCGCGAGGACGCCCGCGCCGACGCCGAGCGCGAGCGTCGCGGTGCTCCACAGGTAGTCCCACAGCACCGTGCTGGCCAGATGCGCCCAGATCTCGCCGCTCGGCGCGAGCAGACTCGCCAGCACCACGAGTACCGGCAACGCGACCGCGCCGGCGACGGTAAGCGCGATCAGCTGCCAGCCGTCGACCAGCCGCGGCCACCTGGCGCGCCGCTCGAGTCCGAAGTCCGCGTAGGGCAGGGTGGTTCGCATTCCAGCCGTGACGCCCGACCTGCCACCTCGAACAATCAAGATGGCTTGCACGGCAAGTATATGTCACACGATCCGCAAGGATGTCCATGCGGCAATTCATGGATCGAGGAGTCGTGACGCCCCGTTTTAAATTAGAATTATTATAGTTCGCAGATGCGGAATGGCGGCAGGTGCACCGGTCCCGCAGGGCGGAAACCGCCGCCGTGGCGCGCCCTAGAGCAGCATCCGAATTGACGAGATCGCCGACGGCGATCATCGTCCGGATAAAGCTGCTCTAATCAACTGAGATAGAGCAATTTTCTCCCGATGAGCGGAAGATGTCGCGATCCGCAGCGGGTTCGCCTCATCGGGAATTGCTCCCGTGCAGCGACTCCGACGTTTGCTCTCTGTCACTGCGGTCCTCGGGTTACCGTTCGGAGCACCGTGCCCGGTCTGGAACCCGAGGATGACCCGAGGGTCCATGTCTCCAGCCACGCCCGCAGCCGCCCGGTAAGTGCCCGGTCGAGCCCAATGCTGTCCGGTTGACGAGCGCGGTCTATCGTTGGATCCGCGTGACGAGCAATGCAGCAACCTTGAATTGTCATTGCCGGGCTTGACCCGGCAATCCACGGCCCCCACTGAGCGATGGCTTCGCTCGATCGAGCTGTGGATGCGCGGGCCAAGCCCGCGCATGACAATCAAGGGTTGGATGTTGGTCATATCTCTCAACCGGATCCGCGCGGCCGGACAACGTGGGTCAATCTCGGGCATGACAAGGAGTGATGGAGCGCAGCACTAGCGCATTTTTCGATCGGCTCGCACCAGCCCGCTCCCCCTCCCAACCACCCCAAGGGTACCATCGGTGGGTGGTTGGG
>JBOHKK010000524.1:0-3016 GCA_050729115.1 Geminicoccaceae bacterium | reverse complement strand
GGGTTGGCGTGCCGCTCCGCACCGACCACCGCGGTCGCGTGGCGCTCCGGGCCGACCACCGAGGTCGCCCCTGGGAGCCAGCCGCGGGGAGCCAGGCACGTGGCCACGCGCCTCAATAAGAAGGATGATGCCGGGCGAACGAACGTTGTGAGCCGGGTAGGCGGCGGCGCGCGCGCCCTCGCCTTGCCGGCCGATCCGAATTCCCCTATAGGCCTGACCCGGCGCGCGGGCGCGCCGATGTCGTCGCGGACAGCGTGGGGATCAGGTTCGGCGATGCTCGACAAGACCTATCGGCCGGCCGAGATCGAGGCCAAGTTCGACCGGCTGTGGCAGGACAGCGGGCGGTTCGCGCCGAGCGCCGATCCGGACGCACGCCCCTACTGCATCGTCATTCCGCCGCCGAACGTCACCGGCAGCCTGCACATGGGCCATGCGCTGAACAACACCATCCAGGACACCCTGATCCGCTTTCATCGGATGTCGGGGCGCGCGGCGCTGTGGCAGCCGGGCAGCGATCACGCCGGCATCGCCACGCAGATGGTGGTCGAGCGCGAGCTGGCGAAGGAAGGGCTCACGCGCCGCGACCTCGGGCGCGAGCGGTTCGTCGAGCGGGTCTGGGCCTGGAAGCAGCGCTCGGGCGGCCTGATCAGCCGGCAGCTGCACCGGCTCGGCGCCTCGGCCGACTGGTCGCGCGAGCGCTTCACCATGGACGAGGGCCTGTCCGCGGCGGTGCGCAAGGTGTTCGTCGATCTCTACCGCGAGGGCCTGATCTACAAGGACAAGCGGCTGGTCAACTGGGACTGCCGCCTGCAGACCGCGGTCTCGGACCTCGAGGTCGAGCCGGCCGAGGTCGACGGCCATCTCTGGTACATCCGCTACCCGATCGAGGGCGAGGCCGGGCGCCACGTCACGGTCGCGACCACGCGGCCGGAGACGATGCTCGGCGATACCGGCGTCGCGGTCCATCCCGACGACCCTCGCTTTCGGGATCTGGTCGGCAGGCACGCGGTCCTGCCGCTGGTCGGCCGGCGTCTGCCGATCGTCGCCGATCCTTATTCCGATCCGGAGAAGGGCTCGGGCGCGGTCAAGATCACGCCCGGGCACGATTTCAACGACTTCGAGGTCGGCCGCCGCCACGACCTCGCGATGATCAACATCATGGACGCCAGCGGGCACCTGAACGAGGAGGTGCCCGAGCCCTACCGGGGGCTCGATCGCTTCGATGCGCGCCAGCGCGTGCTCGCCGACCTCGAGGCGCAGCGACTGATCGAGAAGACCGAGGCGATCCGCCATACGGTGCCGTTCAGCCAGCGCTCCGAGACCCCGGTCGAGCCGCTGCTCAGCGACCAGTGGTACGCCGATGCCAAGACGCTCGCCCGGGCCGCGATCGAGGCGGTCGAGCAGAGTCGCGTGCGGTTCGTGCCGGAGCAGTATGCGCAGACCTACTTCGAGTGGATGCGCAACATCCAGCCCTGGTGCATCTCGCGCCAGCTGTGGTGGGGCCATCAGATCCCGGCGTGGTACGGTCCGGACCGCGAGATCTTCGTCGCGATGGACGAAGCCGAGGCGCAGGGTCTGGCCGCGAAGCATTACCTGCGAAAGGTCGAGCTGGTCCGCGACGAGGACGTGCTCGACACCTGGTTCTCATCGGCGCTGTGGCCGTTCTCGACGCTCGGCTGGCCCGAGCACACGCCCGAGCTCGCGCGCTTTTATCCGACCGACGTTCTGGTCACCGCCTACGACATCATCTTCTTCTGGGTCGCGCGGATGATGATGATGGGCCTCGAGTTCATGGGCGAGGTCCCGTTCCGCGAGGTCTACATCCACGGTCTGGTGCGCGACGAGCGCGGCCAGAAGATGTCCAAGAGCAAGGGCAACGTCATCGACCCGCTCGAGCTGATCGAGAAGTACGGCGCCGACGCGTTGCGCATTGCGCTCCTGGCCAGCACCGTGCAGGGCGGCGACGTCAAGCTCGGCGAGGGGCGGGTCCAGGGCTACCGGAACTTCGGGACCAAGCTTTGGAACGCGGCGCGCTTTTGCGAGCTGAACGGCTGCGACCTCGATGCTGCGTTCGAGCCGTCGAAAGCTCGCGAGATCGTCAATCGCTGGGTGATCAGCAAGCTCGCCCGGGCGGCGGCGCGCACCCGCGAGAGCCTCGAGGGCTACCGCTTCAACGAAGCGGCGAGCGCGCTGTACCGCTTCACCTGGGATGAGTTCTGCGACTGGTATCTGGAGCTGGCCAAGCCCTCGCTCGAATCCAACGATGCCGACCGGCTCTGGGAGACCCGCGCCACCGCCGGCTGGGCGCTGGCCCGGCTGCTCCATCTGCTGCATCCGCTCACGCCGTTCGTGACGGAGGAGTTGTGGGAGCAGCGCTACGGCGCGCCCGATGGCCTCCTGATCGGGGCGCGCTGGCCGGAGCTGCCGGCGGCGCTGATCGACGAGGCGGCGGAGGCCGAGCTCGACTGGCTGATCCGGCTGGTGAGCGCGCTCCGCGCCGCGCGGAGCGAGCTCGGCGTGCCGGCGGCGACGCGACTCCCCCTCCAGGTTCGCGACGCCAGTGCCGCGACCAGGCAGCGCCTGGAGCGGCACGGCGATGCGATCCGGCGCCTCGCCCGCCTCGCGGCCATCGAGGTCGCGCGCGGCCCCGTACCCCATAGCGCGTGTCAAGTCGTGGTCGACGAGGCGACCTACGCCTTGCCGCTGGCCGGCGTGGTCGACCTCGAGCAGGAGCGCCGGCGGCTGGATCGCGAGCTGGCAAAGGCCGCGGCCGAGCTCGAGCGCTTCGACCAGAAGCTCGCCAATCCGCAGTTCCTGGACCGGGCGCCCGCCGAGGTGATCGAAGAGCAGCGCGCGCGTCGCGCCGAAGCCGAGCTGACCCGGCAGAAGCTTGCCGCGGCGTTGGCGTGTATTGCGTCCTAACGGCGAGATCCACATCACATGCTGAGCTGCTTCGTTCCAGACCCCAGCGGCGCGCGGCCCATCTGGACCGTGCGCGCAGCGGACTACCGCGACT
>JBOHKK010000523.1:0-3021 GCA_050729115.1 Geminicoccaceae bacterium | reverse complement strand
CACCCACCCTGCGCTGAGCGCGTGGCTGCCCAACCAACCCCGCGTTGGGCGCCCGGCCGACCGACCAGGCCCGGGGCTGGGGCGCGCGGCCCACCGACCAACCCCGCGCTGGGACGCGCGGCCGCCTGCGTGGTTACCCGTGGCCTGCGTGGCTCCCCGTGGCTGGCTCAAAGGGGGCGGCGTCGGTGGCTCGCTGGACCGGGCCGGTCTTGGTGATCGGTCTGAAGTCTGAAAGTGAGCCCGAGCGTCGCGTGTCCGAGGGAAGGATGATGCCGGGGCGAACAACCGTTTGAACTTCGTAAGCCCGGTGCCAGAAGCGCACGCCGGCTCCGCGGACGCACTCGAAGCTTCCTCGATGGTCCGCCGCAGGGTGGCGATGGCCGGCCTTCGACCCACGGCGATGTCACCTCGGGGCGGCCTCCTGCCGACCGGTGCCTGGCTCCCCGTGGCTGGCTCAAAAGGGGCGGCCTCGGTGGCTCGCTGGACCGGGCCGGTCTTGGTGATCGGTCTGAAGTCCGAAAGTGAGCCCGAGCGTCGCGTGTCCGAGGGAAGGATGATGCCGGGGCGCACAAGGGCTTGAACTTCGTAAGCCCGGTGCCAGAAGCGCACGCCGGCTCCGCGGACGCACTCGAAGCTTCCTCGATGGTCCGCCGCAGGGTGGCGATTGCCGGCGTTCGACTCACGGCGATGTCACCTCGGGGCGGCCTCCTGCCGACCGGCGTCGTCGGCGCGATTCGTCCCTGTGCGATTCGTCCCTGTGCGATTCGGCCCTGGGCGATTCGTCAGCCTGTGCGCTTCACCAGGAGGACCCAGTTCTCGCCTGGATTTACCCAGCCCTCTTTCACCATCGGGCGCACCGCGACCTCGGAGCAGCCGCAACGTTCGTAGAGCCGCCGCGCGCCGGCGTTGGCATCCGACACGATGATGCTCAGCCCGGACCTGCCCGCGGCTGCCGCGAGCCGTTCGGCGATGCCCAGCAGCCGGGTGCCATACCCGCGACCTCGGTATTCCGGACAGGTGGCCAGGACGTTCACGTACCACGTTCCCGGAGTCAAGTTCTCGAGCTCCTGGAGCGGCACGAACATGGCCGGCATCTGGTCGTGGTCGATCGGTGCGGGTTGGTCGGGCAGAGGATAGCCGACCAGCGCGGCGATGACGCGACCGTCGAGCTCGGCCACGGTGGCGTGGCGATAGGAGAAGCTGCCCGTCGCGCGCATCGCGCGCCGGCGGCCGACCTCCCAGGCGCTTTCGCCAGGCTCCGCCATAGTGGTCCAAAGGTACCAAGGCAGACCTTCCCCGGCGACGTTGATGAGCTCCGCAAGCGCCGGGGCGTCGCCCTGCGTGCCATGGCGAAAGGGCGGCTCCAGCTGGATCACTTGCGCTGTACTCCAGTTCGCTGGGTTCGCTCGGCGGCAATCTTCGCGATCATCATATCACCCCCCCGGGGGACACGTCGCCGCACCGGCGCGGTGACTGGTGCGCTCGCCATGATGAGATGCCCACCCCTGCCGAGCGCGGTTCTCGGCCTTTACGGGAGCGCCGAGCTGTTCGTTGTCGCCGACGAGGCTCGAGCAGATCTGGCACACGATCGGCGAGGACACGATCAATCCTGGATGCTCGCGCAAGCCGCGACATCCATCGGCATAGCCGCACTGCGACGCTCGCGCCCGGGCCTCCCGAGGTCGATCGGAGCGGCTGACATCGGGCGTCGTCATTGACATATCGCTGTGAATCTCTACATCCAGCGCGAGCCAATGGTGAAGCGACCGAGACAGGGGTCTCGAGTTCTTTCCCTGACAAAGGGGCTACATGAAATTCAACGATTTTGCACTACGGCCGGAAATCCTCCAGGCGGTGACGGATGCCGGCTACGAGATTCCGACGCCGATCCAAGAGCAGGCGATCCCGATCATGCTCACCGGCGCCGATCTGCTCGGGATCGCCCAGACCGGTACCGGCAAGACCGCGGCGTTCGTCCTGCCGATGATCGAGCGGCTCGCCTCCGGACGGGCCAAGGCACGCATGCCGCGCTCCCTGATCCTAAGCCCGACCCGTGAGCTGGCGACCCAGACCGCCAACTACTTCGGCACCTACGGCAAGCACCTCAATCTGTCCATGGCCCTGCTCATCGGCGGGGTCGGCATGGACGAGCAGTGGCGGCTCCTGGAGCGCGGCGTCGATGTGCTGATCGCGACGCCGGGTCGCCTTCTGGATCAGTTCGAGCGCGGCAAGGTGCTGCTCGGCGGCGTCACCATCCTGGTGATCGACGAAGCCGACCGGATGCTCGACATGGGCTTCATGCCCGACGTCGAGCGGATCGTCGGCCTGGTCAGCCGCAACCGGCAGACGCTGATGTTCTCGGCGACCATGCCGCCCGAGATCCGCCGTCTGGCCGGCGCCTTCCTGACCAATCCCGAGGAGGTCCAGGCGACGCCGCCGGCGACCACCGCGGCCGGGGTCGAGGATCATGTGACGATGGTGCCGGCGCGCGGCAAGTTCCAGGCCTTGAGACGTCTGATCGAGACCCAGGAGGTCGACAAGGCGCTGATCTTCTGCAACCGCAAGCGCGAGGTCGCGAGCCTGCGTCGACAGCTGGAACGGGTCGGGCTGAACGTGCGCGACATCCACGGCGATCTCGAGCAGTCGCAGCGGACCCAGGCGCTCGATGCCTTCAAGCGCGGCGAGATCGACTTCCTGGTCGCGACCGACGTCGCCGCGCGCGGCCTCGACATCGTGAGCCTGCCGTGCGTGATCAACTACGACGTGCCGACCCATGCCGACGACTACGTCCATCGTGTCGGCCGGACGGGCCGGGCCGGGCAGGAGGGCCGGGCGTTCACCCTCGTTCTGCCCGAGGAGCGCCGCTACGTCGACGCGATCACCCGGCTGACCGGCAAGGCCATCCCGCGGCTCGAGATTCCCGGCACCGAGGCCGCGGCGCCCGCGCCGCGGCGCGAGGCGAACGGCAACGGCGCTCGCACTCGGCAACAGCCGGCAGCGCGCGAGCCGCAGGAGCTGCCC
>JBOHKK010000522.1:0-3027 GCA_050729115.1 Geminicoccaceae bacterium | reverse complement strand
ACCCCGAGGTCCTGCTCATGGACGAGCCCTTCAGCGCACTCGACCCGCTGATCCGCCGCGACATGCAGGAGGAGCTGATCCGGCTCCAGCAGCGCCTCGAGATGACCATCGTCTTCATCACCCACGACCTGCACGAGGCGCTCACCATCGGCGATCACATCGCGATCATGAAGGACGGCCGGTTCGTTCAGGTCGGGACGCCCGAGGACATCGTGGCGGCGCCCGCCGATCCCTACGTGGCGTCGTTCACCCAGGACGTCGACCGCGGTCGCGTGATCAGCGCCCGGCGCATCATGCGCCCGGCCGAGACCATCGACGAGGCCGCGGTTGCTTGGCCGGAGGCGGCGATGCGCCTTTGCGCCGAAGGCGCTCTGTTCGTCACCGACCGGGACGGGCGTGCGGTCGGCCTGGTCCTGGCCCGCGACGCCGCCGGCGCCATGGCGGCGGGCAGCACCGCGATCCGGCGCGACTTCCCGCAGACCGTGCCCTCGGCCAAGCTGTCGGAGTTGTTCGAGACCTGCGCGTTGGATCTGCCGATCGCGGTGGTCGACGACGACCGCCGGCTCGCGGGCGCGGTGCATCCGGCGGACGTGTTCCGCGAGCTCGCGCGCGCAGGCGATGCCGAGGAGCCCTCGAGCGGACCGCGCGCCGACAGAGCGCCGGCGCGGCCGCAGCCGGACGCGCTGGAGGCGGCCCATGGCTAGGCTCTCGGATTTCTACACGCTGCCGCTGGACGACTGGATCGAGGTCGCGGTCAAGGACTGGCTGGTGCCGACCTTCCGGCCCGCCTTCCAGGTGATCCAATGGCCGGTGGACCAGGTGCTGAGCGGCACCGAGGCGGCGCTGCTCTGGATTCCGTTCGTGGCGTTCCTGATCGGTGCCGGCAGCCTCGCCTGGTGGCTGGCCGGGCGCGGCGTCGCCGCGTTCACGGTGGCCTCGCTCGCGTTCTTGGATCTGCTCGGCATCTGGTCCCAGACCATGACCACGCTCGCCATGGTGCTCACGGCGGTGGTGTTCTGCGCGGCGGTCGGCATCCCGCTCGGGATCGTGGCGGCGCGCAGCGACCGCTTCGCCACGGCCATCCGGCCGGTGCTCGACATCATGCAGACCACGCCCGCGTTCGTGTATCTGGTGCCCGTGGTGATGCTGTTCGGCGTCGGCATGGTGCCCGGGATCATCGCCACCATCATCTTCGCGCTGCCGCCGCTGATCCGGCTGACCAATCTCGGCATCCGGCAGGTGCGGGGCGAGCTGGTCGAGGCGGGCTTCGCGTTCGGCGCGACGTCGCGCCAGGTGCTCTGGGAAATTCAGCTGCCGCTCGCCATGCGCACCATCATGGCGGGGCTCAACCAGACCCTGATGCTGTCCCTGTCGATGGTGGTGATCGCGGCGCTGATCGGCGCCGAAGGGCTCGGCCTCATCGTGTTCCGCGGCATCGGCCGTCTCGACGTCGGCCTCGCTGCGCTGGGCGGCCTGGGCATCGTGCTGCTCGCGATCATGCTGGACCGCATCACCCAGGCGCTCGGCGACCCCGGGGCCCGGCTCCGGGCCGGCGACCGCCGGCGCGCCCTGCTCGCGCGCCTCAGCTGGCGCCGGCCGGAGCGGACCGCGCCGCCGGCCACCGAGCCGACCGCGCCCGGAGAGTTCCGATAGCTGCGGCGGCCCGGGGCTGCGACCCGGACCGTCGACGGGAGGGAGGACCAAGAGACCAACCAGAGGAGGTCACCATGCCACGTTCGACAAGACATCAGCTGCGGGCGACGGTCGCGCTGTGCGCGCTGTTGCTGCCACTGTCCGCCGCGCAGGCCGCCGAGCCCGGCGAGGGCAAGACCGTGCAGCCGGCGCGCGCCACCTGGGATACCGGCTGGTTTCCGACCGCGATCTACATGCAGGCGCTGGAGGAGCTGGGTTATCAGGTCGAGGAGCCGACGACGCTGGACAACCCGGTGTTCTATCAGGCGGTGGGCCAGGGCGACGTCGATTTCTGGGTGAACGGCTGGTTCCCGCTGCACAACGAGTACGAGGACGCCTATGCGCAAGGCGCCGAGCTGGTCGGCTACGTCGCCGAGGGCGGCGCGCTGCAAGGCTACCTGATCGACAAGGCGACCGCCGACGAGCAGGGCATCACCAATCTCGAGGACCTGAAGGACCCCGAGACCGCCCAGTTGTTCGACGCCGACGGCGACGGCAAGGCCGACATGGTGGCCTGCCCGCCGGGCTGGGGCTGCGAGCTGGTGATCGAGCACCACATGGAGGCCTACGAGCTGGGCGACTACGTCAACACCATCAAGGCGGCGTACTCGGCGTCGATGGCCGATGCCATGGCGCGCTATCAGCAGGGCGAGCCGATCCTGTTCTACACCTGGACCCCCAACTGGACGGTCGGCATGCTCGAGCCCGGCGAGGACGTGGTCTGGATCGAGGTGCCGTTTGCGAGCCTGCCGGAGGCGCAGGCGCAGTTCGAGGACGAGACGACCGTCGAGGGCGTCACCGGCTGCGTCGACGATCCGTGCGAGATGGGTTGGCCGGCCAACGACATCCGCCCGGTGGTCAACAGCGCGTTCCTCGAGGACAACCCGGCGGCCAGGCGGCTGTTCGAGGTGATGGCGATCCCGCTCGAGGACATCTTCGCCCAGAACGCTAAAATGTTCGAGGGCGAGGACTCCGAGGAGGACCTCGAGCGCCACGCCGAGGAATGGATCGCCGCGAACCGCGACCAGTTCGACCAGTGGCTCGAGGAGGCCCGCGCCGCGGCGTCGTAAGCCTGATACGAGGCGGTCGAACCCTGCACAGGGGGCGGGCTCCAGGCCCGCCCCCTTCGTCCCGCCGCTCGAGCCCCTATACGAGGCGCATAAAGTCGCGACCGTAGGTATATGTACGGTTTTTCTGTCATGCCCGGGCTTGACAACGGCTGTGCTGTTGACGAGCGCAGCCCATCATTGACCATTTTCCCCGTGGGTGGACCGCGGCCCCGGCCCGCTCCCCCTCCCAACCACCCACCGATGGTACCCTTGGGGTGGTTGGGAG
>JBOHKK010000521.1:0-3038 GCA_050729115.1 Geminicoccaceae bacterium | reverse complement strand
GTTGGGAGGGGGAGCGGGCTGGTGCGAGCTGATCGAAAAATGCGCTAGCGCGCTGACCATTCGCCTGATTGCTGGTCATCACCGGCATCCTTGGCTCGACCGGGCAAAGCCCGAGACCCGGCACGGGGATCGCGCCCGGCATGGGCCGTGGCTGCCCGGACCAGGTCCGCGGCTGTCCGCCCTGACCTAACCTTCCGTCAACCATGGGCGGCTGGCGTGTCGTGGTCGGAGGGTCCATGCGATCCTGGGAATCGGTGCGCGAGCGGAACAGTCGGCGGTCGCGGCGTGTCACGGTCGCATGAACGATCCGAAAGGCGAGCTGACGATCAAAAGGTCAAGCGAACACCATGCGCGTCTAACCGCTTAAGTCGCGAGGCTCCCCAAGGGAACCGAGAGGCGCATGAACAGGCCCTCAGGACGCCAGTCGCGGGAAAGCTGACCGCCCAGCTGGCGTTCCACGGTCTCACGGGCGAGCCGGCTGCCAAAGCCTTCGCCTTCCGGTGGTCGATCGAGGGGCGGTCCGCCCTGCTCCTGCCATGCCAGCAGGAGCTCGCGCGCTCAAGGTCACCACGCTGCTCGCAAGCGCGAACAGGTTCCTGACGCGGTGGCTCATCTCTTGGAGCAGGAGATTCTGCTGCTCCTGGGCCCGCCGGCGCTCGGTGATGTCCCGGGCGATCTGCGATGCGCCGACCACCCTGCCTTCCGCGTTCGTGACGGGGGACACCGTCAGCGAGATCTCGACCAGGCTTCCGTCCTTGCGCCGGCGGACGGTCTCGTAATGGTCGACGCGCGCCCCGCGGCGGATGCGCTCGAGGATACCGGGCTCCTCGTCGTGACGATCCGGCGGGATCAGGATCGCGACCGGTTGGCCGATCACCTCTTCGGCGGCATAGCCGAAGAGGCGCTCAGCGCCCCGATTCCAACTGAGAGTGATGCCGTCGAGGTCCTTGCTCACGATCGCGTCGTCGGACGACTCGACGATCGCGGCGAGCCGCGCCCCGACCTCCTCGGCGCGCTTGCGTTCGCTGATGTCGATCGATACGGCAACTATGTTGGAGAGCTTGCCGTTCGAGTCTTTGACGCCCGAGACGCTGTTGTTGACCCACACGAGGGCGCCATCCTTGCGCACGTAACGCTTCTCGATCTTGAAGTCCGCGCCGGTCCGCACGAGTTCTTGGAACAGCTCCAGGTTGCGCGGCAAATCCTCCGGGTGGGTAATGTCCTGCATGCGCATATGGGAGAGTTCGGCCTCGGCATAGCCGACCATGTCGCAATAGCGTTCATTCACGACCACGAAGCGCCCGGTCAAATCTGTCTCGGCGACACCAGCGGTGACCTGGGCGACGATGGCGCTGATACGTGCATCGCTCTCGCGCACGCGCTGCTCGGCCTGCTTGTGCTCGGTGATGTCGACCAGAGTATTCACGCCGCTGACCACCACACCCGACTCGTCGAGCAGCGGCGTCGGGTAGGCAAGGAACGGGACGCGCGTGCCGTCGGGCCGTTCGGCCACCGCCTCCACGCCCCTGATCGCTCGTCGCTCCTTCAGCGCCACGGCCATGCGGCACTCGTCGTGCGGCATGGGCGTGCCGTCGGGCCAAAAGAGGTGCCACGACCCGCACCACTCGTCCGCGCCGAGTTTCGGGCGATGGCCCCGGAGCTCCACCGCGGCCTGGTTGTAGAAGGTGATCCGCCCTTGCGCGTCCGTCGTGTAGACGGCCGCAGGCAGCGCTTCGAGCAGCTCATGGGAGCGCGCCTGGTCATCGCGCAACGCCCGCCTGGAGACGCCTGCGCTCGGTGACGTCGCGGAAGCAGTTGACGGCGCCGACGAGGCTCCCTTGGCGGTCCCTGAGCGGATCGACATTGACCAAAGCGATGGCGCGCGTGCCATCCGGCCGCTCGATCACGACCTCCCGGTCGCGCACGGAAACGCCGGTCCGCAGCGCCTCGGCCATGGGGCATTCCGCGTGCGCAAGCACGCCGCCGTCGAGGCGGTATCTCCGGTGCGACCCGCAAAAGCATTCCGCCGGATCACCGGGCTTGGGCGAGCGGCCCCAGAGCTCCGCGGCGTTGCGGTTGTAGCGGACGATCACGCCGTCCCGGTCGCAAACGTAGACGGCGATTGGCAGCAGGTCCAGAGCCGGTCAGGCAGGTCGACGACGTGCTCATCAAGCAGATCCCGCGGCGAATGCACGACGCCCTCGGCCTCGCTGAGAGTACGCATGGGACGTCTCCACATTGGACCAGCACCGGTCCGTGATATCTCCCCCGCCGTGGCATCGAATCCGCAGTGCGCGCGGCGCAGCCGGTCCTGGCAGCCAGCCGCCGCCGAAATTTACCCCAGCCCGAGCGATCTCGCCAGGGGCTCGTGAGCCCCCACGCCGCCGATGCGCGTTCCCGGCGCAACCGCCGTCGCCGTGCGCCGCTGTGAGACGGTGCGCGCGGCGCCGTCGGCCCCTCCGGCGGCGTCGGTTCGAGGCGCACGGTCGCAAGCGAAAAGCTCGCCGGTCCGGAGCATGGCCAATCTGCCCGGGCACACGTCCCTCCCGGCGGGATCGCCAGGTGACTCCCGACGGACCGGCTCGGGCCCGCAATCCTGCGATGCGCCGCGAGGCTCACGGGTAGCGGAGATCACCGGGAGCCGCGGAGCAGATCGAGGACGCTCGGATCGAGGCGGTCGCGCGCGGCGTCGACGACCGGGGCGATCGCGGCGGCGAGGCGGCGCGCTCGGGAGCGGCAAGCTCGAGCACTTGGCGCGAAGTTGGTTTGGGATCAGCCTGATGATTGGTAATTCATCGACGCTGCGACCGCTCCCTGATCCCGGGCTCACAAAGTTCGAACCTTGGTTCGCCCGGCATCATACTTCCTGTTGGGGCGCGCGGCCGACCAGTCAACCCCGCGCGCGCTACCGATCCCGTAGGTCAGGGCTTTGTGGGATCGGTATTACTTCCCAGGGCTAGCGCGTTCTTCCTTTGGGCGGACCCAGCCCGCGCCCCCTCCCGGCCACCCAATCCCATGGTACGCTGTGGGTGGCCGGG
>JBOHKK010000520.1:0-3048 GCA_050729115.1 Geminicoccaceae bacterium | reverse complement strand
CACGATGTGATCCTTGCCCTCGGGCGAGCGCATGACCGTGTGCCACGTGCCGCCGGCGCGCACGTCCATCGTGCAGGCCGGAACCGTGAAGCCCTTGGGGCCCCACCACTTGACCAGTTGCGCGGGCGCGGTAAAGGCGCGAAAGACCCGGTCGCGCGGTGCTGCAAAGCTGCGGGAAAGGCGTAGAACCAGAGCGTCATTCGGTTTTGGTTGGGCCATCGCCATCGGTGTCGTCCTCCTCGTTGAGCTCGGCCAGGTGATCGGCCAGGCGGTCGAGGCTCTCGGTCCAGAACCGCTCGTATCGGCCGATCCATTCGGCGGCGCCGCGCAGGGCCTCCGGGCGCAACGCACAGCGGCGCCACTGCGCATCCTTGCGCCGGCGGATCAGACGCGCCCGCTCGAGCACCCTCAGGTGCTTGGAGATCGCCGGCAGCGACATCGCGAACGGAGTCGCGAGCTCGCCCACCGAGGCTTCGCCCTCGGCCAAGCGCGCCAGGATCGCCCGCCGGGTCGAATCGGCGAGCGCCGCGAAGGTCGTGGAGAGGTCGTCGGGCCCCATTTAACTGCATCGTTAATTAACCCGCCGCCTAATTACGGCTCGACAATGGGTTCTGTCAAGCCGTCCGGTTTCTTTGCGCGCGCCCGGTCCCGCTTGACACCTCGCCGGCAGGTCCGGATCATCCGGGATGGCTGCCGTCCCGATCGGCGCACGGCGGCAGCTCGGGAGACGTATGATCGCGAGGATCCTGGCATGTCGGGGTGATCGCGGCCCTGAGCGGATGTGGCGATGGTCGGCTCCGGCGACTCCGAGATGGATCACGAGATCTCGACGAAGCCAGGATCGCATGATCCGAGTCGAGCGGAGGGCCGTGCGTGCCGCGGCGAGGGCCCAAGATGCCGCTCGTTGGAGAAGCGCATGGCCGAGACGTCGACGGCATCGCTGACCCAGCTGGGACGACCGACCAGCCTGCCGGCCGCGCCGGACGAGGCGCGGCTCGAGACCGTGCCGAATCCGCATCCCGGCACGCAATATCTGGTGCGCTTCACCTGTCCGGAGTTCACGGCGCTCTGCCCGATCACCGGGCAACCGGATTTCGCCCATCTGGTGGTCGACTACGTGCCCAAGGAGCGGCTGGTCGAGAGCAAGTCGTTGAAGCTGTTCCTCGGGGCCTTTCGCAACCACGGCGCGTTCCACGAGGACTGCACGCTCGTCATCGCCAGGCGCCTGGAGGCGGCGCTCGAGCCGGTGTGGCTCCGGATCGGCGGCTATTGGTATCCACGCGGCGGCATGCCGATCGACGTGTTCTATCAGTCCGGGGCGCCCCCCGGGGGCCTCTGGCTGCCCGACCAGGGCGTGCCGCCATATCGGGCGCGGGGTTAGGCGCCGGTGCGACCCAGCGATGCGGACCGAGGGAATAAGGGCCATGCCGCCGGCGTCTCGGTTGTGAGCGCCCGGCATCAGGTTCCTATGCTGCGCGACCCGCGGCGGGACCTGGTGTTCGGGCGCGCGCCGATCGAGCGCTGCAACTGGAACGCTCGGTCGGTCAGCCGAGGACATGCGACCGTGACGAGAACAGCCCCCGGGTTTGCCTGCGGGCTCCGCTTGCGGACGGGCGACGGCTCGCCCGGCACGAGGGGCCCAACATGGTCGGGAGCGAGGCGAGCTTCGTGGCCGGCCAGCAACCCGACGCCCTGATCGGGGCATTGCTCGCGCACATCCCCGGCTTGCGCCGCTATGCTGCCGCCCTGGCCGGCAACACCGCCGATGCCGATGACCTGGTCCAGGACTGCATCGAGCGCGCGCTCGCCCGCCAGGACAGCCTGCGCGAACCGGACAGCCTCGGACGCTGGCTGAAGACCATCTTGCACAATCTCTACGTCACCAAGCTGCGGCGCCGCGGCGCGGCGAGCCTGCCGATCGAGGACTTCGCCGAGGACCTGGCGCTGAGCGTGCCGCCCGAGGATCAGGGGCAGATCCGCGATCTCGTGCGCGCCTTGAGCGCTCTGTCCGTCGAGCATCGCCAGGTTCTACTGCTGGTCAGCCTGGAGGGCCTGAGCTATCGCGAGGTCGCAAAGGTTCTCGACATCCCGATCGGAACCGTGATGTCGCGTCTCGCACGCGCCCGCGAGCGGCTGCGCTCCCTGCTCGAGGGGGACGAGGACCGCGCGGTGCGGAGGATCAGATGACCGACCCCGCAGGGCACGTCACCGAAGCCGAGGTGCACGCCTACTTCGACGGCGAGCTGGCGCCCGAGCGGCGGCGCATGATCGAAGCCTACCTCGCGGCCCATCCCGAGGAGGCCAACCGACTCGATAGCTATCGCGGACAGGACATGTTGATCCGGCGCACCTACAGATCGCTTGCCGAGCGTCCGATCCCGCCGCGCCTGCTGCAGGCCCTGGTTCGGGCCGAGGCGCCGCCGCGCCGCCGCTGGTGGTGGGCAGCGGCGTCCGCCGCCGCGGCCGTCGTGCTGTTCGTGGCGGGCGCGACCTCCGGCTGGTATGGCCGCGAGCTGCTCATGCCCGTTGAACGGGCGGCCCCTACCCTGCTGGCCGATGCCGCCGCCGCCCATCTGACGTACACGGCCGAGGTCCGGCACGCGGTCGAGGTGCCGGCGAGCGAGCAGGATCACCTCGCGACCTGGCTCGGGCGCCGGCTCGACGTGCCGCTCCGGGTGCCGGACCTGACCGAGAGGGGCTACGAGCTGGTCGGCGGCCGGCTGCTTCCCGCCGCGGCCGGGCGGGCGGCCGCGCAGCTGATGTATGAGGACGGGAGCGGGCAACGCCTCACGCTCTACATGCGCGCCGCTCCCGATGACGAGCGGACCGCGTTCCGCTTCGCGCAACAGGGCAAGCTGTCGGCGTTGTACTGGGAAGACGGCAAGGTGGCCTGGGTGCTCCTGGCCGAGCTGCCGCGCGAGCAGCTGCTGGAGCTGGCCCAGGAGGTGTATGCCGCCCTCCAGGGCTAGCGCATTTTTCGATCAGCTCGCACCGGCCCGCTCCCCCTCCCCACCACCCCAAGGGTACCATCGGTGGGTGGTTGGGAGG
>JBOHKK010000519.1:0-3062 GCA_050729115.1 Geminicoccaceae bacterium | reverse complement strand
GCGCCGCGGCGACCAGGGCGGCGCAGGCGCCGCTGCCGCAGGCCGTGGTCAGCCCGGCGCCGCGCTCCCAGACCCGCACGCGCAACGTTCGCGGCTCGCGCACCTCGACCACCCCGACATTCGCGCGCTCGGGGAACATCGGGTGATGCTCGAGCTCGGGGCCGAGCTCGGCGAGCGGCACGGCGTCCGCGTCCTCGACGAAGAACACGGCGTGCGGGTTGCCGATGTTGAGCGCCACCGGCCGCGCCAGCGGGCCGAGTGCGAGATCGAGGGCGAGCGTGTCCGCGGGCCCGGCGAGCGGGATCTCGTCCCAACCGAAGCGCGGCATGCCCATGTCGGCGGTGTAGCCGTGGATGCCTGCGGTCACGGTCAGGATGCCGGCGGTGGTCTCGATCAGCGCCCGCGTGCCGCCGCGCTCCTCCATGATCAGCCGGGCGACGCAACGGGTGCCGTTGCCGCAGGCGCCCGACTCGGAGCCGTCGGCATTGTACACGCGCATGAACACGTCGGCGCGCTCCGAGGGCTCGAGACTGAGCAGCTGATCGCAGCCGACGCCGAAGCGCCGATCGGCGATCCGCCGGATCTGCGCCGCGCTCAACGACAGCTTGCCGCTGCGCCGGTCGAGCACCACGAAGTCGTTGCCGAGGCCGTGCATCTTATGGAAGACGAGCTCGTCCATGGCGCGCAATAGAGGCCAACGTCCGCCGCCATGCAACCGCGAAAATCCGGGCAAAGCGCCGGCCTCGCCTTGACTTTGCGGGGGGCGGATACCTAGCTTCCGAAGCGTCCGGAGCCGATTTGCTCCTCGTCGTCCATCGCGTTCGCGCCAAGCGGACCACACCTGGCTGAGCCCGTCATGTTCGAGAGCCTGTCCGGCCGTCTCAACGACGTCTTCGACCGTCTGAAGCGCCGCGGCGCGCTGCGCGAGTCCGACGTCGAGGGGGCGCTGCGCGACATTCGCATCGCCCTGCTCGAGGCGGACGTAGCGCTGCCCGTGGTCAAGGACTTCATCGGCGCCATTCGCGAGCGCGCGGTCGGCCAGGAGGTGCTGAAGAGCGTCACGCCCGGCCAGATGGTGGTCAAGATCGTCCACGACCACCTGGTGCGGCTGCTGGGCGACGAGGTCAGCGAGCTCAACCTGAGCGGGCCGCCGCCGCGCGTGGTCCTGATGGTCGGCCTGCAGGGCTCGGGCAAGACCACGACCAGCGCCAAGCTCGCCTACCGGCTGCGCACGCGGGAGCGCAAGCGCGCGCTGCTCGCCTCGCTCGACGTCCAGCGTCCGGCCGCGCAGGAGCAGCTCGCCGTGTTGGCGGAGCAGGCCGGGGCCGCCGCTCTGCCGATCGTGCCCGGTCAGAGCCCGGTCGCGATCGCCGCGCGGGCGCTGGAGACCGCGACCCGGGGCGGCGACGACGTGGTCATCCTCGACACCGCGGGCCGGCTGCACATCGACGAGCCCCTGATGGCCGAGCTCGAGGCGATCCGCGAGCGCGTCAGGCCGCACGAGACACTTCTGGTCGCCGATGCGCTGACCGGCCAGGACGCGGTCAATCTCGCCCGCACGTTCCACGAGCGGGTCGGCCTGTCCGGGATCGTGCTCACGCGCATCGACGGCGACGGCCGGGGCGGCGCCGCGCTCAGCATGCGCGCGGTGACCGGCCAGCCGATCAAGCTGGTCGGCGTCGGCGAGAAGATCGACGCGCTGGAGGCGTTCCACCCCGATCGCATGGCCTCGCGCATCCTCGGCATGGGCGACGTCGTCTCCCTGGTCGAGCGGGTCGCGGAGACGGTCGACCGGGAGGAGGCCGAGCAGCTCGCCGCCAAGATGCAGAAGGGCAGCTTCGATCTCGACGACCTCGCGACCCAGCTGCAGCAGATGCGCAAGATGGGCGGCATGAGCGGCATCCTCGGCATGCTGCCCGGGGTCGGCAAGATCAGGCAGCAGCTCGCCGATCACCAGATCGACGATCGGATGATCGCCCGCCAGCTCGCGATCATCGGCTCCATGACGCCCAAGGAGCGGCGCAACCCGCAGGTCCTGCACGCCTCGCGCAAGCGGCGGATCGCGGCCGGCTCGGGGACCGCGGTGCCCGAGGTCAACAAGCTGCTCAAGCAGTACCAGCAGATGCAGACCATGATGAAGCGGGTCAAGAAGATGGGCCACCAGCAGTTTCTGGCCCGTGGTCTGCCGCCCGGCCTGTTGCCGAGATAGCGCCTTCTTTCGCACCGGATTCACCAGCTCGATCGAGACCGCGTTCTTTCAGCCGCACCGGATCGCACGTAAGCTGCCGGGCACTACGATCGAGCGCAGTTGGAGCAGAGGCCAAGATGGCGGCCGCCCTGGAAACCCGATCCAAGACGCTGGCCGAGTTCCTCGCCTGGGAGCGGGACCAGGCGGAGCGGTACGAGCGCCTCGGTGGCGTGGTCCGGATGATGACCGGGGGTACGATCGACCACAATCGCATCGCGCTCAACGTGGCCCAGGCGTTTCGCCACCGGCTGAGGGATGGCAACTGCGAGGCCTTCGTGAACGACGTCAAGGTGGTCACCCCCGCGGGCGACGTGATGTATCCCGACGTGGTCGTGGCCTGCGGCGACATTCCGGGCAAGGCGACGGTGCTGAATGCCCCGGTGGTGATCGTCGAGGTGCTGTCCGAGAGCACGGCGGAGCGGGATCACGGCCGCAAGCGATGGGCCTATCAGACGATTCCCTCGCTCCGCCATTACGTCCTGATCGACCAGGACGAGGGCGGCGTCGAGGTGACGACCCCGAACCCCGATGGCAGCTGGCAGAGCGTGATCGTGCGCGAGCTCGGCGAGCGCATGCGGCTACCGGCGCTGAGGGCGGAGATCGGTCTCGAGGAGGTGTTCGCAAGGGTCGCCTTTCCCGGCGCCACCGGGAATTCGGGAACCGCGGACGCCTCGTAAAACGGCACGCGGCGCTTGACCTCTGCCAAGCGGGCGACTAGTTGTCCGCCGACCATCGGTCAGGGCAGTGGCGGCCGGTCAGGGCAGTGGCGGCCGGTCAGGGCCGTGGCGGCGGGCACGCCCGGCTCGTTTCCGGG
>JBOHKK010000518.1:0-3063 GCA_050729115.1 Geminicoccaceae bacterium | reverse complement strand
CGGATCGACCACTGGACCGGGATCCCGGCCGCTTGCAGTCCCGCCACGGCTGCATACGTAGCCTCTACCGGGACCACCTCGTCGGCATCGCCATGGACCAGGTACACGGGCGGCCGGCTCTGCGCCTCCGGGGCCAGGCGCTCGCCGCCGAGCAGCGCCCCCGAGAAGCCGAGCACGCCGGCGAGCGCGCGCGGCCGCCTGGGCGCGACGTAGAGCGCGGTCATGGCGCCCTGGGAGAAGCCGACCAGCGCCAGCTGATGATCCGCCAGGCGGTGTCGCTCGAGCTCGGCATCGAGGAAGGCATCGACCACGGGCGCCACCGCCTGGACCCCGAGCAGCAGCGCCTCGGGCCGCCGCTCGCGCAACGAGAACCACTGGCGGCCGAACGGCGCCACGTCGCAGGGCTCGGGTGCGTCGGGCGCGACGAACGCCGCATCCGGCAACCGTTCCGCCAGAACCGGCGCGAGCGCGATCAGATCGTTGCCGTCGGCGCCCACGCCGTGCAGCAGTACGATCAGCTGGCGCGGCAAGCCGCCGGCGCGGGGCGGCATCCGGGGTCCGGACAAGAGAGGCATGGGCGCAGAAAAACCGCCGCCCGCATCTTGTCAATCGCCGCGCCGCCGATGATCATCGCCGCGCTTTACCGATCGCTTTCCTTTCCTTTGATATCGATGGCTGCGCCATGACCAAGGGCCCCGACTTCCTGCCGCTGCCCGAGCCCGGTGACCCGCCGACGGTCACCCGCTTCGCGCCGACGCCTTCGGGCTATCTGCACATCGGCCACGCCTACGCCGCGCTGGTCGCCTGGGAGGCGGCGCGGGCGGTCGGAGGGCGCTACCTGCTGCGCATGGAGGACATCGATCGCCAGCGCTGCCGGCCCGAGTTCGAGCAAGGCATTTGTGATGATCTGCGCTGGCTGGGTCTCCATTGGGACGGGCCGGTGGTGCGGCAGTCGGACCGGATGGACCTGTACGACCAGGCGTTGACCCAGCTGGATCGCCTCGGTGTCGTGTACCCCTGCTTTTGCACGCGAAAGCGCATTCGGGCGGAGATCGCCCACGCCGGCCAGGCGCCGCACGGGCCGCTCAGCGAGGCGGTCTATCCCGGCGTCTGTCGCAGCCTGGAAGTCACCGAGCGGCGCCACCGGATCCAGGCCGACGAGCCGTTCGCGCTCCGCCTCGACGTGGCGCGCGCCCGGGAGCTGACCGGCCCGCTCACCTGGTACGACGTCCGCGTCGGCACCGTAGCGGCCAAGCCGGAGATGCTCGGCGACGTGGTCCTGGCGCGCAAGGACATCCCGACCAGCTATCATCTGGCGGTGACCGTCGACGATGCCCGTCAGGGGGTGAGCCTGATCACCCGGGGCGAGGATCTGTTCCATGCCACCCACGTGCACCGGCTGCTCCAGGCGCTCCTCGGCCTGCGCACGCCGCGCTACTACCACCACAACATCGTCGCCGATGCCAACGGTCTGCGCTTGGCCAAGCGCAATCAGGCCACGACCTTGCGGCTGCTGCGTCAGTCGGGCCGGTCGCCGGACGAGGTCTGGCGCCTGCTCGGTCTCCCGGATCCGTCTCCGGCGGCGGGATGAGAGCGCGCGTGCGCAGGGTCGTGAGCCTGTTGGCCGGCGTGGGACTGCTCGCCTGCGCGCAGACGCCGGTGACGCAGCTCGCCGGCGAGGCGGACCTGCCGCGCCGGGAATGGCTGCCGGACGAGCCGCCGCGGGCGGTCATCCTGGCGATCCACGGCTTCAACGACTACAGCAACGCCTTTGCCGAGTTCGGCGCCTTCGCGGCCGAGCGCGGCCTCGCGGTCCATGCCTACGACCAGCGGGGCTTCGGCGCCAATCCGGCGGCCGGCCGCTGGCCCGGCACGTCCGCGCTGATCTCCGATCTGGAGGCCGAACGCGCCCGGCTCGGCGCGCTGTATCCGGACCGTCCGGTCTACCTGCTCGGCGAAAGCATGGGCGCTGCGGTGGTCATCGCGGCCATGGCAAGCGGCGCGGCCCTCGATACCGAAGGGGTGATCCTCACGGCGCCGGCGGTGTGGGGCGGCGATCAGCTCAATCCGCTCTACCGCGCCACCTTGTGGCTGGTCGCCCGGGTCGCGCCCGGGCTCAAGCTCACCGGCCGCAGCCTCGGCGTGATGGCCTCGGACAATCTCGACGCGCTGCGCGCGCTCTCGACCGATCCGCTGTTCATCAAGGAGACCCGGGTCGATTCGATCGCGGGCCTGGTCGAGCTGATGGACACGGCGTACGCCGCCGCCGGCGCGCTGTCGGGCCCCGTGCTGGTCCTGGTCGGCGAGCATGACGAAATCGTGCCGCCGGGCGCCCAGACCGCCATGATCGAGCGGCTGCGCGCGACCCCGTGCGTCCAGATCGTCTATCCCGACGGGTGGCATCTGTTGTTGCGGGACCTGCAACGACGCGTGGTCTGGCAGGACATCCTCGCCTGGATCGACGGCGAGCCCGTGCCGTCCGGACAAGGAGCCAGCTGCGACCAGGCGCTCGACACGGTCGCGGCGGCGCAGGAGTGAGCGCAGGCGCGGCTTGGCACCGATCGCGGCGCCGGATCTGCCGACGCGTCCGTGCCCGCCGCACCGATTGCCAAGGGCGCTTTGCGTTCGGCACCGCAGCACTCGGACCGGCGCTCGGCCCGAGCCGACGAAGCTCGGGCGCTCGCGTGAAGATTCCGCAGATCAGGCGGCCTCGGCCCTGCCCTGCTCGAGCATACCGACGATCGCGCCCATGACGACCGCGAGATCGTGGTCCTTGGGCGTGAACACGCCGGCCACGCCCTCGGCCAGGAGGTGCGCGGCGTCGTCGGGCGGGATGATGCCACCTACCACCACCGGCACGTCGTCCAGCCCCTCGGCGTGCAGCCGCGCCAGCACCTCGGCGACCTGGGCCCGGTGCGAGCCCGAGAGGATCGACAGACCGATCACGTGCACGCCTTCCTCCAGCGCGGCGGCGGCGATCCGCGCCGGCGTCAGCCGGATGCCGTCGTAGACCACCTCGAACCCGCAGTCGCGGGCGCACAACGCGATCTGCTCGGCGCCGTT
>JBOHKK010000517.1:0-3072 GCA_050729115.1 Geminicoccaceae bacterium | reverse complement strand
GGCGGGTGGCGTCCGGAGGTCTTCGCCTTCGGGCTCCGCGCCCGAGGCGCCGCCCGCGAGAGCGAGCCCCGGCGTTACGAGCACGATCGCTCCCAGTCCAACCAGGGCTCGCGACATCGCCCTCATGGCGGTGCGCCGTGCCACGGCTCCCACGGCGGCCGGCACGGTCCGGCTCGGATCGCCGCCGGATTCGGTGGATAGGCCGGGCGTGGCGCCGAGGCCGCTGCGCCCGGCGCGAGCGTGCTCCGATCGGGCGGTCGAGGTCATGCCGCCGCCTCGCGATGGAGCAGTGCCCGTTTGCGCTTGAACCCCCATCGGTAGTCGGCGAGCCCGCCGTCCTTGCGCACGACCCGGTGGCAGGGAATGGCGATCGCAATCATGTTCGCCGCGCAAGCTTCGCCGACGGCATACGCCTCCTTCGGGGCGCCGATGCGTTCGGCGATCTCCCCATAGCTCGCCGTGGAGCCGGCCGGAATCGCGCGCAGCGCCTGCCAGACCCGCTGCTGGAAGGCCGTGCCGTGCGGATCGAGCGGCAGATCGAGACCTTGCCCCGGCGCTTCGACGAAGTCGAGGACCTTGGCCATCATCTCCTCGAGCGCCTCATCGCCATCGATCAGCCGCGCCTTCAAAAAGCGATCCTCGAGGTCGCGCAGCAAGGCGGCGGGATCGTCGCCGAGGAGGATGGCGCAGATGCCCTCGTCGGTTGCTGCGACAAGAACCGAGCCGAGCCAGCATTCCCCGACCATGGAATGGATGAGCAGGCCGGCACGGTCGGAACCGCCCGGACCCCGATCGCGCTCCGCGACGACACCCTGACCACCGCCAGCGTCGAGCAGCGGCGGGAATTCTTCCTCGGTTCTCGTGTCTGCGGTCATCATCATCGTGCTCCTTCTCGCGGCCGGCCGGGTTGTTTGGCCATCTGGCCCCGATATTGGAGATCGCGGGCCGCCACGCACTCCGGGTCTTGCTCTCGTATCGGAAAACCCCCGTGGGAGCAGCCGAAGCCATGAATTCGAAGGCAGCCCGCGCGGTGGGCCCACGATTGTTCCGGCGTAAGGCGATGCGATTTCGCCGCATGAGCGCCGCCTCAGGCGCTGCCGATGAGGATGCCCGACGCGAAGACCAGGGAACCTCCCAGCACGACCTGCAGAGCCGCTCGCCAGAATGGCGTCTGCATGTAACGGTTCTGCACCCAGGCGATGGCCCACAGTTCGATGAACACGACGATCATGGCGATGGTGGTCGCCGTCCAGAAGTCCGGGATCAGATAGGGAAGCGCGTGGCCGAGGCCGCCGACCGCCGTCATGACGCCCGAGGCGAAGCCGCGCTTCAGCGGCGAGCCGCGGCCCGATATGGTGCCGTCGTCGGAGGCGGCTTCCGTGAAGCCCATGGAGATGCCGGCGCCGACGGAGGCCGCAAGCCCGACTAGAAAGGTCTGCCAGGTATCGCCGGTGGCGAAGGCCGCGGCGAAGATCGGCGCCAGAGTCGAGACCGAGCCGTCCATCAGCCCGGCCAGGCCCGGCTGCACCCAGGTCAGAACGAGCTGGCGATGCGCCTCGGCATCCTCGGCGGCCCGCGCCCCGGGCGGAAGATGCTCGCGCAACAGGCTCCGCCAGGTTGCCTCGTGGCCGGATTCCGCCGCTGCCAGATGACCGAGCAGCTGTCGCGTCCCGGCATCGCTCGTGCGCTGGGCGGCGTGCAGGTAGAAATTTCTGGCCTGGGTCTCCATGCGCGCCGCCTCGTCGCGGATCCGCTCGATGCCGAGATTCTCGATCAGCCACACCGGTCGGCGATGGTAGAAGCCGGCCACGTGCTCGCGGCGAACCAGCGGGATGGTTTCCCCGAAACGGCGGCGGTGCTCCTCGATCAGTCTCGCCCGGTGCTCATCCTCCTCGCTCGCCATCTCGTCGAAGACCTTGGCCGACTGTGGATAGTCACGACCCAGGCGCTGCGCGTACCATTGGTAAATTCGTGCATCGTCCTCTTCGGAGGAGATGGCGAGCGCGAGCACTTCCTGCTCCGACAGGTCCTTGAATTGTCGCCTTTGCGAAAGCCCCGGGATCATCCCACCGCCCTCCTTAGAGCGTCTCTAAAGCAAGGAGTGGGCAACGTAACGTGATGGCGCGCCGCGTTGATACAAAATGGCGCAGGCCGACGCGTTGGCTGCGCACGCCCCACCGAAAACCGCGTGATGTCAGGTTCGCCCGGAGCCTGGCGCGGGCAACGCTCCTTGATCGCGGACCCGTCTGGCCGCCTCGTCGAAGGCGGCCCATGCGGCTCTGGCGAGCAAGCCGCCGACGCTCACGCGCCGGACGCCGCGCGCGGCGAGGTCCGCAACCCGCATGTCCGGACCGAGCAGCAGGACGTTGACCGGCTTCGGGGCGACGGCGGCGACCACCGCCTCGATGTGGGCGGGATCTTGAATGCCGGGAGCGTAGAGGCAGTCGGCCCCGGCATCGGCGTACGCGGCAAGACGCTCCAGCGTGGCGTCGATGTCGGTGCGGCCGACGAGGAATCCCTCCGTTCGGCCGACGAGAACCACATCCGCTCCCGCCTGATCGATGGCCTCGCGGGCGGCCTTGATGCGCAGGGCCGCCAGGGGCAGCTCGTAGAGCTCCCGCCCGGTCCGGTCCTCGATCGACAGACCCGCCACGCCGGTCTCGACCGCGAGCAGGACATTGGCGGCGACCTCCTCGGGCCCATCGGCGAAGCCGGCCTCGAAATCGGCGTTCACCGGAAGATCCGTCGCTTCACAAAGCACCCGCAGATGGCCGAGCACGTCGTCCCGCGAGACCTCGCCATCCTCGCGCCCGAGCGCCCATGCCAGTCCGGCGCTGGTCGACGCCAAAGCCGCGAACCCGAGCTTTTCCAGCCGCCGGACGCCGCCGATGTCCCAAGGGTTCGGCAGCACGAAACATCCTTGGTCATGCAGGGCGCGAAACGCTGCCCGCTTGGATCTCAGGTCGACGGTCATGACATGCTCCTCCTTGCTAGGGCATTTTCGGGTTCAGTTGAGATCGGCGCCAGCCCGCGCCCCCTCCCGGCCACCCACAGCGTACCATGGGATTGGGT
>JBOHKK010000516.1:0-3081 GCA_050729115.1 Geminicoccaceae bacterium | reverse complement strand
CAAGAAGAGCGGTCGATGGGTCAAGACTTCGTGTTCCTGGTATCAGTTGCCCACCGGCAAGGCCGGCCCGCTGGGGATGAAACCCGCGAGCCGCCACGCGCCTTGGCAGCGTCATCGCGAGGGCGCGCCAGCGCCCGTGGCGATCCAGGAGCGGCGTCGGGATGGCCTCGTCGCTACGCTCCTCGCAATGACGGTGCCAAGCGTGGCGTCCGAGTTTCTTGCTAGTTGTCACCGATGGCCTCGACCCGCAGCGCATGAAGCTGATCCCAGGATAACGGCGCCCTCGGCAGCATGATCAGTCGTATTAGTGCACCGACGCAAACGGAACGTACCTTCGTTGGTCATGCCCGGACTCGATCCGGGCATCCACCCGCAAGGCAGCCGCAGGCTCCAGAGTGGATGGCCGGGTCAAGCCCAATACTGTCCGGTTAACCTCGTGTTAACCAATTTCGACGACCATGGCGCGGACATGCGATGCTGGGAATCTGTGGCGCGCGGCCCAGAATCTAGCCGGTGGCTCGGATTCCCACCATAGCCTGCGGCATGAGCTCACCTTCCCATGCATGGGTTAACAAAGCGTTGATATCGGCGCCGTCTCGACTCGTCCCCCTCCCCGTCAACGAGAGGCCCTGCCATGCATTTCAGGCACCACACCTCCCCATCAACCGGACAGCACTGGGTCAAGCCCGGCAATGACGAGGGAATCAAGCGAATGCGTCAGTTCTCTAACGGCAGCCAACCTGCGGCGCCCTCGGCCCGTTGCCGGCCGCATCACCGGCAAACTCTGCCGCGCCCGGCAACCGCGTGGCCGCCGCGGCGATCTGCCGTCACCTCGTCGGCGCCGGGTTGCTCCCGCCTTCCGATGGCTGATGGAGCGCCTGGATGAACCGGGCAGCGCCGGTGATGTCGCGACGCAACACCGCGTGGCGCCGCTCGGCCTCGGGATCGGTGCCCCAGCGCTCGATCTCGAAGAGCTCGTCGAGGAGACTGGCAGCCACTGCCGCCTCGGCATCGATCCGGCCATGCAGCACGGCGAGGCCGAGGGCCAGCGAGCCGAGCGCGGTGGTCGCGGCGTGCACGCCGACCAGCGGCCAGTCGGGAAGATCCTCGATCGCGGTGCGCAGGCGCCCGCGCGCGACCTCCGGCTGCGCGAGCGGCAGGATCGAGGTGGTCACGCACAGCCTGATCCCATGGGCCGCGCTCAGCCAGTCGAGCACCGGTTGCCAGACGTGGTGCTGGCGCTGGACGAGATCGAAGGGTTCGGCGGCGCGATAGCACAAGAGATCGGTGTCGACGTAGGCGACGACCTCGTCGATCGCGGCCTGGCGCAGCTCCGGCATGCGATCGATCGCCGTGCTGGCCAGACGGGTGAGCGGCATCGCCTCGGGGCGGATCGTGTCGCCCTGGTCCCGCCACTCCCCCGCGATCGCCTCGGCGAGCGGCACGGTCGGGAGGATCAGCAGCCGCTTGGCCGGCGTGCGCACGGGGTGCTGGTCGAGCAGGACGCCACGACCCGGCCCGCTCGGGGCGACGCCCACGGCTTGGTAGAACCGCTTCATCCGGCCGTTGCCGCGACCAGGTCCAGAAGCTGGTCGAAGCCGTGCAGGATCGTCTCCGCGCCTGCCGCCTCGAGCAGGGCCGTGGGATGATAGCCCCAGGCGACCCCGATCGCCCGGGCGCCGGCGGCGCGCGCCATCTCCATGTCGAAGCTGGTATCGCCCACCATCAGCGTCGCCGCGCGATCGCTCCCGGTCTCGCGCATGGCCGCCTCGAGCATGCTCGGATGCGGCTTGCTGGGATGGCGATCGGCGGTCTGCAGGCACACGAACAGCGGGGTCAGGCCATGATGGTCCAGGACGTCGATCAGCCCCGGCCGCGACTTGCCGGTGGCGACGCCAAGGAGATGGCCCCGGCCGTCGAGCGCGGCCAGCACCTCCCTGGCGCGGGGAAACAGCGGCTCGCGTACCCCTTGCGCGCGCAGCGCCCGCCAGGTGATCCGATAGGTCTCGACCAGGCTCGCGAGCGTCCGGGCGTCGGCCTCGGGCACGAGCTTGGCGAGCGCCAGATCGAGCGACAGGCCGATCACCGCGCGGATCGCCTCCGCCGCGAGCGGCTCCAGGTCATGGGCGAGCAGGGTCTGCCGGGCCGTCTCGACGATCAGCTGCTGGCTGTCGACCAGCGTGCCGTCGCAATCGAACACGATCAGGCGCGTCATGACGCGTCGAAATCCGCGAGCCGGGCGCCCGGCAGGCTCGGGTCGGGCTCGAAGCCGAGCCAGCGAAAGCCGGCGAGAACGGTCTCGGAGAGCGGCGCGCTCAGCTCGAAGACGCCGCCATCCGGATGCGGCAGGCGGATCTCGCGGGCGTGCAGCATGAGCCCCTTGGGCGCGCCCGTGGGATGGGCGGCAGCACCGCCGTACTTGCCATCGCCGACGATCGGCGTGCCGAGCAGCGCGCAGTGGGCGCGCAGTTGGTGGGTGCGGCCGGTCAGCGGCTTCAGCGCGAGCCACGCCGCCACCTTGCCGGCGCGCGCGACCACGCGATATTCGGTCTCAGCCGCGACGCCCCCCGCGCTCGCCGCGACGCGCTCGCCGCCCCGGCCCGCCTGCTTGGCGAGCGGCCGATCGATCCGGCCCCGCGCCTCGGGCGGGCGGCCCACCACCAGAGCCCAGTACAGCTTGGCGACCCGGTGGCGGCGAAACGCCGCGGTCAGCCTGGCGGCCGCCGCTGCGGTCTTGGCGACCACCAGGAGGCCGCTGGTGTCGCGATCCAGGCGATGGACCAGGCGCGGTCGCTCGCCGCCGGCGGCGAGCGCCTGAAGCATGCCGTCGACGTGGCGGGGCGTCTTGGTGCCGCCCTGGACGGCCAGCCCCGCCGGCTTGTCGAGCACCATGAGCGCACGGTCCTCGAACAGAATGCGCGAACGCAGCCACCGGGCATCGGCCGGGTCGCCCCGCGCCGGCCCGGCCCGCGCCGGCGCGGCCGCGGCCTCGCCTGCCGGCAGCGGCGGGATCCGGATCGTCTGCCCGGGGCAGAGACGCGCGCTCGCCTGGGCGCGCCGGCCATCGATCCGAACCTGCCC
>JBOHKK010000515.1:0-3101 GCA_050729115.1 Geminicoccaceae bacterium | reverse complement strand
GCGCCAGGAGCACGAGCCCGAGCGCGGCGGCGGCCGACACGCCGCCGACGACCATGCGTTGCGGCGACCAGGTCGACGCCTCCGCCTCGCGCGCCAGCGCGCGCAGGCGCGTGGCGACGGTCCCGGCGGATACCGTCAGCCCATAGTGGCAATAGCAGACCAGGCGATGCACCTCGCCGTGCGACAGGTCGAAGAAGTCGACCGCATCGCCGACGCCGTCGCCCCGCAACCCCGCGGCACGCAGCACCGGATCGTCGAATGCCACCGTGAGCGGGGAACCGTCGGCGCGCTTGGCTTCGCGCTCACGCCGGGTGCCGAACTCGGTACCCTGGATGGCCGACAACCGGCGTGCCGGCTGCCGTTCGAGGAGTTGCGCCCAGCGCTCCAGACGCGCGCGTCGCGACAAGCCCGGGCCCGGATGAACGTCGGCCTCGTGCTCCATTTGCTCCAACGTTCTGTATTTCATGACCGCCCCCCTTCAGGCCTGATGACCCATCACATCGCCGTAACGCCGTTCCAGGAGGAGAGGTTCCCGAGGAGCGGGCTCTAAGCGCGATGCGAAAATTTCTCGCGTGGATGCGCGCTCTGCTCGTGCAAAGCCGCTGGTGGGGCGCGGCGCTGCTCGATCCGTCGACGGGGGCAGAGCGGGCGTGACCGCCCCGCCCGCCGGCGCCGCCGGGCACGAGGCGCCGGCCTCCGCCAGCGATAAAAATTGACAAGAAGAGTTGCGCTACCATATAAGAAATCATGCTGACGAGCGGGCAAAGAATACATGGCCATTACTGACGAGATGAACACCTGTACATATCACCTCCTATTCATCTCTTCATGTGAAGAGGTGTTCATGCGTTCATGGATGGGATCGCGCCGATGATGCCGGGGCGGGCGATCGCCGGCGCCGTGGTGGGGCTGTGCCTGGCGTCTGGGGCCTTTGCGCACATCGTCAGGGAAGAGCCCTGGCACCCGATCCCCTACGCCTATCGCACGGCCGTGTTCCTGCTCAATCTGCAGCCCACCGACTGGGATCTGATCGAGCGCAAGTTCACCGCGGCCGACGAGGTCGTCGGACGCCCGGCCGCCGAACGCCTCCAGGAGCTGGACCAGGCGGCCGGGACGGCCCACTGGGCGGCGATCGAGCAGGCGCTCGCGGATCGCGACGCCCAGGTGCTCTACGCCGCGAGCACGCGCGCGGTCTCGCACGCCATCCGCTACCATCTCGCGCAGGCGGCCGCGCGCCTGGATCACCCGGGCGAGGCACGGCGTGAGCTGGATGAGGCCGAGCGGCTGTACCGCGGCTTCGCCGATTTCATCCGACGGGCCGACCCCGACGGGTATCGCGAGCTCGGGCTCGCCTGGCTCGGTCTGTCGTCGCGCATCGCCACCGCCAACGTCGTCGCGGTCGCTACGGAAGCGGGCGCGGACCCGGCCTTCGCCGCGGCGCGCAGGGCGATCGAGGACTATCTGCGCGCCAACTATGAGCCGGACGAGTTCGCGCCCAGGCGCACCTTCGCCCCGCTCCCCGAGCAGCGCGTCCGCGCCGAGCCTGGCCTTCAGGCGGCGCCCTGGCTGCCGCCCGGCAGTGACCTGAACGACCAGGATCCGCTACCGCGCCTCGTCCTGAACTTCGAGGAGCAGGGCATCGACGAGCGCGACCTGTTCCTGGTCGCGTTCGGCGACATGCTGTTCGACTCGCCGGAGATCTTCGGCGAGCCGGCGCGAAGCCTCGGCCTCGCCTGCTCGACCTGTCACAACCGCAGCGACATCAACCAGCGCCTGTTCATCCCCGGAATCACCCCGAGGCCGGGCGTGATCGACGTCGACGGCGCGTTCTTCAACGGCCGTTTCAACGATCATCGACCCGACGCGATCGACATCCCGAGCCTGCGTGGCCTCCGTTTCACGGCGCCGTACGGGCGCGACGGCCGCTTCGCCTCGCTGCGCGACTTCGTCCGCAACGTGATCGTCAACGAGTTTGCGGGCGAGGAGCCTTCGCCTCTGATTTTGGACGCGCTGGTCCTCTACATGCTCGAGTTCGACTTCCTGCCGGCGCCGTACCTCGACCGCGATGGCACGCTGAACGAGCAGGCCTCGGATGCGGCCAGGCGCGGCGAGGTGTTGTTCAACCGGCCGTTCGCGCAGATGGCCGACCGCTCGTGCGCGAGCTGCCACATCCCCGACGCCTTCTTCACCGACAAACGCGCCCACAACATCGGCTCCGGCGGCCAGAGCTATGCCGGCGCGCTCGATGGCGCCTACGACACGCCGACGCTGCTCAACATCGTCCACACCGCGCCGTACTTCCATGACGGCTCGCTCGAGAGCCTCGCGGACGTGGTGGCGTGGTTCGATGACAACTTCGAGCTCGAGCTGAGCGCGCGGGAGCGTGCCGACCTCACCGCCTATCTCGAGGCGGTCGGCACCGGCGAGGATCCCTACGAGCGCTTCGATGCCGAGAACACGCCGTTCCGCCTGATGGCCGACGAGCTGTCGACGTTCCTCAGCACGCTCGACACGCTGATCCCGGCGCGCGACCGGATCAACGCCGATCTCCTGCTGCGCACGGTGGCGAGCGATCTCGCGGCCGATGCCAGCGCCATGACCAACCGGGGCGCGCTCGAGCGGGTGCACGAGATGGTCGCGCAGCTCGAGGAGCTGCGCGCCGCGATCGCCGCCGAACAATGGGCCGAGGCGGAGGCGTTGTGGCTGGCGTATCAGGACCTGGAGCGGCAGTACGCCGTGGAGATGTATTGATGACGGGCCGCACCAGCCGCCGCCGTCTGCTCGCCGCGGGCGCCGCATGCCTGCTCATGAGCGCGCCGGGACCCTGGGCGCGCGCGCGCGCGGCGGCGCAGCAAGCGCTGCGGCTCGCCTTCATCCCCCAGGAGAACCCCGAGAAGCTTCTCGACGACATCACCGTGATCAACGACTGGCTCGCGGCCGAGATCGGGGTGCCCGTCGAAGGCTTCGTGACCTTCGACCACGCCGCGGCGATCGAGGCGCTGCGCAACCAGAGCGCCGACATATCCTTCATGGGCGCGCTGCCCTACGTCCTCGCCCATGATCAGATCGGCGCTGAGGTTCTGCTGAGCGAAGTGTACCGC
>JBOHKK010000514.1:0-3101 GCA_050729115.1 Geminicoccaceae bacterium | reverse complement strand
CCCCAAGGGTACCATCGCTGGGTGGTTGGGAGGGGGAGCGGGCCGGGGCCGCGGGTCCACCCAAAAGGAAAATGGTCTAGCGCCGTCACCCGTCCTGCGGCCCGACCCCCGTCTCAGACGCGCCCGGATGTCGCCTTTGCGCGCAACGCGGGCACCTCGCTCATCGGGAAGGCAGTAAGCGACGGCGGGCGCGCGGCGCCTCTGGCAGCGGATCCGAAAAGAGGCGGCGGGCCCGGCTCATGCCCGCCGCGAGGTTACCCATTGGGGATGCTTCGGCGTCGACCGAGCAAGGCGTGTGCCATCGCGCCGGCGGCAAACCTGTCGTTGCCTCACCCCTACGGCTGGCTGCGCGCGCCGACTGTGCGTCTGGACAGCCGCCGCGGGCGCATGATCTGTTGCGCTGGTCTCCGAACGGGCGAGCCTTTGACCATGAACCAGCCGCAGGCCGCGCCGCCGCTGCTGCGCACAGACGGCCTGACCAGGCGCTTCGGGCCGGTGGTCGCCCTCGACGACGTGAGCTTCGAGGTGAATGCCGGTGAGGTCGTGGGCCTGCTGGGCGACAACGGCGCCGGCAAGTCGACCCTGATCAAGATCGTCTCCGGCGCGCTCGCGCCTTCCGCCGGCCGGATCTGGCTCGACCGCCGGCCCGTGACCTTCGAGAGCCCGGCGGACGCCAAGGCGCAGGGCATCGAGACGGTCTACCAGGACCTCAGCCTCTGCCCCAACGTCGACACCGTCGCCAACTTCTTCATGGGCCGCGAGCTGCATCGCAGGGTCCTCGGCTTGCGCTTTTTGCGCGAGCGCGCGATGCAGGCCGAGACCGAGCGGGCGCTCGCCGACATCGGCACCCGCATCCCGTCGGTCAGGACCACGGTCGAGCACCTCTCGGGCGGCCAGCGCCAGGCGATCGAGCTGTGCCGGTTCGTCCACTGGGGCGGTCGCCTGGTGCTGCTCGACGAGCCGTTCGCGGCACTCGGCGTGCAGCAGACCCGGCGCGGCCTCGAGCTGGTCGAAGAGATCAGGCGCCGCGGCGTCGCGATCGTGGTGATCACCCACAACGTCCTGCACGCGTTCCAGGTCGCCGACCGGATCGTGGTCCTGCGCCACGGCCGCGTGACCGGCGAACGCCCCGTCCGCTCGACCAGCCCCGAGGAGATCGTCAGCCTGATCACCGGCGAGCTCGCCGACGACGCGCGCCCGGCCGCCAAGGGCGTATCCCGGTGAGCGCCCGATCGGGCTGCTGGCTGCTTCCTGCGCTTGTGGCCGGGCGAAACAGTACTACATATGGTACTGATGACCCATGGCGAGGCTCGAGAAGCTGCTCGGCGCCATGCGGCGCAACCCGAGAGCCGACTGGCGTATCGAGCAACTGAAGGCGATCGCGGACCGCTACGGCATTTCCTACCGGCACCAGCCACGTCACGTTTCGTTCGCCGTGCGGGGACAAGCTGACCGTACCCGTGCGACGGCCCATCAAGCCGGTCTACGTCGGTAAGTTCCTTGCCCTGATCGAAACCCTGGAGACGGCCAATGGCAACCAGACTTGACTACCCGTTCCAGGTCCGTCCGTTGGCCGACGAGGAAGGCGGCGGCTACCTGATCGAGTTTCCGGATCTGCCCGGCTGCCTGTCTGACGGCGCGACGATCGAGGCGGCGCTCGCGAGCGGCGCCGACGCGCTGCGCTCATGGATCGCCACCGCCTGGGAATTCGGCGATCCGGTGCCGCCGCCGTCGTGCCCGTCCGACGACGCCTACAGCGGCCGCTGGAACATGCGCGTGCCGCGATCGCTGCATCGCCGCCTCGCCGAGCGCGCCAAAGCCGAAGGCGTCAGCCTGAACACCCTCGCCGTAACGCTGCTCGCCGAAGGCCTGGGCGCGCGCGGACGCGACGACGACCAGCGGGCGGCGTGATCGTCATACCGTCCGGCACGCGTTCCAGGTCGCGGACCGGACCGCGGTCCTGCGCGACCGCCGGGTGACCGGCGGGCGCCCGGTGCGCTCGACCAGCCCCGAGGAGATCGTCAGCCTGATCACCGGCGAGTTCGGCGACGAGCCGGCCCCCGACCCCCGGCGCGCATCCGGGTGAGCGCCCGGCCCTTCGACGGGCGGCGCTCCGGTCCCGCTGCCGGCGTACCCCTCTGACGAGGCCTGCAGCGGCCGCGGATACGCCGAGATCGCTCCTCGCCCGGCGCGCCAAAGCGCAGTCCGGCACGCGCGCGGTCCCACTGCCCGGCGACGACATGGGTCGCCGTGGGACGCGACCAGCAGGCCGCGTGACGCGCCTCGAACGTGTGATTCGGGCTCGGCCACCATGGACCGCAGGGACGCGGGCGCGGTCCGGCAGGGTGTTGTCGGGCATGGCCAAGCGCTGCGTCCACGCGTATGATGTCCGAAACGTACGTTTTCGCGAGATCCGCCATGTCCGCGTCGCCCGACGAGTCGCTTTCCACCACCGCCGCGAGGGACAGCTTCGCGGAGGTCGTCAACCGCGCCGCGTATGGCAAGGAGCGCGTCGTGCTCACGCGCCGCGGCAAGCCGCTCGTGGCCGTGGTCCCGATCGAGGACGTGGCGCTGCTGGAAGGGCTGGAAGACGAGCGCGACTCGGCGCTGGTTCGCGAGCGCGTCGCCGACTGGGAGGCTGCCGGGCGGCCCGGAAAACTCCTCGAAGACTACATCCGTGAGCGCGGCCTCGAGGTCGGCGAGAGCGAGGCTTGAGCTATCGCGTCATTCTCGAGCCCAGAGCGCAAAAGCAACTCGATGCGCTGGAAGCCAGGACCGCGGCGCGCATCGCGGGGGCGCTGCGCCGGGTCGCCGCCGATCCGTACGCCGCGCCCAACGTGAAGGTGCTCAAAGGCGGCGGCTTCCGGCTCCGGGTCGGCGCCTGGCGCGTGTTGTATGATCTGCGGGACGATCTGCTCGTCGTCCTGGTCGCGCGGGTCGCGCATCGCCGCGAGGTCTACCGCCGTGGCAGGCGACAAGGCGCTTGATCCCCTCTGGAGACGGCAGATGGCGACCAGACTTGACTACCCGTTCCAGGTCCGTCCGCTGGCCGACGAGGAAGGCGGCAGCTACGTGATCGAGTTCCCGGATCTGCCCGGCTG
>JBOHKK010000513.1:0-3101 GCA_050729115.1 Geminicoccaceae bacterium | reverse complement strand
ATCGTCGCCTGGACCCCAGGCCACGGGCCGGCAGGTCGCCCTCGGCGCCGCCACGGCGCGGTCGCGCTCACGATCGCGGCGCTCGCCGGCGCTGCCACCGCCCCGGCGCACGCCGAACCAGCCGACTGCACGGCCGTCGAGGACACCGATTTCGAGCGCGTCGTCCAGTGCATGTCGCTCGAGGAGCTTGCGGGGCAGCTCACCGCCTTCAACGAGCACATTGCCCGGCGCCTCACCGGCAAGTCGCTCGAGGACAACGTCCGCGCCGGCCTCGGCACCGTCATGGGGGTATCGGCCGATCCGGAGAAGATACGACGGCTCCAGAAGCTTGCCCAGGATCACGGTCACCCGCCGCTCCTGTCGTTCGAGGACACCGAGCGCGGGGTGCGGACCATCCTACCCTCGTCGCTCGCGCAGTCGTTCACCTGGAATCTCGACCTCGTCGAGCGCGGCGCGCGCATGGCGGCGCGCGAATCGGCGGCCGTCGGGCTCTCCGGGATTCTCGGCCCGGTCTCCGATCACTCGTGCACCACCCGGAACGGCCGCTCGATGGAGACCAAGGGCGAGAGCCCCTACCTCGCGGCCCGGTACGTCGAGCGGATCGTGCGCGGCTTCCAGGGCGACTCGCTCGACGCCCCGGACACGGTCGCGGCAACGCTCAAGCACTGGATCGGCTACCAGTGCTCCGACGACGGCACCGACTACCGTGGCGCCGACATCTCGGAGCTCGAGCTGCTGGAGACGCACGCGCCCCCGTTCGAGGCCGGGTTCAAGGCCGGCGCCGCGCTGTTCATGCCCGCCTTCACCCAACTGAACGGCATGCCGATGCACATGAACGGGTATGCCAACGCCCGCCTGCGCGCCCGCTTGGGCGGCGCCCACGCCGTCTCGATCGGCGACCATACCGGCGATGTCGAGTTGATCGAGCACGGCGTCGCCGGCGACATGTGCGATGCCGCATTCAAGGTGTTCGGCGGCGGCCTGCACATCAGCCTGGAGGGCGGGCTCTATCTGCCCTGCCTGCCCGAGCTGGTCGCACGAGGTCGCATCGCGCGCGCGGACGTCGAAGCGCGGGTGCTCGAGGTCCTGCGGCTGAAGGAGCGCCTCGGTCTCTACGAGGACCGGCTGCGTTTCGGGCGGCCGGCAAAGGCGGAGCAGATCCTCCTGAGCCCGGAGCATCGCAGGGTCGCGCGGCAGCTCGCCCGTGAAGCGCTGGTCATGCTGACCAAGCCGGAACCGATGCCCCTTCCCTTCGAGCGGGGCACCCGGATCCTGGTGACCGGGCCGCTCGCCGAGAACCGTCAGGCGATGCTCGGCGAGTGGAGCGCGCGCGGACGGCCTGAGGATGTCATCACGCCGTGTGAAGGACTGGAGCGCTTCTTCGGCAAGGAGCATGTGATCTGCGTGCCGATCGAGGCGGTCGACCGGATCCGCGGCGACGAGCTCGAGGCCGCGATCGATGTCGCCTCGGGCGTGGATGCGATCGTCGTCATGCTCGGCGAGGCGCGCTTCATGAGCGGCGAGGCGTCGACGAGACTTTATCCCGAAATTCCAGCCGCGCAGTATCGGCTGGTCGAGGCGCTCCAGAGCGCCGGCAAGCCTCTGATCGCGATCCAGACTGCCGGGCGGGCCGTGCCGGTCTCCAGGCTCGCGGGTCTGCTGCCACAGCGGTCGGGCAGCGCCGACGTGGTGTTCTTCACCTCTCAGCTCGGGATCGAGGCCGGCAATGGGATCGCCGACGTCCTGGGCGGGGTCCACCCGCCATCGGGACGGCTCTCGCTGTCGTTGCCGTGCGAGAGCGGCATCATCTCGGCGAGCTTCCGCGAACGCCGGACCGGTCGGCCGCGGGTCGCGCTCACCGGCCTGATGCACGAGTTTCGGGAGCGTATCGGCAACTCGGGCAAGTGGGTCAGCCACTTCCAGGAGACCTTCGAGCGGGACGACTGCCCGATCGCCTTCCCGTTCGGTCACGGGCTCTCGTATACGGATTTCTCGTACTCGAGCTTGCGCCTGAGCGCCAAGGAGCTGAAGGCGGGCGACGCGGACGCCCATCTCGAGGCGTCGGTCACGATCACGAACGAAGGGCAGTACCGGGGCGTCGCGGTCCCGCAGCTCTATCTCCGCGACATGGTCGCCGTGCCGGCGCCGCGGCGCCTGGAGCTCAGGGGCTTCGAGCGAATCGAGCTGCCGCCGGGCGAAAGCGCCGAGGTCACCTTCAGGATCACGCCGGCCGATCTCGCCATCTACACGATCGATCCCCGCACCGGCCATCTCGATCTCGAGCGAGGTCGAACGCCGCAACCGGACGAATACCCGGTCATGGTGTTCGTCGGCGCGAGTTCCGGCGTCTCGGACGCGACGCCGCAGAGTTCCTTCGTGCTGATCGAATAGGCCTTCGATTTTTCGGCTTGACTGAGCTTCGCGTTCGCGTGGGGACGGATCGCGCCCTCGGTGCCGTGAAGATCGAGGACCTGCTCGCGCCTGTCTGGGCGCTTGACCTCGCGCTCGGGTTGGTCGCGAGCGTGGCGCGACCACGACGATCTCATCAGACAGATCGTGAAGGGATGTCGAGGCGGTGGACAGTGGCATGGTATCGTCGCCGGCCGCCGCAACGCAGATCCGGGCGGCGCTGATGCTGGGCTCGTGGTGAACGGGGCGACCTCGGCGAGGAATCCGATCAGGGGGTGAGCGACCGGGTGCGTGACTGAACCGGCCATGCGGGACGCGATCGGATGACTCGGCGGCCCCCAGCCGCCTGACTGGCACCACGGCACACCAGCGGGCGATCGCGAGGCCGCCCGTTTGTGGCACTCAGCCTGTGCGCTGTAACTATGGGAGCGTTAGGATGGATGATAGAACGTCGGAAATTCTCCTCGACAAGCTGGATGGGATCCGCCGTGAGTTGAGAGAAGCGAACGTATTGCTAGAAACCGTCAGGTCTGGTGCCGTTCGTGCAGGGGTCGGCGACGCTGGTGTGTAGCGGTCCACGGTTATGAGACACCGCGTTGCGGGTTCAGGCCGCTGCCGGGAGCGGCGCGAGTTGCGCCGCTCTGATGGCGGCGGGGGTCTGGTAGCCGTGGCGCTCGATGATCCAGGTCTGG
>JBOHKK010000512.1:0-3125 GCA_050729115.1 Geminicoccaceae bacterium | reverse complement strand
GACCAGGATGCCGCGCCCGTATGGCCGCCCGAGGCCGCAGCCGATGCCGGGCCGGAGCCGGACCGCCGGCCGGCCCCCGGCGAGGATGATTTCACCGGCCCGATCCCGCGTCAGCGGCTGGTCGAGGAGCTGGCTGGCGGCGCCAAGGCCCGTGGCGCGCTCGGCGCCGACACGGGCGCCACAAATCCGGCCGGCCGCCTGCGCGAGGCTCTGGGCGCCGATGCCGACGCCGCCACCGACGAATGGGACGAGCAGGCGCCGCCCGACGACGTCGATGACGTCGCGGTGACCATCGGCCGCGTGGTCGGGATCCACGGCCCGGTGCTGTGGGGCACGCTGTACGACGACGAGGACGACACCGGGGCGTCGGCGGCGCGCATGGGGGCGCTCGTGTCGCTGCGCGGCCCGGAGTCGCGGGTCTTCGGCATCGTCAACGGGCTGCGCCGGGAGCGCGATGGCGGCGGCGCTCAGGGCGAGCGCACGGTGTTCGAGATCCAGACGCTCGGGGAGATCTCGACGGTCGGCGCCGACGCGGCCACCGCCGTGTTCCGGCGCGGCGTGTCGCGTTATCCCCCGCTCGGCGCGCCGGTCACCACGGTGACGCTCAAGGACCTTGCGAACGTCTACGCCCGGCCGCGCACCTCGAACGTCCACATCGGTCACCTGCGCCACAATCGGAAGGTGCCCGCCTTCGTGGTCACCGACAGCCTGCTCGGCAAGCATTTTGCCGTGCTCGGCACCACCGGGGCGGGCAAGTCGTGCGCGGTCACGGTGATCCTGCGCTCGATCCTCGCCGACCATCCGCAAGGCCATGTGGTTCTGCTGGATCCGCACAACGAATACGGCAGCGCATTCGCGGACATGGCCGAGCTGCTCAACCCGAGCAATCTGCAGCTGCCGTACTGGCTCCTGAATTTCGAGGAGATCGCGCACATCCTGGTCGGCGTCGATTCCGGAGACCAGCGCTACGTCAAGCTCGCGATCCTCAAGGACGCGATCCTTCAGGCGAAGCGCAAGATGTCGCCCGAGGACGACTACGTCACCGTCGACACGCCCGTGCCCTATCGGTTGTCCGACCTGATCAGCGCGCTCAAGGAGGGCATGGGCAGCTTCAACAAGGCGGATGGCGCCGGGCCTTATCTCACCCTGATCTCGCGGATCGAGAGCCTGCGCGGCGATCGCCGCTACGCCTTCATGTTCGACAGCCTCACGGTCCGCGACAACATGCGCCAGATCCTGGCGCAGTTGCTGCGCATCCCCGCCGCCGGCAGGCCGATCACGATCATCGACATCTCGGGCGTGCCCTCGGAGGTGGTCGACGTCGTGGTCTCGGTGCTGTTCCGTCTGGTGTTCGAGCTCGCCGCCTGGAGCGACCGCGGCGCCGCGCCGCCGATCCTCCTGGTGTGCGAGGAGGCGCATCGCTACGTGCCCCAGGACGAGGTCGCCGCCTTCGCGCCGACCAAGCGGGTGATCTCCCGGATCGCCAAGGAGGGCCGCAAATACGGCGTGACCCTGTGCCTGGTCAGCCAGCGGCCCTCCGAGCTGGCGATCGGCTCTCTCGCGCAATGCAACACCATGTTCGCGCTGCGCCTGACCAACGAGCACGACCAGGCGTTCGTCGGTCGCGCCCTGCCGGAGAACGCCAGTTGGCTGGTCCAGAGCCTGCCGTCGCTGAACACGCAGGAAGCCGTGGTGGTCGGCGAGGGGGTGACCGTGCCCGTGCACATCCGCTTCAACGACCTCGCCCCTGAGCACCGGCCGGCGGGCGCCGACCCCTCCTTCGCGGTGGCCTGGCGCAGCGATCCCGATGAGGCTTTCCTCGACCGGGCGATCGACCGCTGGCGCCGTCAGTCGCGATGAGCCGGGGTGGGGATGGGGGAACCGGACATCGCCCGAACGTGCTCGTTCTGGCTCGACCGGGTCAGCGACCGGTCGGGCCGGCTCCTGTTCTCGACCGGCGCCGGAGTGAGCTGAGACGCCTGCCATGATCGAGAAAGCGCTGCTGACCGACAAGATCGTGGTCATCGCCGGTGGTGTTCCGGAGATGGCCGACGCGACCGCCCGGCTGCTGGCGACGCGCGGCGCCGCCGGCCTGATGGTCTGCGGCCGCGGCGCCGAACGGGGCCAGGCTCTGGCGGCCATCGTCTCGGCCGCCGGCTGCCCGACCCATTTCCTGCCGGGCGACCTGACCCGACCGCAGGACTGCGCCGCGGTGATCACCGAGGCCGAGCTGGTGTTCGGGCGGATCGACGTCCTGATCGTCGGCGCCGGCGAGGTGCCCTACCTGCCGCTCGAGGAGACCACGCCCGAGAAGCTCGATCAGCTGCTCGCAGCCAAGGTTCGAGCGCCGTTCCTCCTGTTGCAAGGCGCTGCGACCCTGATGCAGCGCACCGGCAGGGACGGGATCCTGATCGTCACGATCGGTGGAAACGGCACCGACGGACCGCGGACTTTGGCGGCGGCGGCCGGCAAAGGCGCGCTCGCGGCCATGGCCCGGGGTTTTGCGGAATCCTTCGCCGACGACGGCATACGGGTGTACGGACTTGCCATCGACGACGAGCGGACCGGCGCCACGGTGCCGCCCAATGCCGTCGCGTGCGCGATCGCCGAGCTTGCCGCCGGCGCATCGCCCGCCGCCCCCGGCTCGATCACCTCTCTCGCGCCGGCGCTGGCCGAGACGGTCGCCAGCTGAGGCCGGCCCAGGCCCCCTAGAAAGAAACTGGACGCCACGCTCGGCACCGTCATTTGCGAGGAGCGCAGCGACGAAGCCATCCAGACGCCGCTCATGGATTACCACGGGCGCTGGCGCGCCCTCGCGATGACGCTGCGCAGGCGACGGTGGTTCGGCGCCCCGGTTTCAGGCGCCGGCGCCGCGATGGCGCTGGCCCGTCTGCGCCAGCGTGTTGGGCGCGCTCCGCCGGGCCAAGCGCCCCGTGTCGTCGTGTCCATCGTCGCCACCTCCTCGTACGCCTCCACTAAGCACAAGGCGGTGTCTCACCGAACTGTAGAGCGCAGGACCCCGTCGGTGGCAACTCATACCGACCCTGCGAAATCCTGATTCGCGGTCGGTAGCGCGCGGGGTGGGTTGGTCGGCCGCGCGCCCCAGCGCGCGGGGTGGGTTGGTC
>JBOHKK010000511.1:0-3128 GCA_050729115.1 Geminicoccaceae bacterium | reverse complement strand
CGCCTGGCGGTCGCGGTCTCGGGCGGCGCGGACAGCCTGTGCCTGTGCCTGCTCGCCGATGGCTGGGCGCGGGCGCGCGGCGGCGAAGTGACCGCGTTGACCGTCGATCACGGTCTGCGGCCGGGCGCCGCCGCGGAGGCCCGGCAGGTGGGCGCGTGGCTGAGCGCGCGTCGGATCGACCATGTCGTCCTGAGGTGGACCGGCCCCAAGCCCGCAACCGGGGTCCAGGCCGCCGCCCGCGAAGCTCGTTACGCGTTGCTCACGGCGTGGTGCCGGGCCGCCGGGGTGCTGCATCTGCTGCTCGCGCACCATCTGGACGATCAGGCCGAGACCGTCGCGCTGCGTGAGGCGCGGCACAGCGGCCCCGACGGGCTCGCGGGCATGGCAGCGGTGCGCGAGCTCAGGGGCCTGCGTCTGCTGCGCCCCCTGCTTGCCGTGCCGAAAGCGCGCCTGCGCGCAACGCTGGCGGCCATGGAGCAGCCTTGGCTCGAAGACCCGAGCAACCTCGCGCCGGCGTTCGCGCGCAACCGGCTGCGTCTTGGCGCCGGCCTCGACTCGGCGCGTCTCGCCGCGGTGGCCACGACCCATGGCAGAACGCGCGCCGCTCACGACGAGCGTACGGCGGCGTGGCTCGCGACCCACGCCCGGATCGATCCGGCTGGCTTCGTGATGCTTGCGGCGGCGGCGCTGGCCGCGGCGCCGCTCGCGATCTGCCGCCGCGCCCTGCAGCAGGTCCTGATCAGCGTCGGCGGCAACGGCTACCCGCCGCGCCAGGCGCGTCTTGCCCGGCTGCTCGAGCAGATCCGGGTCGGGTTGACGAGCGGCCGCACGCTCGCCGGCTGCCGGATTCTGCCCTGGCAATGCGCGCTGCTGATCTGCCGCGAGCCGCGCGCGATCCACGAGGTGACGCCGCTGGTCGCCGGCACGCCGGTGCTTTGGGATGGTCGGTTTCGACTCGAGCTGGCAGGCGACGTGCCCGCGCTGGTGGTCCGCGCGCTCGCCCGCACCGGGCTGAAGGGGGGCTCGCCTGCCACCGGGCGCGCCCTGCCGGCGCCGGTCCGGCCCGGTCTGCCGGCGGTGTGGCGCGGCGAGGAGCTTCTGGCGGTTCCCCATCTGGGCCTGATCCAACCCTGGCTGGCGCGGCGTGCCGGCATAGCCGCGCGGTTCGACCCGGCATCGCCGGTTGCCGGTGCGCCTTTCCACCCCGACCGTGCAGCGGCATGACAACGTTTGCTTCGCCGCGGCGAGCGCCTATGTTAGGATCTGTCGGTTAGGGTCGCCGACCGGGCGCTTGCGGAGCAGGCGGGACGATGGCGGTTTGGATGAGGCGACGAGGCATCTAGGGTGAACAACTTCACGAAGAACCTGGCGCTCTGGGTCATCATCGGTCTGCTGCTGATCGCGCTGTTCAACCTGTTCCAGAACCCCTCGGGGCGGGGACCGCAGGCGAGTCTCGCCTTTTCGGACTTTCTTGCCGAAGTCGACAACGGTCGGGTTCGCGACGTCACGATCCAAGGCAACACCATCAGCGGCCACTTCACCGACGGCCGCTCGTTCAGCACTTACGCGCCCGAGGATCCCGGGTTGGTGCAGCGGCTGAACGAGCGCGGGGTGCGGATCACCGCGGCGCCGGTCGACGACAGCATGCCGTCCCTGCTCGGGGTCCTGGTGTCCTGGTTCCCGATGTTGCTCCTGATCGGCGTGTGGATCTTCTTCATGCGCCAGATGCAATCGGGCGGCGGCAAGGCGATGGGCTTCGGCAAATCGCGCGCGCGGCTGCTGACCGAGAAGCAGGGCCGGGTGACCTTCAACGACGTCGCCGGGATCGACGAGGCCAAGGAAGAGCTCCAGGAAGTCGTCGAGTTCCTCAAGCATCCCCAGAAGTTCCAGCAGGTCGGCGGGCGCATCCCCAAGGGCGTGTTGCTGGTCGGTCCGCCCGGGACCGGCAAGACCTTGCTCGCCCGGGCGATCGCCGGCGAGGCCAACGTGCCGTTCTTCACCATCTCCGGCTCCGATTTCGTCGAGATGTTCGTGGGCGTCGGCGCCTCGCGGGTGCGCGACATGTTCGAGCAGGCGAAGAAGCACGCGCCGTGCATCGTGTTCATCGACGAGATCGACGCGGTCGGCCGGCACCGGGGTGCCGGGCTGGGCGGCGGCAACGACGAGCGGGAGCAGACGCTCAACCAGCTCCTGGTCGAGATGGACGGCTTCGAGGCCAATGAAGGGGTGATCCTGATCGCCGCGACCAACCGGCCCGACGTGCTCGATCCGGCGCTGTTGCGGCCCGGACGCTTCGACCGCCAGGTGGTGGTGCCGAACCCCGACGTGCTCGGGCGCGAGAAGATCCTCCAGGTCCACATGAAGAAGGTGCGGGTCGGCCCGGACGTCGACGCCCGCGTGATCGCGCGCGGGACTCCGGGATTCTCGGGCGCCGATCTGGCGAACATCGTCAACGAGGCGGCGCTGCTCGCTGCGCGCGCCGGCAAGCGCCTGGTCAGCATGAGCGATTTCGAGTCCGCCAAGGACAAGGTCATGATGGGCGCCGAGCGGCGCTCGATGGTCATGACCGAGGAGGAGAAGCGCCTCACCGCCTACCACGAGTCCGGGCACGCGCTGGTCGGCTATTTCAGCCCGGCCTCGGATCCGATCCACAAGGCGACCATCATCCCGCGCGGCCGGGCGCTCGGCATGGTCATGCGTCTGCCCGAGGGGGATCGCATCTCCGTCTCGCGGGAGAAGCTGAAGGCCGACATCGCCGTCGCCATGGGCGGCCGGGTCGCCGAGGAGCTGATCTTCGGCTACGACAAGGTGACCGCCGGCGCCGCTTCCGACATCGAGCAGGCGACCAAGATCGCGCGCCACATGGTGACCCAGTGGGGCATGAGCGACAAGCTGGGCCCGATGGTCTACGGCGAGAATCAGCAGGAAGTGTTCCTCGGCCACTCGATCACCCAGAGCCAGAACATCTCCGAGGCCACGGCCCGCCTGATCGACGCCGAGATCCGCGGGATCGTGGACGAGGGCTATGGGACGGCCCAGACCATCGTCTCGGGCAATCTCGAGCGCCTGCACGACCTCGCGCACGCCCTGCTCGAGCACGAGACCCTGACCGGGGAGGACGTCAGCGC
>JBOHKK010000510.1:0-3138 GCA_050729115.1 Geminicoccaceae bacterium | reverse complement strand
CCACCGGGTCCAGCCGGGCCGGCCTCCGAGCAGCGGCATCCGCCAGGGCCGATACCGCGCGCGCCAGCTTGATCGCCGCGTTGTCGTCGTGCGGCATCGAGCCGTGCCCGGGCGTGCCGGTGGTGCGCACGCGGGTCCAGACGATGCCCTTCTCCGCCACCTGGATGGCGTAGTAGCGACTGGCGGCCAGCGTGAACGAGTAGCCGCCGACCTCGTTGATAGCGGACGCCGCGGGCCGTCCCTGCGCGTCGGCGAAGAGCTCGGGGCGCTGCCTGACCAGCGTCAGAGCGCCATGCTGGCCGCCCGCTTCCTCGTCGGCCACGGCGGCGAAGATCACGTCGCGCCGCAGCTCGGTATTCGCGCGTTTCAGCCCCAGCATGACCGACAGTTCCATGGCGACCATGTCCTTCATGTCGACCGCGCCGCGACCCCACACCACGCCGTCGACCAGCTCGCCGCCGAATGGGTCGCGCGACCATGCCTCGGCATCGACCGGCACGACGTCGAGATGGCTCAGCAGGATGAGCGGTGGCTCGCTTGCCGGTCCGTGGGCGCGCTGTCGACCGAAGCAGCTGCCCCGGCCGGGGCTGACCTCGACGACCTCGGCCTCGATACCAGCGGCCGTGAGCACCTCGGCGCAGTAGCGCGCCGCTGCTGTCTCGGCACCGGTCGTGTCTCGGCCGGCCGCCGCATCGGGCACGCCCGGCGGATTGACCGATGGGATCCGGATCAGCGCCCGCAGGTGCTCGACGCACTCGTCGACGTCCAGGGCGGCGGTCGGGGGTGTGGTCATCGGCCCAACGGTACCAGCCGATATCGCGTCGCTTCGTTCCATGTTCCGTCGCGGCCGATGCGGTGGGCGCGAACGTGCCAGATGCCAACCAGGGCCGGCTTCGGCGAGCTGGACGGGGTCGCGTGAGGGTTGCGCCGCACCGCGCGAGCGTGGACCGGGCGTCGAATCTGGTCGTGGACGCGCCTGAGTGGGCCTAGACTGTCCTATCTCCGAGTTCTGGCGACGCTCCGAATAGCCCTGCGCCGATAAGTCACGGCGGCGCATCCTCGCGCTCGACTACCAAACCGAGCAACGGAGGAGCACCGCCGTGACGACTGATGATGCCCTGTATCGCTTCCGGCTGCGCGCCTTCGCGCTGGCCACCGAGCTGGACAGCGTGCGGGCCGCCTGCCGGGCGATGGGCATCCACCCCAGCACCTTCTACCGCTGGAAGCACCAGGTCGATCGCTTCGGGCTCGAGATCCTGCGCCCCCGCGAGCGGCGCCGGCCACGGATGGCCAACCAGACCAGCCCGCTCATCGAGCAGCGCGTGCTGGCCTTCGCGCTCGGTCATCCCGGCTTCGGACCGGCTCGTATCAGCGCCGAGCTGCGACGGATGCGCTGGGGCGGCATCCGCCTCAGCCCCAACGGCGTGTGGCGCGTGCTGCGCCGCCACGGGCTCGGCACGCGCTCGAAGCGCCTCGGCCTGGTGGCGGGCTACGCGGCGCCGCCCGAGCCGGCGCACCGCCCGCCGCCACCGGAGCGCCACCTGGCGGTCGACCATCCCGGCGAGCTGGTCCAGTTCGACTGCTTCTGCATCGGGCGCCTGTCCGGCACCGCCGGCACGGTGTGGCAGTACACCGCCATCGACGTCGCCTCCGCCCACGTGTGGGCCGAGCTGCACGTCACGCCGCGCAACCCATCCGCGCGCTGGACCAGCGCCCTGGCGCGGCGGGCGGCGGCCGACCTGGCCCGCCGCGGCTGGCGGCTGGAGGCGGCCATGAGCGACAACGCCAGCGAGTTCCGCAGCTTCGAGTTCGGCCGCGCAGTGGCGCAGCTGGGAGCGCGGCAGGTGTTCATCCGTGCCGGTCGGCCACAGACCAACGGCTGCGTGGAGCGGGTGCAGGGCACGATCCTCGACGAGTGCTGGAAGCCGGCCTTCGCCAGGTACCTGATCCCCAAGCAGACCGGGCTGCGGCTGGACCTGGCGCGCTACCTGCGCTACTACAACACCGAGCGCGCCCACACCGGGCGCTGGACCAGGGGACGCACGCCCGAGGAGGTCCTGGGCAAGGTCAAGATGTGGTCGAAGTGACGCGGATGCGCCGCCTCGCGTGTCGCTACATCCTGGGGTCAGGACAGCCTAGTCCGGCTGTGGTTGGCGCCTGACACCAATCGGGGCGTTGGCAGCCCGTAATGCGGCTGTGGTTGGAATCTGACGCGAGCCTGATGCGAACGCACCAGACGGAACCCAGACGGGACCCGGAGCGGACCTGGGCTGCGCCCCGCAGGCGCGCGTGTCGGTGCTGCGAGTGAAGCTCCACGGGAGCGCGGGCTCAGGTGTCGTCCGCACGTATCCACCCCACGGAATGCCTGCGAGCTCCTGCTTCGCGCGCCCGTTCAGCCGTGCCGCGACTGGGCAGCCCGCGCCGCGACGAGACGAGCGCGGCGAGCGGGACCTCCGCGGCGAGGAGCAGCAAGGCCACGATCAGCAGCACCGGGATGTCGCCAGCGAGACCCATGACCAGCAGCGCGGCGAGGAAGAAGGCGTGAATGGCGACCCGCGTGAGGAACGCCAGCCGCAGGTCGAGGATCGCCGTGCGCTGCCCGTCGGGCGGCAGGCGGTTCGGTCCCCACACGCCGTACGCGGCGGCGGCCACGAACCCAATGAGCGCGACCAGAAAGATGACCATTCCACCCCCTGGCGTCGGGTCGACGACCGGTGCGAGGAGCACGAACGGCACCAGCGAGGCGAGCAGGATGACGAAGGCGGGAATCGGAATCGCCAGCTGCAGCCACTCCAGGGCAGGGCGGCGAGGGGAGGCGTCGCGCAGCCATCGGCTCAGGAGGCTGAAGGCGAGGGTGACGAAGAGCCAGGCGTAGAAGTTGCCGGCCGGCACGCCGAACCAGCCATCGGTGAGTCCGACGTCGCGCCATGTCCAGAGGCCCATGCGGATGGCGATGGCGTCGAACGCGAGGTCGAGCATGATGGCCAGCACGCTGTCGACGAACGGGGCCCATCGGCGGCGCACGCCGAGCGCATCGGTGATGCGCATGGCGCCGGCGAGGATGAGCGCCCAGGTGAGGCCGATGACGAGCGGGGCGCGGTCGATCGCCAGCACGAAGGCCGGCGAGTACTCGTAGGT
>JBOHKK010000509.1:0-3139 GCA_050729115.1 Geminicoccaceae bacterium | reverse complement strand
CCTCCCAACCGCCCCAAGGGTACCATCGGTGGGTGGTTGGGAGGGGGAGCGGGCCGGGGCCGCGGGTCCACCCAAGGGGAAAATGGTCTAGCTGAGCGACGAACAGCGGCAGCGCCCAGCCGCGCCAGCCGACCCGGCGCCAGACCAGCCAGGCGGCGATCGCCATCATCGCGTACAGCACGGTCCAGACGGGACCGAACAGGTCACCCGGCGGCATGAATACCGGCTTCGCGAGCGCCCGGTACCAGGTGTCGACGCTGGTCGAGGTCACCACGCCGCCGATCCCCGCAACGGCGAGGCAGAGCGCGAGAAACCCCAAGAGCGCGATCCATCTCGATCCCCTGTCCATCGTGGCGGTCAAGTGTATACCCCCGCATTCCGGAGAAGCGTTCCTTGGCCCGGCCGAGCCACGGCGAGCATGGTCACCCCTGGTGAGCCGCATAAGGAGTTCTGCGCAGACTGATCCGGGGCTCAGATCACCGCGCCCGCCTCAGGCCGGGGGCGTCGCGTGCGGCGCTCTCGGCCCCACCCGCTTCAGGAACTCCCAGACCGGCACGGCGGTGAGCCCGCCCACCACGCCCGCGAGATAGCTCGGCAGCTCGAAGCCGAACAGCGCCCGCCACACCAGCCCGACGATCAGGCTGACCGCGGCCATGGCGACCAGGGTCACCAGCAGTCTCTGCCACAACGGCATGCCGACACCTGCTCCTGCAACGAACGCGTCCTACCCATAGCATCAAACCGGCGGTTGCAGCACGGCTCGCTTGCCGCGAGCCGAGCCCGGCGCGCGCACCACCGGACGGCTCGGGCGCCGGCGCCGCTCAGGCTTCCCGCTCGAGCCAGGACAGGCACCAGCCGTTGGCGGCGACCAGCCTGCCGCCGAAGATGTCGCACGGGCCCCACTCGTCGGCCTCCGTCCCATGGTAGAGCTGGCAGTTGGCGCAGATGTGCCCGTCCTGATAGTCGGGCCATTCGTTCGGATCGACCTCGGTGGCAGCGTGCTTGTAGCCCAGCTGCTGGGCGAGCTCTTCGTCCTCTGCCACCTGCTCTTGCGCGAGGGCGCGGCGGCCGAGGCACCCGCCGCACAGCGGCAGTGCCGCCATGCCGGCGGTGGCGAGCTTGAGGAAGCGGCGGCGCGCCTGACGAGATGCCGTATCGGCCATGACGAGTCCCTCCCTGGCGTGATGGCGGCGGATGATTCCAACGGCCCCGCCGGCCCCTGAGGCCATACCTATTAGAGCGTAGGCCATCCCTTGGCCAAGCCCGTTGCCTGGTCCGCGCTCATGCGGCTCGACGAGACCGGCAGGCCGCATCGGCATACGCTCTACGCCCGAGCCGGGCGGCCTCCGATCGGCGTCTGGCGTCACGGTCGGTCCGGGTCGACGCAAGCGCAAACGCAATCGAGCGGGTTGCGGAGCGTCGATCCTGGTGCAATAGTCGCCGGGGCGAGGCACGTGATGGCGCGTCTTTGGGGGCGGCGATGCGCAACATACCAAATCCATCGCCACAAAAAGACGATGGTTATGTAGGTCAGCAAGCAACCGTCGATTGTAACGTTCGCCGGGGACGAGTGCGCAGGACTTTGCTCTTGTCACTCATGTGCTTGCCGTACGTGGTGTTCGGCTCGGTCATCTGGGCGGCATATCACCAGCTCGGTGAGCCGTCGCAGCTCGCTCAGGCTCCCCTGGTCGTGGCGGACCAGACGCCCCTCAAGCTGGATCCGGGCCCGCAGCTGCGGGATCGAGCGGCTCCGGCCGGGAAGGTCGGGCCCCCGGAGCGTCGCCTGGCCACGGTCGGACGCCAGAAGCCGACCGAAACGCTCGGTAAGGCAGAGCGACCGGCGCTCGCGGCCCTTCAGTTCAACATGAGCGCGATCGACAGCGTTGCGACGGCGCCGCGGCGCCCGCGGGGCTCGATCGCGGGACTGCGGGAGATCCCGGCCGTCGCGCCCCGCGAAACCACACCGGCCGCGCCGGCTGCCGCCGCGGCCGTGCCGGAGCCGGGATCGGCGTCGAGAACGCCGCCCAAACCTGCATTCAAGCCGATCGAGGTCATCCAGGCGGCCTCGGCGGCAGCCGCGCCACCCGGCGGACGCACCGTCGCGGCGCGGCGCGGCGTCGAAAGCGCGCCTTTGCCCAGACCGGCGCTGAAGCCGGTCCTGGTGCCCGCGCGGGAACCCAGGCAGCGGCCAGAGCCCGACGCCGCCCCGGTTACGCGCGCGGTCGCCGCCACCGATCAGAGCCTGCCGGACGCCCTGCGGGCATGGTGGGCCGAGTTCAAGATCCTGTTGGCGTCCGGTCCGGCGCGACCGACGATTCGTGCCCGCGGTGACGACAGCGATCGCCAGGGACCTCGAGGCGGCATCGGTGCCGCCGTCGCCGATGCTGGCGACAGCAGGAGCGAGCGCAGTGGTGGTGGCAGTGATCGCGGCGGCAGCCCCGACGCCGAAGCCGGCGGTGGCGGCAGCGCCGACGGCGACGCGAGTGATGGCGGCGCGAATGGCGGCGGCAACAACGGCGTCGACCGTGATCGTGGCGGCGGCCGCAGTAGCGGTGGCGGTGGAAGCGACAGCGGCAATACCAGCGGCGGCAGTACCAACGACGGCGACGGGCGCGCCGGTGATGGCGGCAGCGCGCGCGGCGGCATCGGCGGCTTCGCTGGCAACATAGGTCGCGAGATCGGCGACAGCATAGGCGACATCGCTGGTGGCCTCGGCCGCGGGATCGCTGATGGCATCGGTCGCGATAGCGGCACGAGCCGCGGCGACGGCGATCGCGGCGGGGTTGGCGGTGGCCGAGGGGACCGGGGCGACGACCGAGACGGCCGCGGCGACGACCGGGACGGGCGAGGGGGCGGTGACCGCGGCGGGCGAGACGGCGGTGGTGACCGTGGTGACCGCGGCGATCGGGGCGGGCGAGATGGCGGTGGTGACCGCGGCGACCGGGACGACGACTGATACCGGGCGTACAAATTTCGAACCTTTGTTTGGCGGTATCATCCTTCTCTTCGGACGCAGGCCGATCATCCAACCCCGCGCGCAATACCGAGCCCGAAGGTCAGGATTTTGTGGGATCGCTATCCGGGTCGGCGGCCGGCTCCGTCAGGCCGAGCGAACCCGATCTTCCCCATCCTCGAGAGG
>JBOHKK010000508.1:0-3166 GCA_050729115.1 Geminicoccaceae bacterium | reverse complement strand
GCCGTCGAGCGGGCGCCGGCGCTCCATTCCTGCGCCGTTTCCCGCGCCCCGGCGCCCCATTCCTGTGCCGTCTCGCCCCATGACTGTGCCGTCTCGCCGCCGGCTTCGCTCAGTCCCTGCACGTGCGCGTGACCGCCCGCGCGCAGCTGCTGCGCCTTGCGGCGCGCCGCCTCGGCGGTCTCCTTGGCGCGCTCGGCGAAGGCCTTGCCCGCCCTGCCCTGCGCCTCGCCGCCGGCGGCCCGCGTCTGGGCGCCGAGCGGGCGGCCGGCAGCGCCGACCTCATCCTCGTCATCGGGACCATAGTCGGCGGCGGGATAGTAGCCGGCAGGGTAGCCGCCGGCGCCGTAGTGGCCCTCGGAATAGTCGCCGAGATCGTCGTCCTCGTCGTAGCGCCTTCTGGAGCGTGGGCCCGCGAGCATCAGCCAGGCGAGGCCGGTGCTCATCAGGACGACCGGAACCGGATTGTCCCGAACGGTGGCCCCGAGATTGTGCAGGAATTCGTTGCCGCCGCTGCCCCGCATGTAGTCCACGGCCTGGTCGAACAGCTGTCCGGGGGACAGGCGCTGCTGAATCGCCTCGAGGGTCTCTTCGACCTCGGCGCGCGAAGCCTGCACCTCGCGCTCGACCTCTTCGGCCGACTTGGATCCGGGATTGGTGTCGTATCGGGTGCTCATTGCGCCTGCTCCTTGACGATGTGCGCGTCGCGCCGCAGGGAATCGACCGTGCGGGTGGGGGCGAGGCTGCTCGCCTTGAGGTCGTTCATGCCCTTGTAGATCAAGGCGAAAGCGATGATCGCCACGACGCCGCCGACGATCAGGGCGGCGAGCGCCGGCGCCAGGCCAAGCTCGGTGAGCGCGATGACCAGCGCCTGCAAGAGCACGATCAAGGCGGCGAGCGCGAGGATCCCGCCTCCGGCGAGCGAGCCGGCCGCGAACGCCGCCTGGCCGACCTTTTCCGACGCCTCGGCGCGAGCGAGCTCGATCTCCTTGCGAAACAGCGTCGAGACGCTGTTGGTGAGATCTCCGAAGAGCTCCTTGAACGATCGATCGCCAGTGGTCTGCATCAGAGGCCTCCCTGCTCACGGTACGGCGAGCCGCCCGCTGCCGACGCGCCCGCGGATGGCGGATACGGCGCCGATGCCGTCGACCTCTCGTAGCGCCGCGCCGACGAGCTCTTCATGAAGCGGGCAAGCGCGAATCCGGCGACCACGGCGCCACCCAGAAACGCCACCGGGCGCGCCCGCGCGAAGTCCTCGACGCTACCCACGAGGTCGTCGACATCACGCCTGGCCAGCGATTCGGCCATGCTTTCCAGGCCCTCGGCCATATGGCGCGAGTACTCGGCGATCGTCGGCTGACCCTGGTTCTGCAGATCATCCGATGCGGTACGCAGCGCGTGCGCGATGCCTTCCATTCGGCCGGCCGCCGCGTTCTTCTGGTCCGTCGCAGCCGAGCGCGCCCGGTGCCGCATGTCGTCGGCCGCCCGTTCCGCCTGCCGCGTCAGATCGCCGGCCTTCTCCTTGGCCCGATCACTCAGGTGTTCCGCCTTCTCTTTGGCCGTCTCGGTCTCGCCGCCGGTATGCTCGAGCCCGGTATCGGTCGGTCGATTCAATGGATCTGTGCCTGGACTTGCCATGGCTGCCTCCGATTCTGCGGGGTGCGGTAGGTCGGATGGATCGTCAGGTCAGGCCAAGTAGCGACAAGATGGCCAAGACCACGACGACCACGCCGATGATGTAAAAAACGCTGTACATGGCGGCAGGCGCCTCCTCCGCATCGTCGCGGGTTGATCATGCGGCGGGGAACGCCCTCCGGTACGAAAGGTTCCACGATGTTCTCGGCAGGCGCGGCATTCCGCTCGGATCGACAGGCGCCGCATCGAGGATCGGAGGGCCGGCGCGATCGGCCGGTCGCGCCGCGGTTTCGCGGGAGGACCTGGTCGGGGCCGACGCCGGTCATGGGCGCATCGCGGCGGTCTGCCCGGCCGCGAAAAAGCCCCGCGACGGGCGCAGCGGCCTGCGCTAAGCTCGGCGCATGCTCGCCCGCGCCCTCGAACCGTCCCGTGCCTGCCTGTGCCTCGCGCTCGCGAGCGCCGCCATCCTGCTTGGCGCGCTCGCGCTCCAGTATCTCGGTGGCCTGCCGCCCTGCCCGCTGTGCATCTGGCAGCGCTGGCCGTACGTGGCGCTGATCGCCCTCGGCGTCGTCGGCTGGTTCGCGTACCCGCGCGCCATGCTCGGGCTGGCCACCCTCGTGCTCCTGGCCGGTGCCGGCCTCGCCGCCTATCACGTCGGCATCGAGCAGGGATGGTGGGCGCTACCGGCAGGTTGCGTCGCCGGCGGCAGCGCCGAGAGCATCGAGGACCTGAAGCGGCTGCTGGCCGAGGCGCCGCCTGCCTGCGATCAGGTGAGCTTCACCTTGCTCGGCCTCACCCTTGCCGGCTGGAACCTGGTCGGATCGCTCCTGCTCGCGACCTTCGCCTGCGCCGCAGCGTGTGGCTTGGGCAGGCATGGCGCCGTCCGACGCGTCCCGATCACCGACTCCGGCGGCTGACACCGGGCTCACAAAGCTCGCATCCTTGTTTGCTCGGCATCATCCTTCTCTTTGAGCGCGCGACCGGCCTGCCAACCCCGCGCGCCCTGCCGACCGCGAAGTTCAGGACTTCGCAGGGTCGGTATGAATCAACGGAGCATCTGGACGGCGACGGCGATCCGGGTGGCGGTGGTGAGCCAGCAAAGCAGGCCGAAGATCAAGGCGAGCCACGGGAACCATGGGGGCCACAGGCACGCCAGGACGAACACCAAGATCGTCTCGGTGCCTTCGGTCAGCCCGCCCAGATAGTACAGCGACTTGCGGCCGCGCAGCTCGGTGCCGATGCCGCGCTTGGCCGCCATGATCGCAAAGGCCAGGAACGACGAGCCGGTGCCGACGAAGCTGAAGATCAAAAACGCCGCGGCGAGCGCGTTGGCTTCGGGGTCGGCCAGGGCAAAGGCGAACGGCACGGCGGCATAGATCAGGAAGTCGAGGACGATGTCGAGGAAGCCGCCGAGATCGGTGAGGCCGCGGCGGCGCGCAACCGCGCCGTCCAGCCCGTCGCACAACCGATTGAGCAGCAGCAGTCCCAGGCCGAGCAGATAGGCCCGCCCGGCGATCGCCGCGGCCGCGCCCAG
>JBOHKK010000507.1:0-3200 GCA_050729115.1 Geminicoccaceae bacterium | reverse complement strand
CCACAGACCTGATGGCGTCCGGTTGCGTCGCGATCGCCTACGAGACGGTCACCGACGCGCGCGGCGGGCTGCCGCTGCTCGCCCCGATGAGCGCGGTCGCGGGGCGGATGTCGATCCAGGCCGGCGCCCATTCGCTGGAGCTGGCCCAGGGCGGCTCGGGCGTGCTGCTGCCGGGCGTGCCCGGCGTGGCGCCGGGCAAGGTCCTGATCATCGGCGGCGGCGTGGTCGGCAGCAACGCCGCCCGGGTGGCGCTCGGCATGGGCGCCCGCGTCGTGCTGCTCGAGCGCTCGGTGCCGCGGATCAACGAGCTCGATCGCGAGTTCGGGGTGCAGTTGATCACCCGCTACTCCACCTTTGGCATCCTCGACGAGGAGCTGCGCGATGCCGATCTGGTGATCGGCGCGACCCTGATCCCGGGCGCCGCCGCGCCCAAGCTGATCAAGCGCGCCCACCTCGGCATCATGAGCCGCGGCTCGGTGATCGTCGACGTGGCGATCGATCAGGGCGGCTGCACCGAGACCTCACGCCCGACCACCCATGCCGATCCGACCTACGTCGAGGGCGGGGTGGTGCACTACTGCGTCGCCAACATGCCGGGCGCGGTCGCCAACACCTCCACCTTCGCGCTCAACAATGTCACGTTGCCCTACGTCTGCGCGATCGCCGACAAGGGCTATCGCCAGGCCTGCCTGGACGATCCGCACCTGCTGGCCGGGCTCAACGTCCACCACGGCCGCATCACCCACCCTGCGGTCGCGCAGGATCTCGACCTGCCTTACACGCCGCCCGAAGAGGCCCTCGAGGCCGCGTGACGTTCCGGGAGAAAAGACGTTATTGCGCGACATAGTCATAGACGCGGCCGCAGCGCGATAGCGGAATGACCGTGTTGCCTCCTGGCTGTTCCCAGCCGGCCGGCAGGTCGACGGCCTGTGTATAGTCGGGATAGGTACGCCATTGGTCGCTATCATCGCAATCCGCCAGAAGGGTTCGGCCGTCAGGCACTCGGTAGACACCCATATAGTCCAGCGGGTTCGGACCCTCCGAGGTTGTGGAACCTGATGAATCCCTGATGCTGTGTATCTTTACCGTGAGCAAGCCGTTCCCCTTGACGATGCTCCGCGCGATCTCATAGCGAACCCACCGTCGCCGGTATGTATGGGTACCGGCGAGCACACAGGTGACCGAGGTGTTCTTGATATCCTCGCGGATGAGCGCCTTGAACGACTCGTCACCTGCCGCCTTGCTTCTCTCCCAGATGCTGCCGTCATAGAACCCTTCGGCTTCACGTTCGCTCTCGTGGCGATAACGCCAGGAGTTGCGGATCTGGTTCACGCGCCAGATATCCTGCTGGTGGTGGAAGGAGAAGAACACGCGGCGCTTCCGCGGTATCCCTGTGAGAAGCGTAGCACGCGGGAACATTGCCAATCTCAACCTCCAAGATACGGGAGCGGGACGATCATAAAAGCATCAGTGTTCCGTAGAAAAACCGACCAGGAACAGGCGGCCCTCAGGAGACGCTCCCCATTTTGCGAAGATTTGAGCCTGAAATCCGGACGGCGATTGTTCGTATCAAGTCGCACTTCGTCATAGAGGTCCCGGAAACCGCGCTCGAGGTGCAGGTAACGCGCTTCGAGCAGGGTAAAGACAGCGACCATCAGGCAGCGAGAGCGAGCACCAGCGGAATACCGCCCACCTTTGCGATCGAGATGGCCGCAGCGGTGAGGACGACCGCGTCACGCTTGATCGCAGCCGGCAGCAACTTGGGATAGCTCGATCCATGCCTACTGGTTCCGCAATGGTTGATCATGCAGCAGGACGTCGAAATGGTCAAATCCCATCGTTGAAGCCCTGGCGGCCGACGCTCTAGTGGTCCGGATCAGACAGATGATTCCCACACGGCTGGTCGCAAAGACCACTAGAATCATAGGGTTAGTGGTTCGCGAGGGTCCAAACGAAGGGACTCCTTCGTTTGGTTCGAACCACTAGCCGTTCTCCAAATGCCGTTTGGCGGGTTGGGGCGGGGTGCGTTCGACCCGCTCATGGCGCGATCCGAGGCCTCCAACAGCGATCTCGGATGTGTTGCAGCACCGAGAGTGGAATAACCCTCGCCGGGCCGCTCGGAGATTCGTGCTCACCCCGCCCGGTTACTCGCGCATCCTGCGCCGTCCCTGCAGCGGGTCAGGTCGCCGGCGCCGCCGCCTGACGGTGGGCCCGGGCGGCGAACGAGAGCATCACCAGCGCCCAGCCGGTGAACACCAGCTGGATGCCGACCAGGAGGCCGATCACCCACAGGCCCGAGGCCGGCCATTCGGCCCAGATCATCAGCCCGAGGATCACCGACAGGATGCCGCTCGCCAGCAGCCAGCCCCAGCCGCTGTGGTGGCGCACGCGCATCGCCATGATGATCTTGAAGATGCCCTCCACGATCAGGAACACGGCCAGCACGATGGTCAGCGCCAGCGCGCCCCCGACGGGGTTGACCAGGAGCAGGACGCCGACCACCAGATACAGGATGGCGCTCAAAAGCTCGAGCAGGAAGCCGCCCCAGCCTCTGGCCATGAAGGCGTGGATGCCCTCAGCGATGCCGCCGATCACCAGGATCCAGCCGAGCGCAAACTGCACCGCGAGGGTCGCGCCGTAGGGCGCGGCGATCGCGAACACCCCCAGGACGATCATGAGGATGCCGAGGGCCAGAAGCCATCCCCAGTTCCTGCTCAGCGTTTCCATGGCCGGGTTCTCCTGATCGGGCCCAGGGCTTCAGGAAAGATACTTAGCCGATCTTGCCGGCTGCAAGCAATACGAAATGATCGTCGGGCAGCACGAATTGGCGTGATCTGTCGGTCGACTTCGACAGTTCTCGCGAGCAAGTGTCGGCGGGCACCTGCCGAGACTCAGGTCCGAGGGGGGCCGATCCTTGACCCATACCAGCGGCGCTAGCTAAGCTTGGTCAGCTGCATGAACCAAGGGGAGGTCCGATGCACCTTCGACCCAGTCCCACATCCTGGCCCACTGGCGTCGCGCTCGGCGTGCTGGCCGGCGCCGCCCTGCTCATGGCCGATCTCGCTTCCGCCCAGGAGCAGCAATTCATCACCATCGGCACCGGCGGCGTCACCGGCGTGTACTACCCGACCGGCGGCGCCATCTGCCGTCTGGTCAACCTCGATCGGCAGGCGCATGGCATCCGGTGCTCGGTCGAGAGC
>JBOHKK010000506.1:0-3200 GCA_050729115.1 Geminicoccaceae bacterium | reverse complement strand
CTCCTTGAGCGCGACCCTGATCGCGCTCGACCTCGCCGAGCGCGGCGCGCGCGAATCCGTGATCGGCCTGAACGCCGCCATGCACGCGTTCGGCGTGCTCGCGATCGCGCTCGTCCTGCCGCGCGTGGTGCCGCGGATCGGGCCCCGGCGCCTGATCCTCGGCGCGCTGCTCGCCGCCGCCGGCGTTCTGGCGCTGTTGCCGGAGATGCCCGGGATCTGGCTCTGGTTCCCGCTGCGCTTCGTGCTCGGCGCCGCCTCCGAGGCGCTGTTCACGCTGTCGGAGACCTGGGTCAATCAGCTGTCGCAGGAGCGCAGCCGCGCGCGCTCGATGGCGATGTACGTCGCGGCGCTGTCGGTCGGCTTCGCGCTCGGGCCGCTGATCCTGTCCGTGATCGGCACGGCCGGGGCGACGCCCTATCTGGTCGGCGCCGCACTGGCGCTGGCGGCGGCGTTGCTGATCGCCTCGCCCAAGGTGATCGCGCCGGCGTTCGCCGAGGGCTCGCCCGGCAACCTCCTGCGCTTTTTGTGGCTGGCGCCGGTGGCGATCGCCGCCGAAGGGCTGAATGCCGGCATCGAGACCGCAGGCCTGTCCTTCCTGCCACTCTACGCGATCGGCGAGGGCTGGAGCGAGGCGGGCGCGACGCGCCTGATCTCGTGCCTGATGTTCGGCGCGATCGTGCTGCAGCTGCCGATCGGCTGGCTCGGCGACAAGATGGACCGGCGCCGGCTCGTGCTGATCCTCGGGCTGCTGGCGGTCGGCGGCGCCCTGCTCTGGCCGCTGGTCATGCACGACCCCTGGCTCGCTTATCCCCTGCTGTTCGTCTGGGGCGGCGTGTTCGTCGGCATCTACACCCTGATGATGGCCGTGGTCGGCAGCCGCTATCAGGGCGCCGAGCTGGTCGGGATCTACGCCGTGATGGGGCTGATGTGGGGCGTCGGCGCGCTGCTCGGCCCGGCGCTCGCCGGCCTGGCGAGACCTGTCGCCGCACGGGCTGCCGATCTTCGCCGCGCTCGCCTGCCTGGCGTTCACGATCTACGCCGCCGCCAGCCGAAGCCAGGCTTGAGGCAGGCTGCGCGCCGCCAGAGTTCGTTGGGAGGACCAAGCAATTCAGAGCCCTTTGGGAGGAGGCAAGATGACAGGCGCCCTGCAACGACTCGCGTTCACGACGCTCCTTGGCCTGCTGCTGCTCGGAGGATGCGCGCAGCGGGACCGCCCGGTCCTGCCGACCGAGCCGATGCCCAATCTCGGCGTCCTCAAGCAGGACCTGCTGCGCTACCAGGCCTCCGGCGCCTACGCGCGTGATCTCAGGGCGGTGGCCGCCGAGGCGGCGCGCTATCTGGACGGGGTCGAGACCGACGGCGAGCGGGCGGCGATCGTGCTCGACATCGACGAGACCTCGCTCTCCAACTGGCCCTATCTGGTCGCCAATGACGTCGGCCGCATCATGCACGGCCCCTGCGATCTGCCCCAGGGACCGTGCGGTTGGGTGCCGTGGGCCGAGATGGCCGCGGCGGCTCCGATCGACCCGACGCTGGAAGTGGCGCGCCTCGCGCAGGCGCGCGGCATGGCGCTGTTCCTGATCACCGGCCGGCCGGAATCGCAGCGCAGCGCGACCGCGCGCAACCTGCGCGCCGCCGGCTATCCCGCGTGGGCGGGCCTGTACATGGAGCCGGACGGCGCGGTGTTCGCCTCCGCCGCCGACTTCAAGGCGCCCAAGCGCCGCGAGATCGTGGAGCAGGGCTACACGATCGTGCTCAACATGGGCGATCAGCTGAGCGATCTCGAGGGCGGCTACGCCCTGCGCACCTTCAAGCTGCCGAACCCGTTCTACTGGATCCCCTGAGGCGCCAGGGGAAGCGCAAGGCGCCGCCGGCGTCTGCCGGCACGCTCGCCTGCGCACCTGTCCGCCAGGCAATTGGCCTTGGCCGCGGGCCGGGCGCCGGCACCGCCATGATCGATCCGGCCGAGCTGGTCGGGTAGGTCGGGTGAGCCGCAGGCGAAAACCCAACGTCCCGCTCACCTCTGCATCCCTCGAGCCCCCTCCCGGACGAGCGCACGTCTCGGCAGCCTGTTACCACAGCCGCCGGCGCAGCCGGAGAGCGATATCAGGGATGTGAACCAGAACCGCAGCGCACGTGTGGCTCTGTTGCCGGACGCCGGGATCGGCTACGGTATTTGCCAGCATCAGGAAGATGTCATGGATTGCCCGAGCTGCAGCGGCGCGGTTCCCGAAGGTGGGCGCTTTCGCCCGGCTCTGGGCGGAGCAGGGCAGGCGAGGCGAGGCCCACCACCTGCTCGCACCAATCTACGGCTGGTTCACCGAGGGCTTCGAGACCGCCGATCTGAAGAACACCCGCGTGCTCCTCGACCAGCTTGAGTAAGGCACGCGCCGCCGGTTGCGCCTCTGGCCGGGCATTCAAGGCAATGGACAACGCGCGACGTCGGTGCGCGGAAAATCCTCGCCCTTGAACAGGAGCGGCTCGCCCGTGCTCTTGCTCAGCGCATAGCTGAAGCAGTCGCCGAAGTTCAGGGCGGCGGCGTGCCGGCCTTTGCCGAAGACCCGAAACGCATGGCGCGCCGCGGCGAGGTGCTCGGGCGAGAACGGCACGATCGTGATCCCGGCCTGGTAGAGCAGGAGGTCGAGCTCGCGCGCGCCGGGATCGCCGAGCTCGCTCTCGACCACGATCGCCGCCTCGAGCACCGAAGCGGCCGACATCAGGCGCACCCCGTCCTGCTCGATCGCCAGGGCGAAGCTTTCGGCTTCGGGCTCGCCGAACAGGATCGCGACGATGGCCGAGGTGTCGAGCACCATCAGCGGGGCAGGCCCCGCTCGTCGTAGCCGAGGATCTCGTCCGCGGTGCGGCCGGTGCGGCGCGGCAGCGCCGCCGTCCGCCGGCTGATCGCCATGATCTCGTCCTGGAGGCGGGGAAACATGGTCCGGCTCTGCTCGCGCTTCAGCCGGTCGCGCAGGGCCTCGACCACGACGCGGGTGATCGGCTGACCGGTGCGCGCCGCCAGCTCGCGCGCCAGGCGGTCGGCTTCGGGATCGCGGATGTGCAGGACCATGCGATGTATATATGCTGACTTTGTTCAACACAACAGCAGAAAACCCGTCGCGCGTTGACAGGAAGGCCGGCCGAGCTATAGAACATTCATAGAACATTAAGCGGTCGAAACGTGAACACGCGATGTCCCATCG